>JAGWTB010000106.1 GCA_028869175.1 Sphingomonadales bacterium
GCATCGCGCACGAAGATCGATTCGGTCACCTCGATTTCCAGCCGCTGCGGCGGCAGGCCGCTGCTGGTGAGCGCACCGACAACGCTGGCGGTGAAGTTGGGATCGAGCAGCTGCTCGCCCGAAACGTTGACCGCAACCTTGATCGTCTGCGGCCAGCGCATCGCTTCCCGGCAAGCCTCGCGCAGCACCCATTCGCCAATCGGCACGATCAGACGCGTATCCTCGGCCAGCGGGATGAACTTGGCCGGGCTGACCTGGCCGTGTTCATCATTCTTCCAGCGCAGCAGCGCCTCGAAGCTGACCACGTTCTCGCCCTGGGCGTCGACCACCGGCTGGTAGTTGAGCAGGAATTCGTTGCGTTCCAGCGCCCGGCGCAGCGAGAATTCCAGCTTGCGGCGCTCTTCGGCGTGGGCATGGAGCGCGGGCTCGTAGACGTTGTGCTGCCCGCCGCCCTCTTCCTTGGAGCGATAGAGCGCAAGGTCGGCGTTGCGCATCAGCGTTTCCACCGTGGAGCCATCACGCGGTCCAATCGCCGAACCCACGCTGGCGCCGACATAAAGCGTGTGGTGATCGACCTCATAGGGCTGCGACAGCGAGTGAATCACCGCCTGGGCCACGCGGTTGACCCGCTCCATGTCAGAGGCATCGCGCACGACGATGGCGAACTCGTCGCCGCCCAGCCGACCGCAGAGCTCGTTCTGCGTCATCAGTGCCTTCAACCGGTCCGAAACGCGGGCGAGAAGCTGGTCTCCGACGAGATGCCCCAAGGTATCGTTGACGGCCTTGAACCGATCAAGGTCGATCATCAGGAAGGCGCAGCGCGTGCGCCACTGTTCGGCATAGCGCATCGCCTCGGCCATGGCCTCGGTCAGCATCATGCGGTTGGGCAGGCTGGTCAGCGTATCATAGCGGGCGAGATAGGCGATCTTGTCCGAACTCTCGCGCTGTTCAGTCACGTCCGAGCCGACCCCGCGGAAACCGTCGAACACGCCGTTTTCGTTGAGCTTGGGGGTGCCCGAAAGCTCCCACCAGCGATGCACGCCGCCGATGGTCACCCGCACCAGCAGGTTGGAAAAGCTTTCGCGGCGCTTGAGCCGTTCGGCCAGGTCATGCAGGCTCGACGGGAACTGCCCGGTTTCCCAGGCAGCCCCGGCAATCAGCTGGATGAACGGCTTGCCGTCAATGTCCTCGGGATCCATGCCCAGCGCAAAGGCAAAGCGCGGGCTGACCGAGCGCACGCGGCGCGAGGTGTCGATCTGCCACAGCCAGTCTGCCTCGCCTTCCTCGAACTCGCGCAGCAGCAGCGAGACGACTTCGGACTTTTCCGCCATGCCGGCTTCGGCAACCTTGGTAATCAGGAAATTGCGCGCGCCCGATACCGCGCCAACGGACGCGACCAGGACAAAGGCGAAGGCAATCAGCGCCATGTCCCATTGCCGGCCATAGAGCATCGATACCACCGAGGCTCCGCCAACAATGGCGTTGAACAGCACGGTGCTGAGCGGCACCGCCGGCAGTAGGATCGCCATGGAGGCCATCAGCATGGCCACCACCGTCCAGGTCTTCAGCGCCATGATCGGCGTGCCGTATGGCGCGAAGAAGGCCATGGGAACGACCCAGGCCAGCGCGATCAGCACCGAGCTTACTGCCAGCCGGTTGACCTCTTCGCGCGACATGCGGCGGCGTTCGTCGTCACCATAGAGCCGGTCGAAATGGGTGCTGTGATAGAGTGCCCCGGCCAGCAGCGCGAGCCAGCCGATCAGCACCGCGATATGCACCGCGCCGAAATAGGCCTGCGCCACCGCCACTGCGGCGATGGCATTGGCGATCAGGCGTGGTCGGGTCACCGCCGCAAGGCTGGCATACTGCAAGCCGCGCAGGCGGGCCCAGTCGCCCTCGCCTGCATCGGACAGCCCCAGAACTGCCATCACGGGCAGGGTCTTGGGCAGAGTCAGTGTCTGGGTATCGGGTTGCTGGGTCACCCGCGCGATGTACGCGCGCAATCGTTAGCTTGGCGTAAACCCTGAGGTGGGCTGAGCAATCATTTGACCTAGCGCCTGCCCTGAATCGTCTGCTCCACATCGGGCATTTCCGCCGCGCGCTTGTCTGCGGCGGAAAGTGCTGGATCAAAACTGTCAATCCGCGCCAGCGTCAGACCACCCTCGTTACGGATTTCATCGACATAGGGTGTAATCACAGGAAGGCTATCGTCCGTCGATTCAACGCGGGATCGCTGTGAGTCACGGATAGAAATCATCCTGCCGTAGGCCACTGACATCAGCAGGATCATCGAACCCAACATCGCGAAGACAAAAACCAATCCAGCCATAAGCGCTCCTGCGAATTGATCTGTGTCTGCGGTACTATTCCACCGTGACACTTTTCGCCAGATTGCGCGGCTGATCGACATCGGTGCCCTTGGCGCAGGCGACGTGGTAGGCCAGCAATTGCACCGGCACGGCATAGACCAGCGGCGCGATCAGCGGGTGGACCTTGGGCATCTCGATGGTGGCGAGGCAGCCCTCGCCCGCTTCGTCCAGCCCCTCCCGGTCGGAAATCAGCACGATCTTGCCGCCGCGCGCGCGGACTTCCTGCATGTTGCTGACGGTCTTTTCGAACAGCGGCCCGGACGGGGCGAGGACGATCACCGGAACGGCTTCGTCGATCAGCGCGATGGGGCCATGCTTCATCTCGCCGGCGGCATAGCCTTCGGCATGGATGTAGCTGATTTCCTTGATTTTAAGCGCACCTTCAAGCGCCAGCGGATAGTCTTGCCCGCGCCCGAGATAAAGCACGTCGCGCGCTGGGGCGATGAGGTGGGCCATGGCGGCAATTTCGTCGTCATGGGCCAGTGCGGCGTTAAGCGTGGCGGGGGTTTCGAGCAGGTGGCGGACCACTTCGGCTTCTTCTGCCCGGTCCATCCGCCCGCGCTTGACCGCCATGTGCGCGGCAAATGCGGCTAGCACGGCAAGCTGGCAGGTGAAGGCCTTGGTCGAAGCGACGCCGATCTCCGGCCCGGCATGGGTCGGCAACAGCAAGTCCGCCTCGCGCGCCATCGAGCTGGTCGGCACGTTGACCACCACCGCGATGGTCTGCCCTGCCGCCTTGCAGTGGCGCAGCGCCGCCAGCGTATCCGCCGTCTCGCCGCTCTGCGAGATGAACAGGGCAAGGCCGCCCGGCTCCAGCACCGGATCGCGGTAGCGGAATTCGCTCGCCACATCGATGTCCACCGGTAGGCGGGCGAATTGCTCCAGCCAGTACTTGGCGACCATGCCGGCATAGAAGCTGGTACCACAGGCGACGATGGTGACGCGGCTGATGGCCGACAGGTCCATGTCGAACTGCGGCAGGGCCACGGTCTGGTCGACCTGCCGGATATAGGAGCGCAGCGTCTGCGCGACCACGGTGGGCTGCTCGAAGATCTCCTTCTGCATGAAGTGGCGGTAATTGCCCTTCTCGATCGCCGCTGCCGACGCCCCTGAAGTGGTGACTTCGCGCACCACCGGATTGTTTTCCTTGTCGAACACCTGCGCGCCTTCGCGGGTGACGATCACCCAGTCGCCCTCGTCCAGGTAGCTGATCTTCTGGGTCAGCGGCGCAAGCGCCAGCGCATCGGAGCCCAGATAGGTCTCACCCTCGCCATAGCCGACCACCAGCGGCGAGCCGAGCCGCGCGCCGATCAGCATGTCTGGGTATTGGCGGAAAGCGATGGCCAGCGCGAAGGCCCCGCGCAGCTGCGGCAAGGCGGCCTTCACCGCCTCCACCGGCGTGGCTCCGCCCTCGACCAGTTCGGACACGAGGTGCGCCACCACTTCGGTGTCCGTATCGCTTTCGAACTTGCGCCCGCGCGCGGTCAGCGCTTCGCGCAGCTGGCGGAAATTCTCGATAATGCCGTTGTGGACCAGCGCCAGTTCGGCGGTGGCGTGGGGGTGGGCATTGGCGGCGGTGGGTGCGCCGTGAGTAGCCCAGCGGGTGTGGGCGATGCCGGTGGTGCCCGGCGCGGGATCGCGCGCCAGTTCGCGCACCAGATTGATCAGCTTGCCCGGCGCGCGGCGGCGAATCAGCTCTCCGCCGTGGACGGTGCAGACCCCGGCGCTGTCATATCCGCGATATTCCATCCGCCGCAGCCCATCGACCAGACGGTCCGCCACTTCTTCCTTGCCGACAATACCGATAATTCCACACATGTGCGACCTGACCTGCTCAAGAACTGTAGGGAACGCGAATCCCCGGCATCTGTGCCGGGAAATCCTTGATATTTCGCGTGACGAGAATCGCCCCGTGCTCCTGCGCGGTGGCGAGGACAAGCGCCGCGCCGAGGCCGAGCGCGGGCCGCTCGAACCGCAGGGTTGCGGCGCGGCGGGCGATTTCGGGTGAAACCTCACGCATGGCGAAATTGGCGAGGAAAGCCTCTGTCTCCTCGCGCGCGGGGGGCGGCACTTCGCCCATGATTTCCAGCCAGGTTACCCGGCTGATCCACGGCCGCGCCACCCGGCGCAGCTCCGCCATGGCGAGATGATGCCCGGCGAGGGTATCGACGAGGATGCCGGTATCGAAATAGGTCTCGCTCACGGCGCATCGCCTTCGCGCGACCACTGCCGCCGCGCCCGCGCCTCGAACTGACCACCATCCACCCCGCGCCCGTAACTGGTCCACAGGCCGAAGCCCTGCTCCAGCCAGTCACGGTCCTTCGCCCGGAAAGCGGTGATGGCCTCCCGCATCAACGCCGCCCGCGACTTGCCCAGCTCCGCCGCGCGGGCATCGAGCCAGGCGATGTCGTCATCGGGAAGGTCGGCGAGGATGCGGGTCATGGGAAGTTGATATCATACTATGATATCACGTCAATAGACTGATCGCTCGATCAACCCCTTGGACAAAGTTCAAATAGACCTCCGATGTCAACCACTCAGCCCTTGAAGCAGTGAGGCGGACGAAACGCTTATATTGTGAATGAAGACCTTCAATCAGCTCTGCATCGGCGATTTCGATATGCTTAACTCGTCGGCGTTTGTCCGCGAGCATGCGTGCCATCTGGCCAATCGCGCGTCCATCGTAGTTTTCGGCTCCTACTCGCTCACGCAATAGCTCTGTGAGCATAGACCATTTTTGGAGTATCAGCTCATGCATCTGATCGACTTCCAACGGCTCCTCTTGAACCAGTTCGGGTTGGACACCGCTCTCACCGCCAACCTGACTAACCTCTTCAGCAATTCGCGCCTTGCCTTGCTCGATTGCATTTTCAGTTGTAATTTGCCGAATGGTTTCCAGTTTACCTGACATTTTCGCAAGTTCTCCGTCCAGCTCACGGATTGCGGCAACTGCCGAAGCCATAGCGCGCTGACTTTCGTTAAAATCAGCAACAGAATTTTTAAATTCTTTTACGGAGCTATTTATACTCATAAGCTTATTCGCAAGCTCTCCGATAGTACTATTTAGCACACCTCCTGGGCCAAGAATAATGATCGCTATCAACGCTACTCCCGGCCAAGCCAAAGAAGAAATAAGTTCGTAATTTCCCATTACTTCTTCTCCGCCTTCTTCTTCTTCATCGCGTCATGGAAGCGATCAGCCCAGCCGGGCTTGACCAGTTGGTCTGCGCGCACGATCCGCAGTTCGCCGGGGGCGACATCGCGGGTTACCGCGCTGCCGGCACCGACGATGGCGTCGGCACCGATCTTCACCGGGGCCACCAGCGCCGAGTTGGAGCCGATGAAGGCGCGTTCGCCGATCACGGTCTTGTACTTGAAATAGCCGTCATAGTTGCAGGTGATGGTGCCAGCGCCGATGTTGGCCCCGGCCCCCACCTCGGCATCGCCGATGTAGGACAGATGGTTGGCCTTGGCGCCCTTGCCCAGCACCGCCTTCTTGACCTCGACGAAGTTGCCGACCTTGGCCTTCTCCTCCAGCACCGCGCCGGGGCGCAGGCGGGCATAGGGGCCTACTTCGACCTTGGGGCCAAGGCTGGCTCCCTCGATATGGCAGAAGGCGCGGATCTTCGCGCCGTCCGCCACGGTAACGCCGGGGCCGAAGACCACGTTGGGCTCTACCAGCACGTCGCGGCCAAGCTGGGTATCCCAGGCGAACCACACCGTCTGCGGCGCGATCAGGCTGGCGCCATCGTCCATCGCGCGGCGGCGGCGGCGCTGCTGCCACCGCTCCTCAGCCTCGGCGAGCTCGGCGCGGCTGTTGATCCCGGCGACTTCCTCCTCGTCCGCCGTCACCACCACCGCGCAGGTCCGTCCATCGCCATTGGCCACGTTGACCACGTCGACAAGATAGTATTCGCCCTGGGCATTCTGGTTGTCGACCCGCGCGAGCAGGCTGAACAGTTCGTCCGAGCGCACCGCCATCAGGCCGGAGTTGCACAAACGGCAGGCGCGCTCTTCCTCGCTGGCGTCCTTGTGCTCCACCATCTTGAGGATGCGGCCCTGTTCGGCGATCACCCGGCCATATTGCAGCGTTTCGGCGGGTTCGAACCCCAGCACCACCACCGCCGGATTATCCTCCCCGTGCAGCCGCTCGATCATCGCGCGCATGGTTTCGGGGCGGACGAAGGGCACGTCGCCGTAAAGGATCAGCACGTCACCTGCAAAGCCGCTGAGCGCCGCTTCGGCCTGCTGGACGGCATGGCCGGTGCCGTGCTGCGGCTCTTGCACCGCAATCGCCGCGCGCCCGCCCAGCGCCGCTTCGAGCTGATCGCGCCCGCTGCCGACCACCACCACTTGCCGCGCTGGCACCAGCTCCGCCGCGCTGGCGAGCAGGTGATCGAGCATCGGCCTGCCGGCGATGGGATGGAGCACCTTGTGCAGGTCACTCTTCATGCGGGTGCCCTTGCCGGCGGCGAGGACGACGATGGCGAGCGGGGAGGAAGCAGCAGTCATGTGATGCCCCATGCCATCAAACAGTTGCCGTTTCCAGAATCCCCCGCCATCGGGCGTGACCATGACGGAAATTTCATTCGATGTGGTCGGCTTCGACCTGGACGGCACCCTGCTTGATACCAGTGCGGACCTGGGGATCGCGCTGAATCACGCACTCAAACTGGCGGGACGGCCTGAGGTGCCACTGGCCGAAGTGCGCGATCTGATCGGCGGCGGGGCGAAGATGATGCTCGAGCGCGCCATGGCGGTGACCGGCGGCCCGCTGCCCGAACCCGAACTGAAGGCGCTGCACCGCGAACTGATCGCCTATTACGAGGCGAACATCGCCGTCCATTCGCGATTGTTCCCCGGCGGCGAGGCGATGCTCGACGGCCTGGCGGCGCGCGGCATCAAGCTGGCGGTGGCGACCAACAAGCTGGAACACCTTGCCGTGCGGCTGCTCGGCGAACTTGGCCTGTCCCCCCGCTTCTACACGATCATCGGCGGCGACACGCTCGGCCCCGGACGCGCCAAGCCGGCGCGCGACATGCTGGACGAAATGGTCGCCCGCGCCGGCGGCGGCCGCGCCGCCTATGTTGGCGACACCACCTACGATACCGGCGCGGCAAAGGCGGCGGGCCTGCCCTGCGTGGCGGTGAGTTTCGGCTTCAACGATGTGCCGCTGGACCAGCTAGGCGCGGCGGCGGTGATTGATCACTACGACGAACTGATACCGGTGCTTGCAACATTATTGTAATATAAATGAAATATTCCGTTTCGCCGTAACAAGACTGTAACATCGGGCGCAATCGCGCTATTCTGCGGTTTCGAAAACGAAATCGCGGGAGACATCACCGATGAAGGCTGCCCTGTTCGCGCCGCTGATCGCGCTGCTGCTCGCCACCCCGGCCCGGGCCGAACGGCTCCTGTTCGATCACGGCCTCTATCCGGCGCTGAAGGCCTCGCTCGACGCCAAGCGCGATGACACGATCTTCTATGACGACAGCAACCCTAAATACGTGTTCGACCGCATCCTGGTTCACGGCAATTCGCAGCAGGACTGGTCCGAGGCGCTGGAGATCATCGCGCGCACCCGCAGCCGGGAAGTCCATTCGGCGCAGGACTGGTATCGCGCGATCATCAGCGACCGGCAGGCACCCTGCCCGGCGCAGTTCACCGTGATCGGACAGGACAGCACCTCGATAACCTTCGCCCGGCAATCGCG
>JAGWTB010000019.1 GCA_028869175.1 Sphingomonadales bacterium
TCGACCAGTTGCTTCACCGTCGGGGTGAAGTTGTTCGAATAGAACGGGTCCTGCTTGAAGCGATAGGCAGCGTGGCCGGCGAACATCAGGTTCTGCTCCACATCCCCGCCATGGGCGATGTCCTGCAATGTCTTCTGGATGCAGAAGCTGCGCGGATCGGCGAGGCGACCGGTGGTGTAGTCGTCATGGTCCTTCCAGGACGAGAACCCGCAGTGCGACAGGCAGCCCATGCAGTCTGACTGGTCGGTCCGGATGCTTTCGCGTTCTTCCTTCGAGACGAAAACGATGGTGTCGTCCGGCGTGCGCAGCCCTTCGGAATAACCTTGCGCCGCCCATTGGCGCGCGTGTTCGAGATCGCGCGGGGTGACCCAGAAGTTCTTGCCCTTGACGCCGACGTCAAGCCGCACGGTATGCTCGCCCGCCTCGACCTTGGAATAGGGCACCTGCCGCTCGGACCGGGCCTCCAGCGAACGGAGGAAGGGATTGCGCACCGCCGAACTGTAAAAGCCGGTGGGCGAGAAGCGGTGCAGCAGGACGTCACCGGGCTCCAGCGTGCGCAGCCGGTCCTTCCAGTCCTGCGGGATCGGGCTTTCTTCGGTCAGCAGCGGGCGGGTGCCGAACTGGAACGCGATCGAGCCAAGATCCTCGTTATCGATCCAGTTGTCCCATTCGCGCAGGAACCAGACGCCGCCGGCCATGACGATGGGCACCGTATCCGGAATGCCTTCCGCGCGCATGGTATCGCGCAGCGCCTTGACGCGCGGATAGGGGTCCTGCGGCTGCAACGGATCTTCGGCATTGGACAGGCCATTGTGCCCGCCCGCCAGCCAGGGGTCTTCATAGACCACCGCGCCCATCAGTTCCGCCACCTTGTGGTAGGCGCGCTTCCACAGCAGGCGGAAGGCCCGGGCGGAGCTGACGATGGGCAGGTAGTGCACGTTGAACCGCGCGGCGATTTCCGAAAGCTTGTAAGGCATGCCCGCGCCGCAGGTCACGCCGGTCACCAGCCCGCGAGTCTTTTCCAGCACGCCTTCGAGCACCTGCTGCGCGCCGCCCATTTCCCACAGCACGTTGATGTTGATCGCGCCCTTGCCGCCCGACAGGTCAAAGGCCCGGCGGACCTGTTCGACTGCCCCGTCAATGGCGTACTGGATCAGTTCGTCGTGCCGTTCACGCCGGGTCAGCGCGTTGTAGATCTGCGGCACGATCTTGCCTTCGGCGTCGTAGCTGTCGGCATTGACCGCGCTGACCGTGCCGATCCCGCCAGCCGCCGCCCAGGCGCCAGAGCTCATGTGGTTGGTGGCCGCCACGCCCTTGCCGCCTTCCACCAGCGGCCAGACTTCGCGTCCGCCGTACAGGATCGGCTTCAAACCCTTGAAACTCATCACCAACCGTCTTTCTTCCTAAGGCCCCTTCGCCGCTGGATCGGCGACCGCGCTCTTCCCCAGATCGCGGCAGGGCTTGATAGCGGCAGGTGCCGGTCGCGAACCGACCAGCTCGAACTGCGCATAGTAACCCGTCACTTCGGGTTTACGGACAAACTCGTCCAAGCGAAAGCCCACGGCGGCGAATTCACAGAACAAAAGCGCCGGGGGAATGCCGTGGAGATCGGTTGGCCTGTCAACGTCGACGACGATCACCTTGCCGCCCGGTTTCAGCGATGGCCGCAGCCGCCAGAGAAAGGCGTAGGGTTCCGACACTTCGTGGTACATGTGCACCATGAACACCCGGTCGAAGCTGTTGACCGGCAGCCGGGGATCGTCCTGCGCCCCGGTGACGATCGATACCGTATCCAGCCGCTCGCGCTCCACGCGCACGCCCAGCCGGCGGATCGCCTCGGGGTTGATGTCCTGCGCCAGCACGCGGCCTTTCGCGCCGACCCGTTCCGCCAGACGAATGGTGTAGTACCCCTCACCCGCACCGATGTCGGCCACGGTGGTGCCGGGGCGGATATCTGCCAGGTCCATCACCGTCTGCGCCTCGCCCAGGCTGTCGCGCTGGACTTCGGAGGCGATCATGTCGCTCGCTACCTTCGAGGCAGGGCGATAGGCACGCGGGAACTCGCGCGAGGTGGGCGGCCGGTCGCGGTTGTCGTCGCCGCTTCCGCCGCAAGCGGCGAGCAGCGCCAGCAACGGCAAGGCGGCCGCGCGCATGGTCAGTCGACGTCCTCGACCGTCACCTTCTCGCCAGTCACGCGCTGCGACAGGGCAGCGGCCATGAAGGGATCGAGCGCGCCGTCAAGCACGTCGTCGGGAGAGGTGGAGACATGGCCGGTGCGCAGGTCTTTCACCTGCTGATAGGGTTGCAGCACGTAGGAGCGGATCTGGTGGCCCCAGCCGATGTCGCTCTTGGAGGCATGTTCAGCACTGGCCGCTTCTTCACGGCGGCGCATTTCCTCTTCGAACATGCGCGCCTTCAGCATGTTCATCGCGATTTCGCGGTTCTTGTGCTGCGAACGGTCGATCTGGCTGGCGACGATGATGCCGGTGGGCACGTGGGTGATACGCACCGCGGAATCGGTCGTGTTGATGTGCTGCCCGCCCGCACCCGAAGCGCGGTAGGTATCGATCCTGAGGTCGGCGGGATTGACCTCGATCTGGATATTGTCATCGATCACCGGATAGACCCAGACCGAGCTGAAGCTGGTGTGCCGACGCGCCGAGCTGTCATAGGGGCTGATCCGGACGAGCCGGTGAACCCCGCTCTCGGTCTTGGCATAGCCATAGGCGTTTTCGCCCTTGATCAGCAGCGTGCAGCTCTTGATCCCGGCGGCTTCGCCGGCGTGATAGTCGACCAGTTCCACCTTGTAGCCGTGGCGCTCGCCCCAGCGGGTGTACATGCGCTGGAGCATTTCCGCCCAGTCCTGGCTTTCGGTGCCCCCTGCCCCGGCATGGACTTCAAGATAGGCATCGTTGGCATCTGCCTCGCCCGCGAGCAGCGCCTGCACCTTGTCGGCATCGGCGCGGTTCGCCAGCGCGGCAAGAGTGGCGAGACCTTCCTCGATCGTCGCCTCGTCGCCTTCCAGCTCGCCCAGTTCGACGAATTCGACGGCATCGGCCATTTCCTGGCCGATCTGGTTGACCGTGCCGACAGACGCTTCCAGCCGACGACGCTCACGCATCACCGCTTCGGCTTCCTTCGGATTGTCCCACAGCTTGGGATCTTCCACCCGCGCGTTCAACTCGTCGAGACGACGTAGCGCGCGGTCCCAGTCAAGGAACTTGCGCACCAGCGCCAGCGCGGCTTCGATCCGGTCGATATGGGCCTGCCCTTCGGCACGCATCGCGACAATTCTCCTGTTTCGGGAGACAGCGCGTTAGCCGGATTGCCCGCAAAGTAAAGGGCCGCCGGTGTGCAGGCGATCTACGAAATGCAGACTACACTAACAACTTTCTTGCCTCGCATAGGCAGGCACGAGAATGCCGTCCGCCTAATGCCGCGCCAGCGCCTTCACCGCGTCCAGCGTCAGGCGAACGTGATCG
Organism: Sphingomonadales bacterium; assembly: GCA_028869175.1. Lineage (GTDB taxonomy): Bacteria > Pseudomonadota > Alphaproteobacteria > Sphingomonadales > Sphingomonadaceae > Novosphingobium. Next base: position 3,483 of record JAGWTB010000019.1, read on the forward strand.
CGATAGTCCATGTTCGAATAGACCAGGCGGACCCGGCCGTCGCGGGCAATGACGTAGCTGGTGCGGCTGGCGAGGCCCGCCGGAATCCCCTCGCGCACCAGGGCGACGTCATAGGCGCGGATGATCTCGGGCGTGGCCTGGGCTACCGGAAACTTGTCACGGCAATGCTCTGTGGAGAAGCGCTGCAACGTTGGCACGTCGTCGTTCGACATGCCGATCACCGTTGCCCCGGCGGCGCGGAAATCATCGGTCGCCTCGGCAAAGGCGTGGGCTTCCAGCGTGCAGCCCTGGGTGAAGGCCTTGGGATAGAAGTAGAGCACCACCGGCCCACGACGCAGCGCGTCGCGCAAGTGGAAGGCGAAGGGCTTGCCGGCCAGTGCCCCCTGGGTGGAGAAGTCCGGCGCGCGGACGCCCTGCGGCAGTTCGGCCTGCAGCGCGGCGGGCGTGGCGGCAAGGCCCAAGGCAAAAGCAGCCGCGACAAGCGGTTTGGCGAAGTTCATCGACGTTCTCCCCTGAGCGGCCCGTTCGTCAGGCCTGCCGGATAGCTTCAGTATACCACGCCTTGTTCCACGACGACATCACTGGTTTCAGCCGGCGGCGCAGCCTCCTGCTGCTGGACACGCTGCTTCGCCTGCGCACCGCGCTTGATCGCCGCGACCAGCGCGTCACGCTGGCTGGCGATGTCATCAAGCCGGCTGGCGCGCGCCGGTTCGGTATCTTCCTTGAAGGCTTCCCAGATCAGGTTGGACTTGGGATCGTCACCGGGGGTGCCTTCGAACACCCGCTTGCCCGAAATCCGGTCAACCTTGACAAGGCGCACTTCGGCCGGCGCGGGGAACGGATTGTGCGACCAGCGCGGCCGGGTTTCCTGAACCAGTTGCTTGAAGATCGGCGCGGCGAAAGTGCCGCCCTGGGCATAGCCGCCCAGCGAGCGCGGCTGATCGTAGCCAAGGTAGACGCCCCCGACCATGTCGGTGTTGCCGCCGCAGAACCACACGTTTGTCGGGCCGGTGGTGGTACCGGTCTTGCCGAACAGCGGCAGCTTGAGATCGCGCAGCGTCACGGCGGTGCCGCGCGTGACCACGCCTTCCAGCATGTGCACGGTCTGGTAGGCGGTGCGCGCGTCCATCGCCTGCTTGCCGCGCAACGCCAGCCGGGGCATCGGCTTGCCGTCCCATTCCGCCATGTTGCAGCCGGTGCAGCGGCGGGTATCGGCGCGCCAGATCACCTTGCCGTTGCGATCCTGGATGAAGTCGATCAGCGATTGTTCGAACTGCACGCCGTTGTTCGCCAGGGCGGCATAGGCGTTGACCATCTGCGCCACCGTGGTCTCGCCCGCGCCCAGCGCATAGGCGAGATAGGGCTTGTAGTCGCCAATCCCGACGTCCTTGATCGTCTTGACGACGTGGTCCATGCCGCTGTCATTGGCGATGCGCACGGTCATCAGGTTGCGCGATTGCTCAAGCCCCCAGCGCATGGTGTGATTGCCGCTGCCGCCCGCACCGCCAAAGTTCTGGAAGCACTTCTTGCCCAGCTGCGCGCCCTGGTAGACGCAGAACGTCCCGTCGAGCACCATGGTGACCGGGGTCATCCCATAGTCCAGCCCGGTGGCATAGACGAAGGGCTTGATGGTCGAGCCCGGCTGGCGCTGCGCCTGGGTGGCGCGGTTGAACGAATCGAGCCCGGCATCGAAGCCGCCCTGCATCGCCAGCACGCGCCCGGTGTGCGGGCTTTCCACCAGCATGCCGCCCGCCACTTCGGGAATGGCGCGCACGGCATAGACCGAATCGCTGACCGGCGCGGCGGCGGTGACGTCACCGGCGCGGATCGTGTCGGGCAGCCCGGTCAGCGCCGCCGTGCTGCCGTCAATGAAGCCGATGGTCGCCTGCGGACCCTTGCGCTGCACGACGATGCCAACCCGCCAGTTCTGGTAGCTGACCGACTTGTTCAGCGCGACCAGCTGGCTCTGCCAGTGTTCGGGATCGATATCGACATGGGCAATCGGCCCACGCCAGCCGCGGCCACCGTGATAGCGCAGCAGCCCGGCGCGCAGTGCGTCCTGCGTCGCCTTCTGGATCTGCGGATCGAGCGATGTGCGGACCCACAGCCCGCCGGCATAGATCGAGTTGGGTCCGGCCTCCGCATTTTCACCGTACTTGTCGATCAGGCGGCGGCGCACCTCTTCGACGAAATAGCCGACATCGGGGCTGTAGGTATCGGCGCGGCGAGCGATCACGCCCAGCGGCTGGGCCTTGGCCGTCGCGGCTTCAGCCGCCGTCGCCCAGCCGTTCTTGACCATCTGGTCCAGCACCCAGTTGCGCCGCTCCATGGCCTGCGCGGCAAACTTGGCACGGCCATAGGTCTCCGGTGCCTTGGGCAGGATGGCAAGGAACGCGGCCTCGTGCAGCTGCAGCTCGTCCACGTCCTTGCCGAAATAGGCGCGGCTTGCCGCCTGGACGCCGAAGCTCTGCCGACCGAGCGGAATCTCGTTGAGGTAGAGCTCGAGGATCTGCTGCTTGTTCAGCACGCCTTCGATGCGCCGCGCGAGAATCATCTCCTTGAACTTGCGCGTCACCGAGTATTCGTTGCCGATCAGGATGTTCTTCGCGACCTGCTGGGTGATCGTCGACCCGCCGCGCGCGCGCTTGCCCGATCCGAACTTGATCACATAGTCGAACACCGCGCCGACCAGCCCGGTGTAGTCAACGCCGCCATGCGTCCAGAATGACTTGTCCTCGGCCGACAGGTAAGCGTTGATCAGCGGCTTGGGAAAATCGACAAAGCGCAGCTGAACACGCCGTTCGCGCGCATAGGAATAGACGATTTCACCATCGATGCCGCGCACCATGGTGGGCAGCGGCGGCTGGTAATCGAGCAGCTTGTCTGCCGAGGGCAGGTTGCGCGCAACCGTCAGCCAGACCAGCAGATACAGCGCCAGGATGCCCGCCAGCAGGTATCCGGCGAAGCGGAAACGGCGGCTGGTGCGCCAGTTTTCACGGAACCATGCGATCCAGCCGCCGGCTTCGCGACGGACACGGTAGTGCAGCTTTTCGGGCTCTGGGGTCTCAGCCATGCAGCGCCTCTAGCACGGCGTTCGCGCCGATTGCCAGAGCCTTACGCGCCGTCCTGTGCGGAAGCTGGCGATCCTGCGGATTGCGGCGCGGGCGAGGCTATGCCAGCGCCGGACCGGCGCGCGAAATAGACGCGGATCGCGCGCGCGGTCAGCCCGGCGAAAGCCTCGCGACCGGTGGACGAGGCCAGCCAGCCGCTGTCCTTCGGGTTGCTGATGTAGCCGGCTTCGAACAGGACGGACGGCACATCGGGCGATTTGAGCACGACGAAGGCCGCCGATTGCAGGCCCGCCTCCTTGAACGTCATCCGCCCCGCGCCCTCGCGCAGGATCATCCGGCCGAACTCGTCGGACTGCGCCTGCGTCTCGCGCTGCGAAAGGTCGACAAGGATCGCGCTCACCGCGTCGCTGGCACCCTTGAGCGCGACGCCGTTGATCGTGTCGGCGCGGTTTTCGCGGGCCGCCATGCGTTCGGCAGTTTCGTTGCTGCCGCGTTCAGACAGGGTATAGACCGTGCCGCCGGTGGCGTCGCCATCTCCGGCCTCGGTGCTGTCGGCGTGGATCGAGACGAACAGGTCGGCGCGCAGGCGGCGGGCGATTCCCGATCGTTCTTCCAGAAACAGGTAGCGATCAGTATCGCGGGTCAGCGCCACCCGCACCCCGCCGTCTGCCAGCAAACGGTTCCGCAGCGCCAGCGCGAGCGACAGGGTCAGCGCCTTTTCCTTGAGCTCGCCGCTGCCTGCGCCAGGATCGTGACCACCGTGACCGGCATCGATCACCACCAGCGGCCGGCTGGCATCCAGCGGCCCTTCGATCTTCGGGAGCCCCAGCGTACCCCCCGCAGGCGGCAGGTCTATCCGCACGACATAGTCGCGTCCGCGCCCGGGTGTGCCATAGGTCCGGTCGGCCCAGACCATGGCAGCGAAGACGGCCAGAGGGGCGAGGATGAGGACCAGGATCTGGACGACGCGAGGCATGGCCCCATGCGTTAGGCGCTGGGCGAGTCGCGCGCAATGGCCGGATGCAGTACCGGCCGGGCGCAATTTCCGCCCGGCACTGCATTGATCCCGCGCAAGAAACTTGCCGCCCCCCGCAACCGGTGCTAGCAAGCACTGTCCGGGGCAGTCCCGCCTCGATCCTCCATGCATCGGAAGCCGCAATTGCCGGCCCTGCAAAGCGGAAGATCGGGTCGCGAAACCCTCCGGCGCAATCCGGGCCGCCGCGCCCGGTTACGCACAGGTTGACGCGAGTTATGAGAAGCCTTTCACCGTCCCTTCCGCTGCCGCCCTTCCGGGCGCAGGCGGCTTGGATGGCTGGCTGTGCGCGCTGGGAAACGCCGCGCAATCGCTTGCTCGCAGACACGAACCCCCATGCCCTGGCATTGCTTCGCCCGGGCGCTCACCATGCAGTCGCACAGCGCTATCCGGGCCTCGCCCGTGCCCGCCAGTGCGGCATCCCTGCACAAATGCGTGCCGCCTTGCCGGTCTTGACCGAGCCGCGGCGCGCCTGGAGAATTCATAATGACTACGCGCATGTTGATCGATGCGCGCCACCCGGAAGAAACCCGGGTGGCGGTGCTCAAGGGCAACCGGATTGACGAGTTCGACTTTGAATCTGCCGAACACAAGCAGATCAAGGGCAACATCTATCTCGCCAAGGTTACCCGGGTAGAGCCATCGCTGCAGGCTGCTTTCGTCGATTTCGGCGGTAACCGTCACGGTTTCCTCGCCTTCAGCGAAATCCATCCCGACTATTACCAGATCCCCAAGGAAGACCGCGAGCGTCTGCTGGCCGAAGAGGCTGCCCACGCCGAGGAAGAGGCCGCGCTGCGCGCCATCGCCGAAGGTGAGGAAGATTTCATCGGCGACGATGAACTCGGCGAGTCCCTGGCCGACGACATGGCCCATGGGCCGATGGACGATCACGGCGGGGTGACCGAGGTCGATACCGACGAAAAGGACGATGTCGCCACGATCGAGGGCGGCCACGTCGAGGACGGCTTCGATCACGAAGGCGAAGAACGTGCCGAGGCCGAAGAGGGCGAAGAGCGTCCGCGCGGCCGTGGTCGCCGCCGCCAGGGTGGTCGCGGCCACGCCAAGGAAGCCGACGAACTGCGCGCCAAGCGCATGGCACTGCGCCGTCGCTACAAGATCCAGGACGTCATCCACCGGCGGCAGGTGCTGCTGGTCCAGGTCGTCAAGGAAGAACGCGGCAACAAGGGCGCGGCGCTGACCACCTACCTCAGCCTCGCGGGTCGTTACTGCGTGCTGATGCCCAATTCGAGCCATGGCGGCGGCATCAGCCGCAAGATCAGTTCGGCTGCCGACCGCAAGCGGCTGAAGGCGATCATCGGCGAACTGCAACTGCCCAAGTCGATGGGCTGCATCGTCCGCACCGCCGGGCTTTCGCGCACCAAGACCGAGATCAAGCGCGATTTCGATTACCTCGCCCGCCTGTGGGACGAGATTCGCGAGAACACGCTCAAGTCCACCGCCCCGGCGCTGATCCATTCGGACAGCGATCTGGTGAAGCGCGCGATCCGTGACATCTATAATCGCGACATCGAGGAAGTGATCGTCGAAGGTGACGACGGCTACCGCGCCGCGCGCGATTTCATGAAGCTGCTGATGCCCAGCCACGCCAAGCGCGTGCGGCACTATGCCGATCCGGTGCCGCTGTACCAGCGCTTCGGCGCAGAGGACCAGCTTACCGCGATGTACGATCCGGTCGTCCAGCTGAAGTCCGGCGGCTATATCGTCATCAACCCGACCGAAGCGCTGGTTTCGATCGACATCAACTCGGGCCGCTCCACCAAGGAGCACGGCATCGAGGCAACGGCGCTCAACACCAACCTTGAAGCCGCGCGCGAAATCGCCCGGCAGCTGCGCCTGCGCGACATGGCCGGGCTTGTCGTGATCGACTTCATCGACATGGAGTACGGCTCCAACGTCCGCAAGGTCGAGAAGGCGATGAAGGACGCGCTGAAGAACGACCGCGCCCGCATCCAGGTTGGCCGCATTTCCAGCTTCGGCCTGATGGAAATGAGCCGGCAGCGCCTGCGCACCGGCGTGCTTGAAGCGACCACCCGCACCTGCCCGCACTGCGATGGATCGGGCCTTGTCCGCACCGCCAGTTCGGCTGGCCTGTCGGCACTGCGCCTGATCGAGGACGAAGCGGCCAAGGGCAAGGGCGTGGTCATCTCGCTCTATGCCTCGACCGAGGCGACCATCTACCTGCTCAACGCCAAGCGCGGCGATCTCGGCGAGATCGAGGCGCGCTACGGTGTGCGGGTCGAGGTTCTGCCCGAAGGCGAAGACGAAGGCGCGAAGATGCGCGTCACCTCGTCCGGCCCGCGCAACGAATTCGTCCCCCGCTTCGAAGCGCTGACCTTCGAGGATGAAGACGACGACGATCTTCCCGAAGAGGATTTCGCCGACGAGGAGGCCGAAGACGAATCGCCCCGCCGTGAACGCGGCGGCGATGATAGCGATGCCGACGGACGCAAGCGCCGCCGCAAGCGCCGCCGGCGTGGCGGTCGTGACCGGGATCGCGGCGACGAGCAGGGTTCGGACGAAAGCGGCGAAGCTGACGACGAGCGCGATGAAGACGGTGACGAAGGCTCCTCTGACGAGGCGCGCGAAGCGGGCGAAGGCTCTGCCGAAGCGGGCGACGATGGCGAAGCCCAGCGCAAGCGCCGCCGGCGCGGTCGTCGCCGGCGCGGTGGCCGTGGTCGCGGCGAAGGCGAGGCCGAATCCGGCGAGACGCTGAGCGACAGCGAAGCGGAAGCGGAAGCGGGCGAAGCGCCGGTCGAAGCTGAAGCTGCGGGTGAAGAAGCCCCGGCCGCCAAGCCGAAGCGCAGCCGTCGCAAGAAGGCTGACGTCGAGGCGGCAGAGGTCGTCGAAGCGGCTCCGGTGGCAGACGAACCGGCAGCGGAAGCCGAGCCGGCCGAAAAGCCGAAGCGCAGCCGCCGCAAGAAGGCTGAACCGGCTGCCGAAGTGGAAGCCGAGGCCGCTCCGGTCCAGGAAGCCGCGCCGGTGGCCGAAGCGGCACCTGCCGAAAAGCCGAAGCGCAGCCGCCGCAAGAAGGCTGATGCCGCCCCCGCCGAAGCCGCAGCGGCACCCGCCGACGACGCGGTCGTTCCCAGCGAGGACTCCGCACCGGCTGGCGAACAGTCGGCGGAACAGGATGGCGAAGGCGGCAACAACCCCGACGGCTCACCGCGCCGCGGCTGGTGGCAGCGCACCTTCGGCGCCTGACCCGCAGGTTCGATGGTTCAAACAATCGGCCCCCGTTGCTCAGGCAGCGGGGGCCGAATTGCATTCAGCGCATCAATGTGCAGCCTGCCGGGCGTTCGGGCAGCACCTTGCCCGCCCACAGCACGCAGGCCGCGCGCGGGATGTCGGCAAGATAGCGCGTCAATTCGTGCGACTTCTGTTCGAAGCGCAGCGGCTGGAACCGCTCGGCACCGGCAGCGCCCGCCTTGTCCTCCACGGCCCTGACAAAGGCCTCGTTGCCGCCCAGCCGCGTATCACCGCCGAGCGTATCGGGCAGGTTCACGCCATAGCGCCGCTTGGTGATCACCGGATCGTTGGGGTCCCAGGCGATGACGAAGCGGCTGACCCGCGCGAGCAGTGTCGCGGGAAACTCGCCCGTGCTGTCTTCCAGTTGCCCTGCCCCCAGCGCTGGCGCGAATGCGGTCAGGCGCAGGTCGCCCAGTTGACTGGCGGGAGTGGCGGGCACCGGCCTGCCGTCGCAGACGATGGAGTCACGGCCGGGCGGCGGATCGGCCACGGTCGACAGCGCTACCTGCGAGCCTAGGCTGTGCGCCACCAGCGTAACCTCGGTACCGGCTGGAAGTCGCACAAGCAGATCGCGCAGGCCGCAGGCGCCAGCCCGTTCCGCATTGCCCCGCGCCCGCGGGAACAGCGCGACCGGATAGGCAACCTTGCCGCCAGCCCGGTGCAGCGCGTCCCAATAGACTTCGACATAGCGCGTATCGGCAGGCGCACCCTGCGCGGCAAGCCACTGGCGCACCCCGGCATATTTGCTGCGGAACGAACCATAGCTGTTGTTGAACCCGTTGATCAGCACGACCACCCTGCCGCCGCCCTTCCCCAGCCGCGCCGCCGCCGCATCAAGGATCGCCGCGCGGTCATAGGGCGCACCGGAAGCCTCCAGCCGGCGCGCCAGGCGGAAGGATCGGCTCTTGTCGAGATCGCCCGGGATCACCGCTTCGGCTGCGGCAGCGGCGTCGTGCGCCAGCGGCCAGGGATCGCCGCGTTCGTCAAACACCAGCCGCAGCACGCCGTCATCGGGCAGGTCCGCATAGTCCGGCGGCGGCAGCGAATGAAATCCGGTGCAACCGGCCAGCGGCAGGACAAGGCTTAGGGACGAGACGAGCAGACAGCGACCGAGGTTCATTCCCCCGCCTTAACCGCAGTCCCCCATTCCATCCACCCCGCCCAGCGCGGTCCCGGCCGCATATATTGCCGGGCGATCGGACTGGTGACGAAGCCCGCCTCACCGATGGCCGCAGTGACCGGGCGGGTCAGGTGGCAATTGCCCATGATCCGCTTCCACACGGGTTCGATCCGCTCCTGCCAGCGCAGCACTTCGGGATCGGGGGCGCGGCCATGCTCGGCATAGAGGAACACGCCGCCCGGCTTGAGCACTCGCCGCAGTTCCGACAGCACGCGGGCGGGATCGTTCACCGAGCACAGGGTGAACGTGCAGACCACCGTGTCAAAGCTGGCGTCGGCAAAGGGCACCTCTTCCCCGAAGCCCTGCCGGATATCCGCCTGCCACCCCTTCGCCGCCGCTTCCGCCCGGGCATAGTCGAGCAGCTTGCCCGAAGGATCGAGCCCGGCCAAGCCACTGACCAGCGCCGGATCGTAGAGCCCCTGGTTGAGCCCGCCACCGCAGCCCAGTTCAAACACCCGTCCGCGCGCCTGCGGCACGACCTGGCGGCGCAGGTCCATGATGTGTTCGCTGCCGCACCCCAGGCGCACGAGGCGCGGCACGGCATGTTCGTCCCACCACTCGCCCAGTCCCATCGCCCGCTCCCCTTGGTTGTCACGGCAGAGTTGAAGCCGGGGCTTGATCCAAGTCAATGCAGTATAGGCCGTCCGCGCTATTTTTAATAACAATTGTTATAAATATAGCGAGGCAGGCATGGCCCATTTTCCCCAGCACCCCGGCTTCACCAGCGTGCTCAGGCTGGTTCGGCTTGAGGGCGACATTCGCGATCTGGAGATCGAGGGCGAGGTTCCCGCCGATCTCGACGGGGCATTCTACCGTGTCCACCCCGATCCGCAGTTTCCGCCCAGGTTCGCCGACGACCAGTTCTTCAATGGCGATGGCATGGTTTCGATGTTCCGCTTCAAGGACGGCAAGGTCGATTTCCGCCAACGCTATGCCCAGACCGACAAGTGGAAGGTGGAACGGGCTGCCGGCAAGGCGCTGTTCGGTGCCTACCGCAATCCGCTGACCGACGATGACAGCGTCAAGGGCATGGCGCGCGGTACGGCCAACACCAATGTCCTGGTCCACGCCGGCAAGCTGTTCGCGATGAAGGAGGACAGCCCCTGCCTGATCATGGACGCCAATACGCTGGAGACCGAAGGCTACACCGATTTCGACGGCGAACTGCCGATCAGCGCCTTTACCGCCCACCCCAAGATCGATCCCGGCACGGGCAACTTCTGCGGCTTCGGCTATTCGCTCGCCGGGCCGCTTACCCGCGAATGCTGCTATTTCGAGATCGACCCCACGGGCAAGGTGGTACGCAAGGCGGAGTTCCTCGCGCCGTATTACACCATGCTCCACGATTTCTGCATCGCCGGGGACTATGCGGTATTCAATGTCTCTCCCTGGTCATCGGACATGAGCGTACTCGAACAGAACCGGCCGCATTTCTATTACGACCGCGAACTGCCGTTCTACCTCGGGGTGATGCGCCGCGACGGCGATGGCAGCGACATGCGCTGGTTCAGGCAGGACCCCAGCATCTGCGGCTGCCATGTGATGAACGCCTTTCAGGATGGCACGAAAATCCTTTTCGACGTGCCGGTATCGCAGACCGGCAGCCTGCCCTTCTTCCCGGAAAAGGACGGCCGCCCATTCGATCCGGTGGCAGCAACGACCTACCTCAGCCGCATCACTGTCGATCTCGCGGCCAATACCGACACCATCCAGTCGATCGAACGAATCGGCCAGGCACCGGGTGAATTCCCGCGCATCGATGACCGGCAATGCGGCCAGCCCTACCGCCACGGCTGGACGATCACCTATGATTTCGACAAGCCCTATAGCGGGCCGGCAGGGCCTTTCGTCGGCGTGATCAATTCGCTCACCCACTACGATCATCAGACCGGCAAGGAGCAAAGCTGGTGGTGCGGCCCGGACAGCGCGATGCAGGAGCCGGCCTTCGTGCCGCGCGGCAAGGGCTCGGCAGAAGGTGACGGCTGGCTGCTGGCGCTGGTCGATAATCACCTGACCAACTATTCGGACCTCTGCCTGTTCGACGCGCTGAATGTCGCCAGCGGGCCGGTTGCCCGGATCAAGTTGCCGGTTCGCTTGCGTCAGGGCCTGCACGGCAACTGGGTGAGCGCGGCAAAATTAGCTGCTTGAATCGATTGCCTTGATCGGCCCATCCTGCCAGAACGCCCGCAAGTTCATGGCTGCATCATCCTGGCCCGACGGTGCAGCCAACAGGCAAGGTTTGGTTGGCAAAGATGAGAGATCCGCTTCCCGGACTGAAGCTGAGCGATCTTACCGACAAGCAGCGTGAAGTGCTTTCGCTGATCGCCGACAATCGCACCAGCAAGGAAATTTCCGGCTACCTCGGCATCACGGAATCGGCGGTCAACCAGCGCATCGAAGCCATCCGTGCGCGCCTGGGCGGGGTGCCCCGCGCCCAGCTCGCCCGGCTCTATCGCCAGCTCGTTCAGCAGGAAACCGCGGATTTCGGCATCGATCCGACCTGTAAGACACTTACAGCCGACATTATCCAGCTTACGGAAACCTCCTTAGCGCCGGATAGCGGCGGCGGGAGTCAAGGGGGGCATCCTTCTCCGGATGACGGAGACTCGCCGGTTATAGAACCGGCAGGACAACAGGGCGCTCCCCGGGTGGTTCCCGCCGTGTTCGATGGCGAACATGGCACGTTGAACCGGATCGTGGCCATGGTGGTCATAGCGGTAGGGTTGCTGGTGTTGCTGCTGGTTGGTCTTGGGGTCGCCCAGGCACTCAACCGGGTGGTATAGCCGCCCTGCCGAAAGCTGGCACCCCTGGTGGTGACAGTGGTTTCGTTGGGGGTACCGGGTGGGCTGGATCGTCTGGCAGTATCAGGATGAAGCGGCGGCAGTGATGCTGCTGCTGGCTTTCGTCCTGGCCATGCTGCGCGGCGCTGCAGCCGAACGGGCAATGGCCTTGGCGCTGTTTTGCCAACTGCCGCTGTTCATCCTTGACCAACTGCTGACCGGCGGGCGCGATCCCTACACCTCATACCGCCAGCTCGAACCTGACCTCTTCGCGATCGACCTTGTGTTGCTCGCACTCTACCTAGCGGTCGCGCTTCGGGCCAACCGGGTCTACCCGCTCTGGATTGCCGGAGCGCAACTGATCGCGGTGCTGGCGCATGTGGTGAAGATCGTCTCCGGCGATCTCGTTCCCCGTGCCTATGCCTCCCTCGTCATGGTCCCCACCCACTTCCAGATCGTGATGTTGATTGCCGGGACGATCGCTCATCTGCGCCGTGAAGCGCAATACGGCGATTACCCTTCCTGGCGTCAGCAGGCACTGCCGGCGGGAACCGGCAAGCCATCGGAACATGACATGCCGGCTGCTTCACATGCCGGCGCCAGAGTTTGAGAGGGCGGGGCAATGGCCACCAGGGCGAATTCAAGCAGTGCGCAAACGCAGCAGCGCGTGCGTGATCTGAAGATGCGCGGCATGAAGCTGATTGAACAGGCCGACCAGATGCTGGCGCTTGCCGAACGGCAGGAAGACGACGCGAACAGCGGTTTGATCGATGCGGCCTTCCTGTTCGAGAAGGGTGATGACGGCTGGCTGACGATGGCGGAGGCTTGCTACGTCAGCCGCCGGCGGCGTGAACGCTTCTTCCCTTCGACCATGTTTGGCGAACCCGCGTGGGACATCCTGCTGGACCTCTACATGCAGGGCCGCAAGCGTGTGCCGGTGTCGATCAGCAGCGCCTGCCTCGCCGGCGGCACCGCCCCGACCACTGGCCTGCGCTGGTTGAGCGTGCTCGAGGACAACGGGCTGGTCGAACGCGAACGCAATACCAGCGACGGACGGATGAGCTGGATCCGGCTTACGCCCAAGGGGCTGGACCACATGCAGGCCTATCTGGCTGACATCCTCGCCCAGACCGATGACTGGCGGCGCGGCGTGCCCTCCGATGTCGCCGAGGAACGGCTACTCGCCCGGGCTGGCTGAGGCCTTGGCCAAAGCAGCCTGAACCGCAGGGCGCGCGCCCACCCGCGCGCGCCACTGTGCTACCGCCGGGTAGCGCGTGATGCCGCCGGCGTGCTCATGATACTTGTCCACCCATGGCCAGCAGGCCATGTCGGCAATCGAATAGTCGCGGCATATCCACGCCCGCCCCTGCAAGCGCGCTTCCAGCACGGTGAACAGTCTGGCCACTTCCTTGCGAAAGCGGTGCAGCGCCAGCGATGTTTCCGCCGGATCGCGCCCCGGCTTGCCTGCCGCGCGGGCAAACCAGTTGACCTGACCCGCCATCGGCCCCAGCCCGGCGAGCTGCCAGCAGACCCACGATTCCACCTCGGTCCGTCCCGGCTCGTCCGCCGGGCAGAACTGCCCCGATTTGCGGGCGAGATATTGCAGGATCGCCCCGGACTCGAACACCGTGACCGCACCATCGACCAGCGCCGGAATGCGGCCGTTGGGATTGATCGCCCGGAACGCCGGATCGGCCTGCTCGCCCTCCAGGATGTTCACCGTCGTCACGGTGTAGGGCAGCGCCATTTCCTCCAGCGCTATCGTCACCTTCAGCGCGTTCGGCGTGGGGAAATGATAAAGGCGGATGGTCACTCGCCCTCGTCCTTGAGCGGCCGGAACGCGACCTGCATCATGGTGCGCGCCTCCAGCCCGATGTCGGGAAACCGCGACACGTCCCACGGATCGCGACCTCCGATATCGAAATAGACCGCCGGCTCCTGCGAACGGTTCTGCAAGTGATGGCCGTTGGCCACGCCTGCCTTGAAGCACACGCAATCGCCGGCACGCAGCACTTCCTCGCCGTCGTCGGAAACGAGCACTAGTTCACCCGAAACGACGATCACCGCTTCGTCGTTCGCGCTGTGCCAATGGCGATTGGTCGACCAGCCGCCGGGCGGCAGTTCCACCCGGTTGACCCCGAACTGCGTCAACCCGAACTGCCGGGTGACGGTCCACGTGCGGCGGCCCTGCATTTTCTCGTCATGCGGCGGCGGGTAGGAGCTGCCCCCGGTGCGCACCGCTTCTGCACTGAAATCGGCCTTGGCCATAGGCTGGTCCTTCAAAGCAAGCGCGGATCGACCACGGTACGGATCGGGGCGGCGGCGCTGGTCATCTCCGCGATGGCCTGACCGACCCCGCCAAGCCCGATCCGCGCGCCGAGCCAGGGGCGGACGTCGATCCGCCCGTCTGCAATGGCGCGCAGGGCAAGGTCCATGTCTTCCGGCTTTTCGCCGCCGGCGAAGTGGACGGTCAGTTCCTTGTTCTGCGCCGCGAAGTTGTAGAGCGAATCCGCCTCCATGCAGTATCCGCCCATGACGATGCGGCAGCGATAGCCGACCGCACCGACGATTTCCTGCAACATGCCCGGCAGGCCGACGCATTCGTAGACCAGAGTGATCGCGCGGTTGCCCAGCGACGGGATCGGCGCATAGGGCGATACCTCGCGCGGATCGACCGCGATGTCCGCTCCCATGCGCAGCGCCATGGCGCGCCGGTCGGGGTGGTAATCGCTGGCGATTATCGGTGCCACGCCCATCAGGCGGAGCCCGGCAATCACCCCCAGCCCGATTGCGCCGCAGCCAATCACCAGCGCCGCGTCCTCCTTCGTCGGTGCGCCGCGCCGGGCATGTTCGAGGCCGACTGCCAGCGGCTCGATCATCGCGCCCATGTCGTCGTCCATGGCATCGGGAATCTCGATGAGGAAATCCTCGTCGAGCAGCATCAGTTCGCCGCAGCCGCCGGGGCAATCGTGGCTGAAGCCAACCACGGCATGGGCCCCGCCAGCGCGCATGATCGGGATCGAGGTAACGCGCCGCCCCGGCTTGACCTTGCGCGCGCTGCCAGTGCCGTAGTCGATCACTTCGCCGACATATTCATGCCCCGGCACGAAAGCGCGCGAACGATCCAGCGCGGCATAGGGCCCGCCGAACTGGCGCGACAGGTCGATGATGTGCTGGCCGGAATGGAGGAAGTGTGCGTCCGAGGCGCAGAGCCCGCACGAATGGGTGCGCACCAGCGCCTGTCCCTTGCCCGGCTCCGGATCGGGCATTTCGCCGACCTGGACCGCACCGTCGATAACATAGGCTGCCTTCATGGTCCGGTTCCTCCTGTCAGACGCCTGCCGCCATGCCGCCGGTTACCCGCAGCACTTCCCCGGTGACGAATTTTGCCTTGCGCGACGTGAGCCACAGCATGGCTTCGACGATATCCGCCTCCTCACCGTCTTCCTGCGACATCTGCATCGCCTTGACCCGCGCCTTGGTTGCCTCTGGCAGTTCGGCGCGGATCGTATCGGTCAGGATAAGGCCGGGCGAAATCGCGTTCACCCGGATGCCGTCCGGCGCGAGTTCACGCGCGAGGGTGATGGTCAGCCCGGCGACCGCCAGCTTGCTGTCGCCATAGGCCGATCCGCCCATGTGCGCCGCCGAGGAGGATATGTTGACCATGCTCGCCCCGGCGCGGCCCTGCATGTGCGGCCGCGCGGCAAGCGTGCAGGCGACGACGCCGATCACGTTGACCTCGAACAGGCGGCGCACCTTGGCGAGGCCCATCTTGAGGATCGGCTGGCCATATTCATCGCTGTGCAGCCCGGCGTTGTTGATCAGGATGTCGATCCCGCCATGCGCTTTCGCTGCCTGCGCCATCACCTCGGCCATGCGCGTTTCGTCGGTGACGTCGCCGGCAAGGCCTTCGGCACTGCCCCCCGCAGCGCGGATCGCTGCCGCCGCTGCTTCCACCGCCGCGCTGTCACGATCGACGAGCACGACATGGACACCCTGGCGCGCCAGCGCATCGCCGAACGCCTTGCCGAAACCGCGCGCGCCGCCAGTGATGACGGCGGTTCGGACGGGGGTATTCTCATTGGTGGCCATGGCCTTCTCCCTAAGATTCCGATTCGAAATTCGCGGAAGGGCGAATTTCGTTCCGGCACCAGCCCGCTCCCCCGCCCGGCCACCCAAAGCATTATACTTTATGGGTGGCCGGGCGGGGGAGCGGGCTGGTGCCGGACGATCCGAAACAACAGTTTCGGATCTGAAACTACCAGCGCCGGGGCGGAAGGCCTCGCCTGCTAAACATCAACTACCGCGTGAAAGCGGGTGTAGTCGATCAGCCTTGTGCCGTCGGGCTTCGTGGTGACGATATCGGCAAAGCGAACGTCCCGGCGCACGTCATCCGCGCCGTAGGCCCAGCTGCTGTGAATGGTCTGCCCGCTGCTTTCGTCAAAGCCTGACAGGATCACGACGAATTCGACCGACTCGGCCCCTGCCCCGCCATCCAGCCAGGGCCGCGCCGGACTCGCCTCGTCGATCCGGTGCATGATCGTCCAGGTCAGCATGAAAGCAGGGTTGCTGCTGCGTTCGAGTTCGAGATCGACGAAGCGCCGCATCGAAACGCCGCCCAGCTCGCTGTCGATCAGCATCGCCATGCGCACCTGCGCCGAAAAGATCATGTTGTGCCGCTGGTTGGCCGCGCGCAGCATCAGCATCGGCGTGCCATCAACATCGCGCAGGATCAGCACGTCGCTGAACAGGATGCGCGCGGTCGGTCGCGAAAAGCGGGCGAAGGCGATGCCGGTGGCCAGGGCGAACAGGGTCAGCCCCAGGCCGATCTCCAGCGCCACGATGATGTTGGCATAGAGCGAGACCGGATAGACGTTGCCGTAACCGACAGTGGCGACGGTGTGGACGCTGAAAAAGAAGTCGCGCCAATACAGCGGCACGGTGCTGGCATCATGCGCCACCGCCAGCCCGGTGGGATCGATGCGGTACAGCGCGGCGAAAACCAGGTTGAACAGGGTGAATACCCCGGCGAACAGCGCTGCCAGCCTTGGCCAGGTGAGTTGCATCAACCGGTGATAGAGATCGGTCGAAAGCCGGCGCGGCAGCCCCAGCGCCTCTACCCGCATCGCCCCGTCCTGCTTCACCATCGCCATCAGCGAGCGCGGGCGGTCGGGTTCCGGCTCTTTGGTTGGTTCGGGGGGCATACGCCACGACGTAGCGGGGGGGCCGCGTCCGCTCAAGCGGCAAACCGCCGCGCGCGGCACTCCCCCCTTGCCCCGCCGCGCCGAATCGCTAGAGGGAGGCAAAGTTCGGCTTGACCGGCGCTCAACAGGGATTCTCTCGATGGCGACCTTCACTCTTCCCGCGAACAGCAAGATCCGCAAGGCAGGCAAGCTGCACAAGGCGGCGGGCGCTTCCCGCGTGAAGACCTTCACCGTCTATCGCTACGATCCCGACAGCGGCGAAAACCCGCGCTACGATACCTTCGAGATCGATCTCGACACCTGCGGCCCGATGGTGCTCGACGCGCTGATCAAGATGAAGAGCGAGCAGGACCCCACGCTCACCTTCCGCCGCTCCTGCCGCGAAGGCATTTGCGGGTCCTGCGCGATGAACATGAACGGGCGCAATGGCCTTGCCTGCACCACGGCGATCGAAGATCTGCCGGGTGACGTGCGCATCACGCCGCTGCCGCACATGGACGTGATCAAGGACCTGGTTCCCGATTTCACGCATTTCTACGCGCAGTACGCCTCGATCCGCCCCTGGCTGCAAACCGTCAGCACCACGCCTTCGGGCAAGGAACGCCTGCAAAGCCCCGAACAGCGCGAGAAGCTGGACGGGCTCTACGAGTGCATCCTGTGCGCCTGCTGCTCCACTTCCTGCCCCAGCTACTGGTGGAATTCCGACAGGTTCCTCGGCCCGGCGATCCTGCTCCAGGCCTACCGCTGGCTGGCCGACAGCCGCGACGAGATGACCGGCGAGCGGCTTGACGAGCTGGAAGATCCCTTCCGCCTCTATCGCTGCCACACCATCATGAACTGCGCCAACGTCTGCCCCAAGGGCCTGAGCCCGGCGCGCGCCATCGCCGAAATCAAGAAGATGCAGGCCGAACGGCACATCTGATCGCATTGGGGTCGGCCCCGTGTCCGCCTATTTTCGCTGGGAGCCCAGTCCGGACCATCCGGGCTGGACCGAGTACGACCTTGCCGGGCCGGAACATTACAACCGGGCGGTGCTCGGCACCCTGCTGGTGCGCGGCGAAGGGCCGGACCATTGCCGCGTGCGGCTGGCCCCGCGGCCCCACCACCTCAACTCCGCCGGACGCACCCATGGCGGCATAACTCTCGGCCTGATCGACGTCTCGCTGTTCGCGGCGATGTACCAGTTGCGGCAGGTGCCGGTTTCCGGCTCGGTCACGATCGATCTGCAAAGCCAGTTCATCGGCCCGGGTGACGGCAGCCTGCCGCTCGATTGCGTGGTCGAGCTGCTCCGCGAAACCGGACGCATGGGCTTTCTGCGCGGGCTGGTGGTCCAGGAGGAGGCGCTGGTCGCCAGCTTCACCGCCACCGTGCGCAAGCCGGGCACGCCGAAGTGACCGGCCTGATCGCCCGCTATGAAGCGCTGGTCGCCGCCGGCGAGCTGCGTCCCGATGCCGAGCAGGAAGCGGCGGCGATGCGGCTGGAGAAGCTGCAGCGCGAACTCGAAGCGGCCAGCGCCGGCACCGGCCTGCTGGGCCGGCTGTTCGGCAAGAAGCGCGAACAGCCGCGCGGCATCTACATGTGGGGCGGGGTCGGGCGCGGCAAGTCGATGCTGATGGACCTGTTCCACGATTCGCTGCGGATCGAGGAAAAGCGCCGGGTCCACTTCCACGCTTTCATGCTGGAGGTCCACGCACTGCTGCGCGAGGAGCGCAAGAAGGAAGCGGGCGATCCGATCCTGCCGGTCGCGGCAACGCTGGCGCGCGATCTCAAATGCCTCGCCTTTGACGAGATGGTGGTCAACAATTCCGCCGACGCCATGATCATGAGCCGGCTGTTCACCTCGCTGATCGTCGATCAGGGGGTAACCGTGGTCACGACGTCAAACCGCGCGCCGAAAGACCTCTACAAGGACGGCTTGAACCGCGAGCATTTCCTGCCGTTCATTGCCCTGATCGAGCGCGAGCTGGACGTGATCACGCTCAACGGCCCGGTCGACTATCGCCTCCAGCGGCTTGGCGGCATGGACACCTGGCACACCCCGCTGGGCGACCCGGCGACCGAACAGGTGCGCGAGGCGTTCTACCGCCTGACCGACTATTCGCCCGAGGACTACGATCACGTCCCCTCCGCCGATCTCGATCTGGGCGGCGGACGCAAGCTGCACGTTCCCCGCAGCCTCAAGGGCGTGGGCGTGTTCAGCTTCAAGCGGCTCTGCGCCGAAGCACGCGGCGCGGCGGATTACCTGGCGATTGCCCGGGCCTATCACACCGTGATCATCGTCGGCATCCCGCGCATGGGCCCGGAAAACCGCAACGAGGCAGCCCGGTTCGTCACGCTGATCGACGCGCTGTACGAAAACAAGGTCAAGCTGCTCGTCACTGCCAATGCCGAGCCGGAAGACCTCTACGAAGCCGGCGACGGGCGCTTCGAATTCGAACGCACGATCAGTCGCCTGATGGAAATGCAGAGCGCCGATTACCTCGCGCTGGGCCACGGCGAGGATTAACTCGCGGGTTCGCGCAGGTTTTTCTCACGCAAAGGCGCAAAGGCGCGAAGGTGTAGCGTCCGGCGGCGAAGCCGTCTCTCAAATCATAGGCAGAGCTGGCGTACCGGCCGGGCCTTGTCGCGCACCACCTTCGCGCCTTTGCGTCTTTGCGTGAGCATCAAAATCCTCCCCGCTCGCGGGGAGGTGGCGCGCGCGAAGCGCGTGACGGAGGGGGTGGGCCGGATCGTGCTTCCTCGAGCAGGTGCGCCAAAAGGATAGCCCCCTCCACCATGCTTCGCATGGTCCCCCTCCCCGTACCGGGGAGGAATTCTACGCCCCTACCCCCAGCCCCGCCAATGACCGGTCGAGCATCAGCATTTGCCACAGCAGCCGCGAATGGTCGGAGCGCCCGGCGATGTGCGCTTCGGCCAGGCTGCGCAGGCGGGGGGCATCGAACCAGCCGGTCCGAGCCAGCGCCGCACTGCTGCCGATCTCGCGCGCCGCGCCGGCGAGCGGTCCGCGGAACCACTGGGCGATGGGGGTGACGAAGCCCTGCTTGGGGCGGAACAATACGTCGTCGGGCAGGTAGCGGCGCATGGTCTGCTTCATCAGCCACTTGCCCTGCCGTCCGTGGGTGCGCAGGTTTTCGGGCAGGCTGGCGGCGAATTCGATCAGGCGGTGATCGAGCAGCGGCTCGCGCGCTTCCAGGCTGACCGCCATCGAGGTGCGGTCCACCTTGGTCAGGATGTCCCCCGGCAGCCAGAACTTGAGATCGGCATATTGCGCCTTGTCCAGCCCCGAGCGCGCCGGAGCCCGCGCCATCAGCGCCTCCAGATCGTCCTCGGCGCGGTAATCGCCGCGCAGGCGCAGGAAGTCGGGCGAATAGAGCGTGTCGCGCAGTTCCGGCGGGGTGACGGACAAGGCCCGCGCATAGCCTGCCTCGCTGCTGGCGGCGAGCGACTGCAGGGTGGACTTGGCGCGCAGCGGGCGCGGTGCCCAGTCGGCCTTGGGCCAGACCCTGCCCAGCCCGCCGAGCAGCGGCCCGCGCAGGCCCTGCGGCAGCAGGCCGCGCACCCGGTCCTCGTTGCGCTGGAACAGGTGGCGGCGGTAACCGGCGAAAGCCTCGTCCGCGCCGTCGCCCGAAAGCGCCACGGTCACCGTTTCGCGCGCCAGCTGGCAGACCCGCCAGGTCGGCAGGGCGGAGGCATCGGCGAAGGGTTCGTCGAACATGCCCGCCAAGGCATCCACCGCCGCGAAATCGTCGGGCGAAACCGTGCGCGCGCGGTGATCGGTGTGGAACCGCTGCGCGACCTGTTCGGCATATCCGGTTTCATCCAGCGCGGCGACGTCAAAGCCGATCGAGCAGGTCTTGACCGGTGAGGCGCTCGCCTCGGCCATCAGCGCGACAACTGACGAGCTGTCCACCCCGCCCGACAGGAACGCGCCCAGCGGCACGTCGGCCACCATGCGCGATGTCACGGCCTCGCGCAGCAGGTGGAGCAGTTCTGCCTCCAGATCGGCGGCACTGCCCTTGCGGCGTTCGGCGAAGGACACATCCCACCACTGCACCGGCGCGGGTGCGGGGGCATCGTGGCGCAGCAGCTGGTAATGCCCGGCGGGGAGCTTGTTCACCCCCTTCAGGATCGAGCGACTATCCGGCACATAGCCCCAGGTGAGGTAATCCTCCACCGCCAGCGGATCGGCCTCGCGCCGCAGCAAGGGGTGGGCGGTCAGCGCCTTCAGTTCCGAGCCGAAGATCAGGCTACCATCCGAAAGCTGCGCGGTGAACAGCGGCTTCACCCCCAGCCGGTCCCGCGCCAGCAGCAGGCTGCGCTTTTCCAGATCGTAGATGGCGAAGGCGAACATGCCGTGCAGGCGCGGCAGGCAATCGACGCCCCAGCGCTGGTAGGCGGCAAGGATCACCTCGCTGTCACCATCGGTGTGAAACATGGCCCCACCGGCGCGCAGTTCAGCGCGCAGTTCGCGGTAGTTGTAGATTTCGCCGTTGAACACCAGCATCGCCCGGCCATCGCTGGAGGCCATCGGCTGCGGCGATCCGGCAACATCGATGATCGACAGGCGGCGATGCCCCAGCGCGACGCCCGGCGCGGTCCACACCCCCTGCCCGTCGGGCCCGCGATGGGCAATCGCATCGCACATCCGCTCCAGCCGCGCCGGATCGACCGGCTTGGCCGTGGTCAGATGGAAAATCCCGGCAATTCCGCACATTGGCCCCGCCTATCGTGTTTCGGCCACGCGGTCCATCCACGCATCGACCGGACCCATTGCCTTGCGGAAGGCATCGAGCCCAACGCCGGGGTCGGCCTTGCCATCCGCCTCAGCCGAAAGGATCAGCAGCATGGTGGTCCGTTCGCGCAGCAGCAGCCGGTCGGCGATGTTGGCCAGCTTGAGCCGGGTGTTGCTGCCGGTCAGCAGGCTGCCGGTGCGGTAATAGGTTTCGGCATAGCGTTCGACCCTGTCCTTGGACAGCAGCCGGTCGGTCTTGGCATCGGGAACCGTTGCGCCCGGGGCCTGCCAGGACCAGCCCTCACCCAGCGGCAGTGCGCCCTGGCCAAAGCCGCCGGCTTCCTTGCCTTCGTCCTGCCCCGCATAGAGCGCATAGAACACATCGACCTGATGCCCGGCGGCGTCGCGGTAGCGCCCGAGCAGGCGGTGGTCCGCGCCTTGCGCGCGCGGTTCCCACCAGGTGCGCGGGGCATAGTCGGCGCGGGTCCAGCCCGGCACTTCGGGCAGCACGATATGGGCGGGCACCGGGGCCGACAGTTCGTCGGCCGCGCGCGACCATGCCTGACCGGCCAGCACCAGTGCCGCCATGACGCCCAGCGCCGCCAGCGGCCTGATGCTCAGCTTTTCCAGCCGGCCCAGCAGCGGCGATGCGGCCAGGGCTTCGGCGTCGATCATGCGATCATCCACCGCGCGGTCGAAGAAGCGCCACGCCGCCGCCAGCGTCACCGCGATGACCACGGCGAAGAACACCCAGCCGTAGATGATATGATCGAAGCCCCCGGCATAGGCCGCGCCCTTGTACTGCGCGACATAGACCGTGCCCCAGGCACGCACGCCGTTGGCAAGGATCGGGATCACCACGCAGGCGGCCAGGAACAGCGCGCGCCGCAGCCAGCTGACGAAGCAGACATTGGCGACCAGCACGCCGAAGGCGATCATCGCGATCAGGAATTTCACCCCCGAACAGGCCTCTGCCACCTCGAACAGGCCGGCGGGAGTATCGATGAACACCCCGTCGATCCGCGCGGGCACGCCGCTGAGCTGCACCAGCGCGATGGTGATCTTCGCGGTGACGATCTGCAGGAAGGGAATGAGCTCGTCACCGAAGGGGACGAGGAAGGCCATGTAGCCCAGCGGAAAGGCTAGCCCCGCCGCCACGCGCGGGCCGAGCAACGCCATCAGCGAGGCGATCAGCATGGCAACGACGGCTACCTGCTTGGCCAGCGAGAAACCGGCGAAGGAGCCCAGCACCCAGAGCAAAACCGCACCGGCAAACAGCACCAGCCCCGGCCACCAGCCCTGCGGCACGAGACGCTGCAACTGCCCCCAGCGCAGCGCCACGAGCCAGCCGAGGATGGCGGGCACCAGCAGCACGTGGTTGTAGGTCGAACTGTCCCACCACTGGTCGGCCATGGCTGCCCAATCGGCAAGGAACAGGCCGACAATCCCGGCCCAGGCCAACGCCAGCCAGAGCAGTGGCCGGTGCCAGATCGCCGGGATGCGGTCGATCAGGCGCGGATTCGGCGCGGCCAGCGCGGGTGCCTCAGGCTGCATCGAGCTGGCTCCGTTCGGCCTGCGGGCTCATGATCCCGGGCAACTGCGCGAGCACGCCCTGCCACGACTGATGCTCGACGACGAAGCGCCGGGCAGCCACGCCCATGGCGCGGGCATCGTTCGGGGACTGCATGGCGGTGACGATGGCATCGGCAAAGGCCTGATCGCTGCCGGCAATGGTGAAGTGCCGGCCATCGACCGCGTCGATCCCGGTGGCCGCTTCCCGCGTGACCACGACCGGCAGTGCCATGGCCATGGCTTCGAGCACCTTGTTCTGGATACCGCGCGCGATCTCCAGCGGGACCACGGCCATGTCGGCCGCCTTGAGCCATGGGCGAATATCATCGACCCGCCCCCAGACGTGGGTGCCGTTGACGCCGTCCCGCGCCTTGACCTCATCGACCGGGCGACGACCGACAACGTGGAACGTCGCTTCGGGCAGATGCGCGCGCACCAGCGGCATGATGCGATCTGCCACCCGCACCGCCGCATCGATGTTCGGTGCATAGTCCATCTGGCCGGTGAAGATCAGGCGCGGCGCGCCCAGCATGGCCATGCGCGGTTCCGGGGTGACCGGCGCGGGATCGAAGAACACGCTGTCGATGCCGTTGCCCAGCGCCCGGACATCGCGATGCGCACGGTCGGCGGCGGGCAGGCGCGCAGTGAACAGCGCGGCTTCCTCTGTCGACGCCAGCAGGCTGACATCGGCCCGCGCTGCAATGCGGCCCTCTTCGGCGCGCAGCATGCGGCCTTCACGGGCATCGATCCAGCGCATGACAGGCTGCCCGCGCCGGGCATAGGCTTCGAACTTGGCCGAATCGACGTCAACGAAATCGACCACCAGCCGGCCGGCGAAATCAGCCGGGACATATTGCCCCATCTGGCCGGAAAAGACGAAGATCGTGCCGATGGGCCGGGTGGCGAGCACTTCGGCGACATAGGCGGCAAGCCCGGCATCATGGAACGCGGTCAGGCTGACCGGCTGGCGCGAGGCCAGCGCCTGCATTCCGGCGAGGACCAGCGGCTTGGCCCGCCGCACCAGCCGGTAGCTGGCAGCAAGATCGGCCAGCTCGGCTTCATAGGCCATGTCGTCATCGTCATCGGCAAAGGTGGCGACATGCACGGGTGCCAGCGTGGCGATGTGCCTGAGCAAATTGTGCGAGCGGATCTTGTCGCCCCGATCGGGCGGGAACGGGATACGGTGCGAAATGAACAGCACGTCCTGCATCAGCCGAGTCCCCGGGCGATGCAGGGTCCGATGCGGTTCGCTACGCCCAGCGGCAACCGCCGCCACAGGGCGATCTTGGCCGAATGGCTGGCGCTGGTGGGATCGGCATCGCGCTTGTCCGCGCCGGGCGCGGTCCATTGGGCATAGCTCAGCGGCTCGGGCTCGAAGCCCCAGTTGCGCTTGAAGTCATAGGCTCCGCTGCCAGTCTTGGAGCGGCCGAAATCGAAGTGGCTGCACCCGCGCTGCCGGGCGTGGAGCATCAGTTCGTAATACATCCGGTCATTGGCGCGCAGCCGCCGCGCGTCCCAGGTGCCACCGCCCCAATAGGGCATGACCGCGCCGCGATGGTACAGCGACAGCACCGAGGCGACCGGCTTGCCTTCATGCCGCACGGTCAGGATGTCGGCATCCTCGGCAAAGTTATCGAGCACGGCATCGAACAGCCGGCGCGGGAACACCGGCGTGCCCAGATTGCGCACGCTTTCGGCGTAGACGGCGTAATGAGCGGCACGGTCCGCACCCGACGTACCGATGTCCACGGTCAGCGCGTTCGCCAGCCCCTTGCGCACTTCGGCGCGCTGCTTGCGCGGGATCGCGCCAAGCTGCGCATCGTCATCGGCGGCGAGCGGCAAGACGAAGCCGCAATGCGAATCGCGCTTGATGCTCCAGCCGTCGCGGCGTTCGGGCAGCACCCCGCCGCGCAGTTCGATGGCCGGGCAACTCCGCCGCAGCGCCTGTTCCTCGGCAGCGGCAAACAGCGCCTCGGCCTCCATGCCTTCGGCCAGCAGCAACCCGCCGCCGACGGCAAATCCGGTAGAGGCGAGCAGGCGGCCAAAGATCGGCGAATGGATTTCGCTGGCGGGCAGGTAGCCGACCAGCGCGCCGCCGCGCTCGGCCAGCAGCGCCAGCGCGGCGTTACCAGTGCCCTGCTCGACCGCCTTGAGCCAGACGGGGCGGTGGAACGGGGTGCCATCGCCGTGCGCGTCGACGAAGGCCTCGATCCGGCGCACCTCATCGGGCGCGGCGAGATCGGCGAGGCGCAATTGGGTGCGCGGGGGGAGAAACGGCGCGTTCATGCCGCGAGGGGCAGCGCCTGCGCCGCCTCCTTCGCGATGATGCTGTCCATCCGGCCCCACGCGAACTGGCGCACCAGCCGCGCCAGCTTGCCGGCCATGGCATCAAGATTGGTATAGTGCCGCAGCCGCGATCGCAGCGGCGCGTTCTCCACGCGCGGCTGGTCGGGGTCGATTTCCCACGGGTGGAAATAGAACACGGCAGGGTGGCCCTGACGGTTGACCTGTTCGACAGCCCAGGAGGTAAACCGATAGGGCAGCACGCGAAAGAAGCCTCCGCCCCCCGCAGCCAGCCGCCGACCGCCGAATTCAGCGGTGGTAACGGGCACTTCGAGCAGCGGCGAATCCACCAGCGGGCGGAAGGCGAAGCGCGGGGCTTCGGGCCAGCCGTAGTGATCGTGGGCAATCGGCGCGACGCTGGAGCTGTAGGCATAGCCCTGTTCGGCCAGCACCTCGAAAGCCCAGGGGGTGCGTGCGTCGATCGAGAAACTGGGCGCGCGGTAACCGGTGACGCGCTGGCCGCCGGCATCTTCGATGGCCTTGCGCGCCTTGGCAAGATCATCAGCGAAGCCCTTGGCATCCATGGTGAAAACCCGCGCGTGATCCCAGCCGTGGCTGGCCAGCTCATGGCCTGCCTCGGCAATGCGGCGCATCAGTGCCGGATGGCGCTGCGCCACCCAGCCCAGCGTGAAGAAGGTGGCCTTGACCCCGGCATCGGCAAACAGCGCGAGGCAGGCGTCAGTGTTCCGCTCGACCCGGCAGGCCAGCGAATCCCAGTCTGCCCGGTCGATGGTCGATTCGAAGGCCCCTACCTGGAACCAGTCCTCGACATCGA
Organism: Sphingomonadales bacterium; assembly: GCA_028869175.1. Taxonomy (GTDB): domain Bacteria; phylum Pseudomonadota; class Alphaproteobacteria; order Sphingomonadales; family Sphingomonadaceae; genus Novosphingobium. Next base: position 29,440 of record JAGWTB010000019.1, read on the forward strand.
CCGAGAGGCCGTTGATGATGCTCTCGCCGCCCACGCGGATGACTCCCGTGGTCAGGCGGCGCGCCGCGAATCGTCGCCTTCGATCCACTCGATGATCATGGTCAGCGTGTGGCGGATGGTGCGGTCCTGCTCGATCAGGCGGCTTTCCAGCGTGGCCAGCCGTTCCTGCAGGGCTTCCACCGCCGCGCCGCTGGCCGGATCGCCCGCCGCGCCGCCGTTGGCCAGTTCGATGACCGCTTGCTGAAGCTCGGCAATCTGGGCGTCGCGTTCGGCCAGTTCGGCCTGGATGGGGCCGAGCGGCTGCATATCAGGCAGGGCAGCGGGCGCGTGCGGCTCGGCGGCGGCAGGCGCAGCGGCCATCAACGGTTCCGCTGGCGCTGCAGGCGCGGGGCGAGTCGCCGGGCGGATCAGCGAGAGCGATCCGTCATGCGCCAGTTCACCCAGCACCATGGAGAGCATGGCCCCGTCGATCCGGGTGCGCTCATCCACCGCGCCCAGCAGCAGCAGGCGGTTAACGATCTGGTTGATCCGGCGCGGCACGCCGCCGGTGGCGGTGTAGATTTCGGCGAACACGCGCTGGTCGAAGGCCGGATTGCCTTCCCAGCCGACGCACTTCATGCGGTGTTCGATATAGGGCTGGACTTCGGTCGGCTCCATCGCATCAAGATGATGCGCGGCGATCACCCGCTGGCGCAGCTGTTCCAGCCGGTCGCTGGTCTGCAGTGTATCGCGGAATTCGGGCTGGCCGAGCAGCAGCGTCTGCAGCAGCGGGTGCGAGCCGAGCTGGAAGTTCGACAGCATCCGCAGCTCTTCGAGCGCTTCGATCGACAGGTTCTGCGATTCGTCGACGATCAGCAGGCAGCGGCGGCCGGCGCGGGCTTCCTCATGCAGGAAACCCTCGATCCCGCCGAGCGCGGTGGCCTTGTCATGCCCTTCAATCATCAAGCCGAACGCCTGGGCGACGACATGGACGATCTCTTCGCCGTCCAGCTTGCTGGTGACGACCTGCGCCGCCGTCAGCCGCGCCGGGTCGATCTTCGACATCAGGTGCGCGACCAGCGTGGACTTGCCCGCGCCGACCTCGCCAGTGATGACCACGAAGCCCTCGCCCTGCGCGAGCCCGTAGTTGAGATAGGACAGCGCCTTGCGGTGCGTCAGGCTTTCGAAATAGAAAGCCGGGTCCGGCGTAAGCTGGAAAGGACGGCCCTTGAGCCCGTAGAAATCATCAAACATCGTCTCTGCTCCGTCAGGCTCAGAAGGAATAACGCACGCCCACCAGGGCGGAGGCGTTCCAGACATCGTCAAGCGTTTCGCGGCTGATGCCGTCGATGCCCAAGGCCGCCGATGCCGAAAGGTGATCGGTGATCGAACGGCTGTAGGCAGCGTTTGCGCCGATACCGGTGCCATCGCCAGTCGAGGCAAATCCGCTTTGGAACCAGTTGGCGTAAACATTGGCGGTCAGCGACGAGCGCTGATCGAGCTTCGCGCCGAAGTAGCTGGCGACCCAGACGCTTTCGTCGACCACACCGTTGGCAAAGGCCAGGGCCGTGCCCGGGGCCGCGACATAGCGGCGGCGGTCATAGCCCACCGCGAGGCCAGCCGACATCCTGCCCAACGAGTGGCTGATGCTGGCCGATCCGCCCCGCGCGCGGAAAGTGGAGGAACGCACCGAGCCCAGCACGCCCGACAGACAGTTGCCCTTGTCAAGCGAACTGACACAGCCGGACATGTCGCCCGTCAGCGGGTTGCGTACCATCTGGAAGTCAGCCGGCATCTGCGCCAGTGCATTGGTCAGCTGGCTGCCGAAACCGGCGACATTGTCATAGACCGAGGCGTTGATCGCGGTGCGGTCGCTGGGTGCGTAGGCAAAGTTGCCGCTGACGCTGGTAGATCCATAGCGCCGGCCATAGCGGGCCTCGAACGAGGTCCGCCGGCTGGGCCGCCACATCACGCCAGCATCCCAGATCAGGCCACTGGTGTCATAGGCGACCGTGCGCGGCGCGCTCTTGTCGGTGATATAGTGGCCCTTGCTGCCGACCACGGGATTGCCATTGGCATCGCGCACCGCGTCGCGGCTGGAAATGGTCACGTCCTCATAGCCGATGCCGCCGACCAGCGCGACGTCATGGGTAAGCGGCACGGTCACGTCGGCGCGGGCGTGGAGATCACGCGCACGTTGGTCCAGATTGGACATGTCTTCCTGATTGAACCCGGCACCGACCCCGACGCCGACCGGCAGGCCTTCGCCCGGCTTGATGCCGGCGTGCAGTTCCGCGTTCTGGACCACCGAGTGATCGAAGATATCCACCGGAGCCTGCGTCGGGCTGACCACGACGTGCGGGCTGCCGACCTTATTGAAACCGGCGCGGTAATGGCCTTCGACGGCCACATCGCCGACATGGGTCTGCAGCGCGGGACCGGCATAGACCGAATAGATCTGCGAGACCGAATCGCCCAAATTGTTGCCACCGATCGCGGTCGAGCCATTGGCCTCGACCCGCGTGCGTGTCGCCAGGCCGCCAGCCTCAAAGGTCAGCACGCGCGGCACGATGGCGATGGAGCCGCGCGCGGCACCTGATACCACGTCGCCATCGCGCACCTTGCCCCAGCCAAAGCGGCGTTCATAGCGCAGCGACATCGATCCTTCGGCATTGTGCCCGTGGATCCCGGCATCGACCCCGGCGGCGAGCGACGAATAGGTCAGCACGTCGTTGCCCGGCTTGAGCTGGGCATCGACGACCTGCGCCGCCTCGATATAGGGCACGATGGTGATGCGCTTGTGGCCACGACCGCCCGATCCGCGCGACGAAGTCCCGCCGGAGGAATCCTGGTCCGAAGAGGCGGAATCGGTGTCACCGTATGGCAGGCTCTGCGCATGAACGACCAGCGGCGCGGTGAGCGCGGTGCAGGCTGCCAGCATGGCAAGGCGACGATGAAGGTGAGACATGACGGTCATCCCTTGTACCCGTAGTAGGTTCCGAAGCGCCGTCCGCTCGGGCTGAAATGGACGGCATTGAGTATGAGCTGGATGTTCGGGCAGCCCGAAAGCAGCGAGATCGCATCTTCGAGCGCCGATTGTCCGGTGCGGTCGGCCCGCGCGACGACCAGCGTCTGGCCAACGTGCTTGGCCAGTTCCGCTGCCGGAGACGCGGCCAGCGCAGGCGGGGTATCGAAGATCACCACCCGGTGCGGCGCGCCCTCGGTCAGGCGGTCAAGCACGGCGGGAGTGCGCGAGGAATTGAGGAATTCGGTGTCTGAATTGGTCGCGTTGCCGGCGGGCAGCACCCACAGGCCGGGAATGTCGGTGCCCAGCACGCAGTCCGCGACATCGATCGAGGGATCGGACAAGGCATCCATCAGTCCCGGACCGCCGGGCAGACCCAGCGTGGTCAGGATCGACGGCTTGGCGAAGTCGGCATCGACCAGCAGGACTTCGCTTTCCTTTTCCGCCGCGATCGACAGCGCCAGGTTGACCGCGCAATAGGTCTTGCCCTCGCCCGGATGCGGTGAGCAGACCAGCATGCGCTGCGCTGCCGCACCGGCACCGGCGTGGCGCAGTTCGGCGGCCTGCAGCAGCAACTGCCGCTTGACGATGCGAAACTCCTCCAGCAGCGCGGTGACGCTGCCTTCGGGCACGATCAGCCCCTGTTCGCGCAGCCGTTCGCGATCGACCGGGTGATAGGTTCCCTTGAACGCGACCGGCTTTGCGGCTGGCTTGACCGCGACCGGCTCGGGCGCAGCCACGGCGGCACGCGCCGGCTCAGCCTCGATCAGCGAAGCGAAGATCTGTGCCGGCTTGACCTCGTCCAGACCGGGCGTGACCGGGGCCTTGGCGGTTTCGGCAGCCGGCAGCGCTTCGGGCGCGGCTTGCGCGTCGGCCTTGCGGGCACGGTTGCGCTGGGCCGGCTTGGGCACCGAGGGGGCGAGATTGGCCGGCACCGGCGGCGGGGCCATCATGCCGAGATCGAAGGCATTCACCGCGCGTTCGAGCAGCGAACGATCATCGTCGGAGGAAGGCACGGGAATCCTGGTGTGTTCAGTCATGGGATGTCCCTCACGCAACCATGCGGCGCTGGATGAATTCGACGATGAGCAGCAGCACGAAGACCCCGCCCAGTGCCGATGATGCGGCGGTGAAATATCGCAGGCGCTTGTTGCGCAGGATTCGGCCCGATTCGGTGAGCGTCTGGGTGATCGCACCCAGCACCGGCAGTCCGGTGGACCGCTCCAGCTTGCTGACCGTGGCGAAGGTCGAGCGGAGCTGGCCGACCGCGAAGGCCACGCCGATGCCAGCGGCGATGCCGGCGAACAGCACGACGAACAGCAGCACCGGACGGTTGGGTGCAACCGGCGAGCGCGGCGTCGTCGGCGGATCGATGACCTGGAACTTGACCGCGTTGTGCTCGGTTTCGACGACGCCGCGCAGGCGCAGTTCTTCGCGGTCCTGCAGCAGCTTGTCATACTGCTGTTTGAGCACGTCATAGTCGCGGCTGATGCGCTGGGCCTCGGCCGAAGCCTCGGGATTGCCGACCTGCAGCGAACCGACGCGGGCCAGTTCGGTCTGCACCGATGCCCGGCGAGACATCAGCGCCTGGACATTGGCCTGGCGCTCGGCCTTGATCGAGGTGAGCGAGGAATATGCGGGATTGGGGATACCCGTGCCGCCACCACCGCCATTGCCCTCGGCGGCAGCCGCCACCCTGAGGCTGGCGATCTGGTTCTTCATCGCGATCACATCGGGATGATTGTCGGTCATGCCGCGGGCGCGCATGCCATAGAGCTGCGCCTGCGCTTCGGCGAGCGCGCCCCGGGCACCGCCCACCGCTCCGCTGCTGCCGCCGCCGGCGATCGTCGCCGGGGTGCCGGCCAGCTGGCCGTTGATCGCAGCCAGCGCACTCTGCGCCGCAGCGAGATCGGCGTCGATCCCGCGCAGTTCGGCGCGCGAGGCTTCCAGCCGCTGCAACATGCCCGCGCCGCCCTGGGCGAGTTCGGGATGTGCCGCTTCGAAGGTCAGCCGCTTCTGTTCCGCCGCTTCCAGCTCCTTCTGGCGCTGGGTGAGCTGCTGGTTCATGAAATCGAGCGACTGGGTCATCTCGCCGCGGTTGCCAGCGAGGTTTTCCTCACGGAAGATGTCGATCATCTTCTGGACGATATC
>JAGWTB010000107.1 GCA_028869175.1 Sphingomonadales bacterium
GCTTCCGGGCTGCCGGCGAACAGCACCTGCCCGCCATAGATGATGCAGGCGCGGTCGACGATGTCGAGCGTTTCGCGCACATTGTGATCGGTGATCAACACGCCGATGCCGCGCGATTTGAGATCGCGCACCAGATCGCGGATGTCGCTGATCGACAGCGGGTCGATGCCGGCGAAAGGTTCGTCGAGCAGCATGATCGAGGGCTTGGCGGCCAGTGCCCGCGCGATTTCGCAGCGCCGCCGTTCGCCGCCCGACAGCGCCATGGCGGCGCTGCCGCGCAAACGGGTGAGCCCGAATTCGTCAAGCAGCCGCTCCAGCTCCTGCGCGCGCACGGCGGGATCGGGTTCGATCAGTTCGAGCACCGAGCCGATGTTCTGCTCCACGGTCATGCCACGAAAGATCGAGGTTTCCTGAGGCAGGTAGCCCAGCCCCAGGATCGCGCGACGGTACATCGGCAGCCGGGTGACATCGACGCCGTCCATCAGGATGCGGCCCGAATCGGGGCGGACGAGGCCCATGATCGAATAGAAACAGGTGGTCTTGCCCGCGCCGTTGGGGCCAAGGAGGCCCAGCACCTCACCCTTGCCGACCGACAGCGAGATGTCGGTCAGCACCGCCCGCTTGTCATAGCTCTTGGCGATGGAGATCACTTCGAGCCCGCCTTGCGGGATCGGCTGGTTCGCGGCGGTGTTGGGCCGTTCAAGCTGGCTGGTCTGGGTCATCGATCCCGGGATTTAGGGCGGCGGCGTAGCGAGGGCAAGCACCGCTTCGGCCAATTGGCAGGTTTCATGCATGGCCCCTGTGCCCCGGCAGTGGTTCAAGCACGGTTAACGGGGCTTGATCGCTGCCCGAATCGGTGTTCTATTGCCGCCATAACAGGGAAGGATAGGGTCGGTGGACAAAGTCTCGAACGGACTGGATTCCGTCCTGCACGCATCGGTTGAGAGCGCTCCGGCCAAGCCGCTCGACTGGCGCAAGCGGATGAGCGACAACATCGCCTATGCCCTGCTGGTCTATACCGCACTGCAGATCTTCGTCACCATGGGGGCGCTGCGCAGCGAAAAGGCTTCGCTGCTGCCCTATCTTGCGCTGATCCTGCTGGTCGGGGCGATCATTCCCGCCTGCCGCCGTTTCGAACGCCGCTGGAACCGGCTGAGCGACGAACAGGCCGCCGATCCGTCCTTCGCTTCGTACTTCCGCCATGACCGGCTGTGGCTGTGGGCGCTGGCGCTCGGCCTGCCCTTTGCGATCACCGGCATGTTCCGCCTGCTGGCGATGACCCTGTCCTGATACTGGGGCCTGAGGCTGGGTCCTGCGTTTCGCATCCAGATCCATCCGGCAATTGCCCTGAAGTCACGCGGCGTCTAGGACGCCGGTGAGTTGCCGTGCGCCCTGTCGGGCCGGCCAGGGAGTGCCCGTTCCGCCATGTTGAGCCTTGCCGAAGCCCAGGAACGCGCCACCGCGCTGATCGCCCGCGCGCGCCGTGCCGGGGCCGATGCCGCCGACGCGGTCTATATCGCCGATGCCGCCGAAAGCGTCTCCGTCCGGCTGGGCAAGCTGGAAGATGTCGAGCGGTCGGAGAGCGAGCATATCGGCCTGCGCGTCTTCGTCGGCAGCCGCTCGGCCTCGATCGGATCGAGCGACCTGGGCAATGCCGCGCTCGATGAGCTGGCGGCGCGCGCGGTTGCAATGGCCGGGGCCGCGCCGGAAGACCCCTATGCCGGCCTCGCGCCCGAAGATCGGCTGTTTCGCGGACCGCTGCCCGAACTCGACATCGACGAACCGGGCGAACCCAGTCCGCAAGCCCTGCGCGCGATGGCCGAAGCGGCAGAGGTTGCCGCGCGCGATGTGGCCGGGGTGACGAATTCGGAAGGCGGCAGCGCCAGCGCCGGGCGCGGACTAGTGGCGCTGGCAACCAGCCACGGCTTTGCCGGGGCCTATGCCGGAACCAGCCGGGGCCTCTCCACCAGCGTCGTCGCCGGTGAGGGATCGGGGATGCAGCGCGACTATGCCTGGCGTTCGGCGCGGTACGGGGCGGACCTGCCGCCGCCGGAGGAAATCGGCACGATGGCGGGCACCCGCGCCGTGGCCCGGCTCGCCCCAGGCCGGGTGAAGAGCGGGCCGCTGCCAGTGGTGTTCGATCCGCGAGTCGGCGGCACCATCGTCGGCCATCTGGTCGGCGCGATGGCGGGATCGACCATTGCCCGGCGATCGAGCTTCCTGCTCGACCGGCTGGAGGAACAATTGTTCGACAGCAGCATCGTCATTGCCGACGATCCGCTGCGGCGGCGCGGGCTGCGCTCGCGCCCGTTCGACGGCGAAGGGCTGGCCACCGCACCGCGCCGGCTGGTCGATGGCGGCCGCGTCACCGGCTGGCTGATGGAAAGCGCCTCGGCCCGCCAGCTCGGGCTCGAACCGACCGGCCATGCCGCGCGCGGTGCCAGCGGCGCGCCCGGAGTCTCGACCAGCAACGTCCACCTCGCCGCCGGCAGCGCCAGCCCGGCCCAACTGATGGCGGACATCGTCGATGGGGTCTACATCACCGAGCTGATCGGCCACGGGGTCAACGCGGTTACCGGCGACTACAGCCGGGGCGCATCGGGCTTCCGCATCGCTCGCGGCGAACTGGCCGGACCGGTCGCCGAATTCACCATTGCGGGAAACCTGATCGACATGTTCAGGGCGATGATCCCGGCGAATGACCTTGAATGGCATCGCATGGTCAACGTGCCGACGATTCGCATCGACGGGATGACGGTCGCCGGGGATTGACCGGTCGGGCTCGGATGCGCAGTCTGGCGCAATGACCGAGGCTGAACTGCAGTTCGAGTCCTTCGTGGCAAGATTCCTGCCGGACATCGCCGAAGCCGGACGAGCGGGCGTGGCGAAATTGCGCGCCTTGCTGCCTGAATGCGACGTATTGGTCTATGACAACTACAATGCGCTGGTTGCAGGGTTCTCGCCTGACGGCAGGACAAGCAGCGCGCTGCTCTCGCTGACGCTCTATCCGCGCTGGGTCAGCCTGTTTGTCAGTGCAGAGCTAGACGATCCGCATGGCCTGCTCGAAGGCGGCGGCGGCACCGTGCGGCATGTCAAGATGAAGGGCGGTGCCAGCGATCTGGGCCGCCCGGAAGTCGCAGCCCTGATCACCCAGTCGCGCGAGCGTGCGGGAGCAATGATCGTCGAAGGTCGAAGCGGCGAACTGATCGTCAGGTCGGTTTCGGCAAAGCAGAGGCCGCGGCGACCCTGACTGACGCTGAATTCAGCCCTGCTTCGCCTTCTGGTAGGCTTCGATTGCCTCCAGGGTGATGCGGCGGGCTTCCTGGGCATCGCCCCATTCGCCGATGCGCACCCACTTTTCGGGCTCCAGGTCCTTGTAGTGCTTGAAGAAGTGCTCGATCTGCTGGAGCACGATCGAGGGCAGGTCCTTGCGTTCGCCCACGTCGGAATAATAGGGGAAGGTGGTATCCACCGGCACGCAGATCAGCTTCTCGTCGCCGCCGGCTTCGTCTTCCAGCTTGAGCACGCCGATGGGGCGGACGCGGACGACGCAGCCCGGGATGAACGGCGAGCGCGAGATCACCAGCGCGTCGAGCGGGTCGCCATCGGGTGACAGGGTGTGCGGGATGAAGCCGTAGTTCGCCGGATAGCGCATCGGCGTGTGCAGGATGCGGTCAACGAACAGCGCGCCGCTTTCCTTGTCGAATTCGTACTTCACCGGTTCGCCGCCGGTGGGCACTTCGATGATGACGTTGAGGCTTTCGGGCGGGTTGTCGCCAACGGGGATCTTGTCGATGCGCATAGTGGCGCGTCCCTAGCCCGGCTCCTGCTGCATTGCAACATCAATGGTGGGGGGAGCGCGTCGGTGCCGCACGCGCATATTCAGGGAGAACCGCTCCCGCCCGCCAGCACATTGATGCTGAAGGCCAGCACGCCGATGTTGAACACGAACGACAGCAGGCAGTGCAGCACCACCACCCGCCGCACCTCCCCGCGCGTGACGTTCACGTCGGATGCGGCGAAGCTCATGCCAGCGGTGAAGGCGAAGTAGAGGAAATCCCAGTAATCCGGATCGGGCGTGCCGGGAAAGTCAAAGCCGCCCCGGATCGGCTTGCCGCCCTGGCCCGGTGCGTAATGCATGTGCGCGTAGTGGAGCATGAAAACCAGGTTGGTGAAACCCCAGGCCAGCGCCAGAGTTGCCACCAGCTTGATGATCGAACCGGGATCGCCGTTCTTGGCGTGGGGCAGCTCGCCCCGGATCGCATAGATCATCGCCAGCATGACCACGCCGGTGATCAGCAGCACCATGGTGCGGTTGGCATCGTTGCGCGCCGCGTGATCGCGCATCTGCGCTTCGGTGTGATCGCGCCGCAGCGGCCAGAGCGAGGCGATGAAGGCCAGCGCGGCCAGATCGAAGCCGGTCACCAGCGAATCGTCGCGCCCATGGCCCAGGCCATAGGCCCAGAACAGGCCGATGCCCCCCATCAGCCCCAGGAACAGCAGGAAACGCGGCGGTACGATCCGCCGCGGCAGCCCGTGCGCCCCGCCGTGGTTCACTTGCCCCGCTTCTTCGCCACCGGCACCGGCCGCTTTGGCTGGAGCAGCAGGTCCAGCCCGGTGGGCGCGGTGCCTGCGGCAGCGCGTTCCAGCCAGGGATAGCGCAGCCCGCCGTGCCAGTTCACCGGCACGGAGAGGAAGCGCGTGCCGCGCTGAACCAGCAGTTCCACCGGCTTGGCATTGGCATCCTTGGCGGCGGTGATCGCCTTCTTCAGCGTATCGGCATCATAGGTATCGCCGTTGACCGCAACGATCTTCGCGCCGTTGACGATGCCGGCGTTGAATGCCGGACCATCCCAGCGGCTGGCGGTAACCTTGCCGTCCTTGTCGATATTGATCCCCAGCGAATGATAGAGCGAGAGGAACTTGCCCTCGGTCATCCGCGCCTTGTCGAACGGGTTCGGCTCTTCCTTCCACACCAGCCGGTAGCCGCCCTTCTCGATCCCGCCGACCGGCGCGGGCTGGCGCGGGGTGGCGAGTTTGGCGTGGAGGAAGCTGGCCCAGTCATAGGGATAGACCGCGTTCAGCTTGGCGGCGATCTCATCGGTTTCAAAGCCGATCTCGCCATAGTCGCCACCGCGCATCCCGAAGAACAGATGCGCGAAATCGTCGATCGACTTTGCCCCGCCGGTGCCGGCGCGGATGATCTGATCCGCCTCCAGCCAGACCAGCGCGCCTTCGGTGTAATAGTCTTCGTTGCGGGTCAGCGAGGGGAAAGGCTTGGGCTTGCGTGCGGCGAAGACCGGATCGGAGCCGGTATCCTCGATCGAACGCCAGCCGCGCCCCGGCTGTTCGGAAAAGCCGCCCGCCCACGAAGCGAGCTGGCCCAGCACGATGTCCTTGCCCTGCAGGCCGGAACGCGCGGCCAGCACCAGGCCCCAGAACTGGTCTTGCCCTTCATAGGCCCACAGCAGGTCACCCTGCATCGGCTGGCGATAGTCCGGGGTCCACAGCCGCGCCGGACGGCGGAACTTGCCCGACCACGAATGGCCGAATTCGTGCGGCAGCAGGCCGCGATCCCATTCGTTCTTGTCCCACTCGGTAAAGGCGTCGGGCTCAAGCTGGTTCTCGCTAGAGCGGTGGTGTTCCAGCCCGATGCCGCCCATGCGGTCGGTTAGCGCCAGCAGCAGGTCATAGTGATCGAAATGGTTCGCCCCGAAGGCCAGCCGCGCCTCGCTGACCAGCGCGCGGTGCGCGTCGATCTGTTCGGGCTTGGCGGCGAGCTGCTCAGGCTTGTCGGCGACGACATTCAGCCGCACGTTCTGGCCCAGATCCCATGACTGGAAATACTTGCCGGCAAAGATCGGCGAATCGATCAGCGTCTCGTAATCGGTTTCCGCCCAGGTCACCCGGTTGCCGGCCACGCTCTTGCCGTCGAGCGCGGTAGCGACCTGCCAGCCCGCGGGAAAGGTCACGGTGGGCTTGATCCGGATCTGCCGCACATAATGCCCGGCGGGATAGAGGCTCATCTTCTCCCACTGCAGGTTGAGCATTTCCTGGGTGACGGTGATGCGGCCCTCGCTGGTCTGCAGCGGGCTGGTATGGATGAATTTCGCCGTCACCTCGCGCGTGCCGGCGGGCAGATCGACGTGGAAGGCGAAGACTTCCACCGGATCGCGCAGCCAGGTCAGCTCCTTGCCACCGGCGAAAAAATGCAGGTCGGCCAGCTCGGCCAGGGTGCCGCGCGGGCCGTGGTTGCCGGGCAGCCATTCGGGCAGCAGCACGGTCAGGCTGGTGGCCCCGGCAGCGACCGGGATCGTCTCGGTCACCCGGTAGGCGGCGCGCTGGGTGTCGCTGGCATCGATGTCGAGCGTGATGGTGCCGGGATAGGGCACGTCCCTGGCATCGGGCACGGTCTGGCCAATCGGCACCGCCTGCGGCGCGGAGCGGCCATTGACCTGCGGGGTTGCCGCCTCGTTCGACGGCGTCTGGGCCAGCGCCAGGGTGGAGGTGGAAAGGGCGAGAAGGAGCGGGGCGACCGCGCGAAGTTTCTGCATTGTCGGTTCATGCCGCCAAGCGGTTCCGGTTGCAACCATCTGCCGGGCGAAAGGCTGACGCTTTTCGATAAGCGACATTGGCGCTAGGGGCGTCCCCATGAAGACTCCGCAAGCAATCCGTGGCACCCAGGACATCTTCGGCCCCGAGGCCGAAGCCTTCGCCTTCGTCGTCGAAACCTTCGAGCGGGTGCGCAAGCTCTACCGCTTCCGCCGCGCCGAAATGCCGGTGTTCGAGAAGACCGAGGTGTTCAGCCGCTCGATCGGCGAGACCACCGATGTCGTCTCCAAGGAAATGTACTCGTTCGAGGATCGCGGCGGCGAATCGCTGACCCTGCGCCCCGAATTCACCGCCGGCATCGCCCGCGCCTTCCTGACCAACGGCTGGCAGCAGCACGCACCCCTGAAGCTGGCCACCCACGGCCCGCTGTTCCGCTATGAGCGCCCGCAGAAGGGCCGCTACCGCCAGTTCCACCAGATCGACGCCGAGATCATCGGCGCGGGCGAGCCGCAGGCCGATGTCGAGTTGCTGGTGATGGCGGATCAGTTGCTGAAGGAACTGGGCGTTGCCGACGGCGTGACCCTGATGCTCAACACGCTGGGCGACGGGCAAAGCCGCGATGCCTGGCGCGCGGCGCTGGTGGACTATTTCCGCGCAGTGAAGGGCGACCTCTCCGAAGATTCGCAGGACCGGCTGGAACGCAACCCCTTGCGCATCCTCGACAGCAAGGATCCCCGCGACAAGGCGTTCGTGGCCGATGCGCCGAAGATCGACGACTTCCTGAGCGACGAGGCTTGGAAGTTTTTCGATACTGTAAAGAGTGGTCTCAAGGCTGCAGGCGTCAATCCAGTTCGCGCTCCAGCACTCGTCCGCGGGCTCGACTATTACCGCCACACTGCCTTCGAATTCGTCACCGATCGGCTTGGTGCTCAGGGCACCGTGCTCGGCGGCGGGCGCTATGACGGACTGATGGAAAGCCTGAGCGGGCCGCACACCCCGGCGGTGGGCTGGGCTGCGGGGATTGAGCGGTTGGCGATGTTGGTGGGGGAGCAAGACGCCGACATTGCAAGTCCACTTGAGATTGCAGTCGTCCCTGAGATGCAGGATGATTATGGTCTAAGTTGCATGATATCTTCGGCTCTGAGGTCAAGCAATCTATCGACAGAATTATTTGACCGCGGGTCAATTCGGAAGAGATTCGAAAAAGCACTTCGCGAAAACCCGATGGTTTTTGTAATCATTAGCTCAGACCTATCTCCCAATGCGGAATTCTTGAATGTCTTGTTGAAGCCAAACGATAGACGGGTGGGCCTAGATTTCGACAGTTCATTGCTCGACGGTATTAGGAACGGATTCAATAGCCGATTTAATGTGTCAAAGATGCTCCTGAACTACGGACAAATCTATCAGTTCACACCCGCTCAAGTCCTGGCTCTCGCCCAAAAATGAGCGTCTCCGACGCACGCCTGGCCCAGATCGCTGCCCGCTTCG
>JAGWTB010000020.1 GCA_028869175.1 Sphingomonadales bacterium
AATCGCCCCGTAAACACGGCCCCGAAGATCAGACGAATGTGCTTTACCCATGATCCACCTCCAAAAAGGGTGAATCACAAATCAGGCCCCGCAGGAATCCCGCGATTCAAGTTTTCCGCAATCCGATCTAGCTCACGCAAAGGCGCAAAGGCGCGAAGGGGTTGCGCGCGGGGGACGGCCTTCGGCGCAAATTTAGTATCGTGTCCCCGGAATTGCGGTGTCCCCGGAATTGCGTGTCCCCGGAATTGCCGTCGACGCGCGGCACACCTCGGGGTTTGTTGGGTAGAAGTGGCTCGATCACGCGCCACTCGAAGTCGGTCAGGTCATATCGGCTCATGCCGACGCTGAATCAGTATTCAGTTCGGAAGGGAAGCCCTATAGCATTCACTGATGATGGATGCCCGGCTCAGAGCAGTTTGCTTGTGGATCGCCGCCTTTGCTGGCGTGATCTCTTTGGTCAGCATTCCGTTCTCTCCGATGCGGTTGATCCTATTCCCCGCTACGATTTTCGTTGGCGGGACAGCGGTGTTTCTCTTCGTGAAGATACTTTGCCGCCGTGCCTACCGGCGAGGTATCGACGCCGCGAACAGGGAGATGCAAGGTAGCGATCCGTGGCCAGGGCGAGCCAAAAGGTTCAGTGATCCCGATTGGGGTCTGTTTGGTAGCCGAGCCGGTTCACCTGCGCTTCTTTGGTTGCGCGCAATACTCGTTCTCGGAATCCTGCCGATGGGACTGCTTCAGAATTGGATCGGCATGGATGTCGTTCGGCTCTGGTTCGCTGGCGGCTTTGTCGCGATGGAACTAAGCATAATGCATTTGGCGCTGTCGCAGCCCGCTTAACGGTAGCCCACACAGACATTTTATGGGTTCACGACCTAGTTGGTGACGAGATCAAAATTCCGGGGACACGATACCGAATTCCGGCGCCCTGGCTGCGGCGGCGATGGTGCGCAATGCCGGGGTGAAGGCGAAGCGGCGAACTTGCCTGCCTGTTGAGCTGTCCCTGGATTACGGTGACACCGCGTCATTCCGTCCAAGTTATTGGGCGTTGCAGGTTTCCCTAGCGCGCTTGGTGGAAGCCTTATGGCTGGCTGGATGAACAGTGCTAAGAGACCCTCCGAACAAGCCCTGGAGGGCACACTATCCGGCTGGGGTGTTGGTGGATCGGGCGGATTTATTGGGGGAGTAGGAGAATATGGCAATTCGTCTGGCACTGCCAGTAGTGTTGGATTGCATACACCCGGTGTAGGAGCCTACGCTGGGTGGACTTGGAAACTCCCCTTCAAAACTCCATCATGGTGCAAATAGCTATGAAATTTCTAGGCTATCTTCCAGTGCTGATAATGTGGTTGCTGTCGCTGGCCTTTTTCCTAAAGACGCGAGCTATACTCAGTTACTACGCGCGATATGCGGCGGACCAGAAATCTGGTATCGGAATAATTCGTTATATCGTCACCATGATGACTAGCGATCGATATGTGCTTGCATTTAAAATTGTTGCAATCGCCATATTCCTGGCCTGCACGATTTTCGTGCTTCGAGCACTTCGCTGAGAAGGCCGCAAAATACAATTACGGTGACACGTCCGTAAACCCCCAAATTAACTCGCCTCGCTTCGGCCGGTAGTTCTGTGCGATACCGCCGCCTTCGAGTTACGGTGACCGTTGCAACGAGAATTCCGGGGACACAAGAGAATTCCGGGGACACGATACCAAATTCCGGCACCTTGGTTGCAGAGGCGGTGGCGCGCAATGCCGGGGTGAAGGCGAAGCGGTGAGCTTGCCTGCCGGTTAAGCTGTGCCGGGATTACGGTGATACCGCGTCATGCCGTCCACGTTATGGCCAGAACAAAAAATTTCACACGATGATGCCCCACCCAGCCGCACCTTCCCCGGTCACCCCGAACGCGGCGCTTGATCGGTAGCGCAGGTTCACCCCAACGCGCGACCTCTTCGTGTCTTCGTGTGAACCCCCTCAACGCTCCCACCTCGCGCACACCGGCCAAGGCATCGCAGTTTTAACTCACGCAAAGGCGCGAAGGGGTTGGGTGTGGGGGACGGCCTTGCGCACCAGTCTGCATCCAGCATTTGATCGACAGACAGGCTGAGCCGCCGGGCACCGCATCTTCGCGCCTTTGCGGCTTTGCGTGAACCCCCAACCCCCTCACCCTCTGCGCGCGCGTCCGTGACAGCGCGTGATGGCAACGGGCGCGGGGCCGGAAATCTCGCACGAAGGCGGGAAGACACGAAGATACTCCGCCCGGCCGCACCCCAAACCGCCGTTCCGGGCGCAACGGGGGCGCGGCGCGCGCGGCAAAGGCGCTTTCCTACAGGGGGTTAACCTGTCACACTCGCCGGGTTTCCTGTCATCCCCGCCCGAGGCTCCGGCGCGCCTGCCGGTCGTTGCGAGGGCGGCAAAACTTGTTATGTCGCACTCGCGTGAACTTCGTGAACTTTCCCTACTGCCATCAAATTCCACTCCCGCCAGACCCGCACTTTTCCGCCACCGAAAGCCCGCCCCGCCCATGTCCCACGAAAAGCGCATCGTCACGTGCTCCGGTCCGCACGATGCCCATGCCTTTGACGGCATTCCGCTCCAGCCGCGGCGGGGCGATCTGGACAGGGTCTGTCCGGTCTGCGGCGGGCACGGGCAGTGGAATGCCGAGTTCGATCTGGCCAGCCAGCGATCGAAGCGCTGCTTTTGCGACAAGTGCGACGGGCGCGGGTGGATCGAGACCGGGAGCGACCTGGTCCCTCGCCCCGACATCGAGCTGGCCCCCGATGGCACGCCGCGCTGGGTGACGCGCTATGACCCGTCGGATGACCGCGAATAGCGGCGCGGCGGCGTGGGCACATGGTTAACCGCCCGCTTACCATTCCTCGCTAGGCTCTCCGCCGGGCATGCACGGGGCGCGTGCCGAAATCGGGGGCCAGTATCTACGTGCATCGGTTGCAAGCCACCTTCGCCACACCAGAGGGCGAGAGCGAATGGGACGCCGGCCTGCGGGCGCTGGTCGAGGCGGGGGATCTGGCGGCGGCCGAGCGGCTGCTGAGCGAGGAGATCGCCGCGCTCGACAGCGATCTGGGCCGCCTCTGCCTTGCCGCCACCCGCGATGCGGTGCGCATCTCCGGCTGGGGCGAGCTGGCCGAAGCCGTGGCCGCATGGCCCGGCGCGCCGGTGACCGGGGTTACCCTCGCCATGGGCAACGACGCCGACCTGGCCTTCGAGAAGGGCCAGCTCCACCATCCGTTCATGCTGCTGGGGCTCTACAGCGACGAGGCATGGGAATGGTCGCGCGCGACCCGGGCCGAAGTGCTTGGCCAGTGCGATGCCCCCGAAGGTCCGGACTGGGCCGGGGCGGAGGAAGACATCGAGGTCTGGCTGGACGTGACCGGGCTCGACGCGCTCAACACCGCGCTGATCCACCACAAGCAGCGCCACTTCATCCGCGACGGCGCGGTGGCCGAAGCGCCGCTGCGCTATGTCGAATTCACGCTCGGCTGCTGGTGGCGGGCCCTCGCCTTCCACCGCGCCATCGCCGCCGCGCTGGTCGAGCAGGCTTTGCCGGGGGCACCGGTGGTCGTCTCGGGGCTGGTCGACATGCGGCCCGCCGTGGTCTGCGCGCATATGCCCAAGGGACGCGGCGGCAAGCGCAAGCCGTCGCGCAAGAAGGCCGTCACGCTGGCCCATGACGCGCCCGACGAGCCCGCGTTCGACGCGCCTGACATGGCGGCGAAGGGCCTGATCGTGCGCAAGGCGGAGGAAGAGGAAAGGCCGCTGACCGGCACCGACCTGCGCCGCCGCCTCGCCGCCGCCGAACCGGCGCCGGAAGAGCCGAAAAGGAGCCTGCTGGCCCGGCTGTTCGGGCGGTAGACTCCGCCGATGGCTTAACCTGCCGTTCACCATGCCCCGCCCCGGCAACGCTTCGTCGCCAAGCGCTTTCGCGACTCGGTTCGAGCCGCTCAGGAGCGCGGCATCGGGAATCGAAGACGGGGTCGCACCTACCATGACCAAGGCGTTTCGCGCAGGGCTGGCCCTGCTGGCGGCAGCATCGGGCCTTGCCGCCACTCCGGCGCAGGCCGGGCCGCTGCAATGCGTGCCCTTCGCCCGCGCCGTCTCCGGCATCGCCCTGTTCGGCCGGGCCGCCTCGTGGTGGGCGCAGGCAGCAGGCCGCTATGCGCGCGGACACGTTCCCCGCCCCGGCGCGGTGCTGGCCTTCGCCGCCAGCCGCGCCATGCCCGCCGGCCATGTCGCCATGGTGAGCCAGGTGATCAGCGCGCGCGAAGTGCTGCTGACCCACGCCAACTGGTCATACCGCGGCGGAATCGAGCGCAATGTCCGCGCGGTGGACGTTTCCCCGGCCGGCGACTGGAGCGTGGTCCGCGTGTGGCACGGGCCAACGCATGGCCTTGGCATCAGGATCAATCCGGCGCAGGGCTTCATCTACCCCCAGCCGGAGTAGTTCAGGCCAGCGCCTGCCAATGCTTGATCGCCTCCACCGGCCAGACCAGCATCAGCACGTTGAGCGTCAGGTTGTCGCGGATCATCACCAGGGTGAACAGCTCGAAGGCCAGGGCCAGCGCTATGGTCGCCTTTACCGGCAGGCGGCTGGCGAGCCAGAAGCCCAGCGTCATGAAGCCGATGTCGCTCATCGAATTGAGGATCGAGTCGCCGGAATAGCCCCAGCTCAGCGTTACCGAGCGATAGCGGTCGATGATCAGCGGTGAATTCTCCAGCAGTTCCCAGCTCGCCTCGACGATCACCGCGATCGGCAGCGCCCAGCGGGTCGGCGCGCCGTCGAACAGGTGCCAGCGCCGCCACAGCAGGTGGGCCGCGCCGTAGAACAGCATGCCGTGGATCACGTGGCTGAACGAATACCAGTCGGCGATGTGCTGGCTGTTCTCGCTCGATTGCACCACGCCCCACCACAGCTTCACCGTGCCGCAGGCGCAGATCGGCGGGCGATGCATGGCGAAGAGGATCGCAGCGGCATAGGCCGCGATCAGCAAGGCGGCAATCAGCGCGGCGCGGTGAGGCAGCAGCGAACGGTGCGGGGCGGAGGGTGTCATCACATGCAACACGTCACAGGCGTTGCCCTGAACTGTCAACCCTCGTAAACCCCGTCCAAATGGGATCGAACCGTCTTCACCACATCGCCAGCCTGCCGGAGGCGCGCCGGTGAACAGGCGTGCCTGCGTTATCGGGGCGGGATTTGGTGGCCTGGCGCTGGCGATCCGGCTGCAGGCGGCCGGCGTGGCAACCACGCTGATCGAAGCGCGTGACCGGCCGGGCGGCTGTGCCTATGCCTGGGAGCGGGAAGGCTTCACTTTCGATGCCGGGCCGGGGGCAATCCCCGATCCCGCAGCCATCGCCGATCTGTGGCAGCTTTCCGGCCACGACCCGACGCAGGACGTCGACCTGCTGCCGGTAGCGCCGTTCTGGCGACTCAACTGGCCCGACGGGGCAGTGTTCGACCTTTCCGGCGACGAGGCTGCGCTGCGCGCCGAGATCGCCCGCCTCGCGCCCGGCGATCTGGCGGGGTACGAGGAGTTCTGCGCCTATGCGGCCGCGCTGTGGCAGGAGGCATCGGTGCGGCAGGGCAGCACCCCAGTCAACAGTCTGGGCGCGATGGCGAAGGCACTGTCCGCGCTGGCCAGGCAGCAACCGTGGCGCTCGGTCCAGTCGATGATCGGCAGCTTCGTGAAGAGCGACAAGCTGCGCGAGGCGCTGGGCTTCCAGACCCTGCTGGCCGGTGGAAATCCGCTGACAGCCGGGGCTACCGCGCTGGCAGGGTACAAGCTTGAGCGGGATACCGGCCTGTGGTGGGCGAAAGGCGGCACCCAACGGCTGATTGCCGCCATGGCCAGGCAGTTCCAGCGGATCGGCGGCACGCTGGTGCTGCACGATCCGGTGCTGCGCATCCACACCCTGGGCAACCGCGCGACCGAGGTCGAGACGGCGAGCGGGTGGAAAGAGCGGTTCGACGCGGTGGCCAGCAACGCCGATGTGGTCCACACCTATCGCGATCTGCTGTCCGACAACCCGCGCGGGCGCGACATGGCGCGCAAGCTGGCAAAGAAGCGCTTCTCACCCTCGCTGTTTGTCGTCCATTTCGGGCTTGAGGGAACCTGGCCCGGGATCCCGCACAACATGGTGCTGTTCGGTCCGCGCTGGCGCGGGCTGCTGGATGACGTGTTCGATCACGGGGTGCTGCCGCAGGACCAGCTCATCCTGCTCAGCCATCCGACAGTGACCGATCCCTCGGTTGCGCCGCCGGGCAAAAGCACCTTCCGCGCGATGGTGCCGGTGGCCAATCAGGGCAAGTTGCCGATAGACTGGGAAGTGATCGGCCCGATGATGGAACAGCGGGTGCTGGTCGAAGTCGGCCGCCGGCTGATCCCTGACATCGACGACCGCATCGTCACCCGGTTTCATTACGCCCCGCGCGATTTCGCGCTCGATCTCAACGCCCATATGGGCAGTGCCTTCAGCCTTGAAGCCTTGCCCACCCAATCGCTGGCCCTGCGCCCGCACAGCCGCGATGACAAGATTGCCAATCTCTATCTGGTCGGCGCGGCGATCCATCCCGGTGCGGGTGTCCCCGCAGTGCTGGCCGGGGCGCAAATAACGGCAGGGCTGATGCTGGAGGAATTGCTGTGAAACGATCTGCACCCTTGCCGGTGATCGCGCTGGCCGCCGCGCTGTGGAGCCAGGCTGCAGCGACGCGTCCGGTCTTCGTCGCCGAAACGCCGGGGCACACCCGCTTTTCGATCGAAGACAGTTCCGTCCGCGATCTCCCTTCGCCGCAGGGTATGATCAGGCAGGTGCAGCTGTATACGCAAAGCGCGCCGGACCCGGCCCTGATCAAGGGGCAAGTCGCCGCCGAAGGCACCATGCAGTTCCGCTGCGCCGCGCAGACATACCGCGAAGTCACCACAACCGCGATCTACAAGGATGGGTCGCGCCACCTGGTCATACCGCAATCGGAAACGCGCGCCTTTTCCCGCACCGCTCCGGGCCGTTTCGAGCGCACGCTGCTGGAAGCCGCCTGCCGGATGCCGGCGGTGCGGCCATGAAGCGGCTGGCGGTCTATTGCGGTTCAGCCACCCCGGCAGATCCGCGCTACATCGAACTCGCCCGAACGGTGGGCGACAGTCTGGCCCGGCGCGGCATCGGCGTGGTCTATGGCGGTGGCCGGCTTGGCCTGATGGGCGCGGTGGCGGGCGCGGCGCTGGCGGCGGGCGGCGAGGTGATCGGCGTGATCCCCGAAGCCCTGGTTTCGGGCGAAGTCGCCAACCCGGACTGCACCGAACTGCGCGTCGTCGCCAATATGCACGAGCGCAAGGCCGCCTTCACTGATCTGTCGGACGGTTTCCTGACCATCCCCGGCGGGGTCGGCACGATGGACGAACTGTGGGAAGCGGTGAGCTGGGCGCAGCTGGGCTATCACGCGAAGCCGGTGGGTCTGCTCAACGCCTTCGGCTTCTATGACCACTTGCTCGCCTTCAACCGCCACATGGCCGAGACCGGTTTCGTCCGCCCGGCGCACCAGGGGATCATCATTGCCGAGGCGGAGCTTGACCTGTTGCTCACCCGCATGGCCGCGCACGAACCGCACACGCCGATCTTCGCAATGAAAGCGTCGGACCTGTAAGAGCCTGAGCGGAAAGTCGGCGACGGAGGGTTAGGCGCTATGCCTCGCCGATGCGGTCGGCGTAGAGCAGGCGACCGCCGGAAAGGTGCCACAGCGCCTCGTTGAACTGGTCGGGCGCCATGGCAAAGCAGCCTTCGCTGCGGCCCAGCTTGCCCCACCGCGCGATATGTTCGGGCGCGGCATAGCCGGCGGGATGCATGACAATGGCGCGTTCAAGCGCGTTGGAATTGTCCTGGTCCAGCCCTTCGAGCCGGATCGAGGTGCCGTACTTGCCGTTGTACCACTCGCAGGTGAGATAGGCCCCGCGCGAGGTCGCTTCGGAGCCCGGCACGTTGGAAAACAGCTTCAGCCAGCCATCATGCTCCGGATCGGAACCACGGCCGTGGGCGACGTAGAACGAGCGCACCGTGCCGCTTTCCAGATTGGCGAAGTGGAGGCGCGGCTGCGAGGAAGGCATGGCAAAATCGGCCACGCCAACCAGATCGCGCCGCCACAGCACATTGCCCAGCCGGCCCGATTCGCGCGCGGCGACATCGAGTACCCGGCGGCGATAGGCCGCGCTGATCGGCTGCGGTGCGGGAACCGGCATGGGAGCAGGCAGCGGGGCCGCTTCAACCGGCGGCGCGGCATTGCGCGCGGCAAAAGCCTTGTCGAATTCATCGGTGAGCGACTGCGCCAGCGCGCGACCGGGCACGGCCAGCGCCGCGCCGGCAACCAGTCCACCCCGCAGGATGTCACGTCTGTTCATGGCCCCCGTCATAGCAGCTTGTGGATAACCCGAAGCTTAACGAGTGGCCAGAGGGGAATCGGCGGATGCACGCGCAGCCGCGCCCAACCGAGCCAGCGCCTCGCCATCGACGCGCATGGTGGTCCATTCGTCCATCGGCCGCGCGCCCAGCTTGCGATAGAAGCCGATCGCCGGCGCGTTCCAGTCAAGCACCCACCATTCCAGCCGGGCGCAGCCGCGTTCCACCGCCAGCCCGGCGAGATGAACCAGCAACGCCTTGCCCAGGCCTCCGCCGCGCGCTTCGGGCCGGACATAGAGGTCTTCAAGGTAGAGCCCGGGACGTCCTTCAAAGGTGGAAAAATTATGGAAGAACAGCGCGAAGCCCTGCGCCGCGCCGTCGACCTCGCCGATCACCACTTCGGCCATCGGTCGCGTGCCGAACAGATGCTCGCCCAGCATCGCGGGATCGAAGCGAACCTCGTCGGCCAGCTGCTCATAGTCCGCCAGATCGCGGATGAGCTGGAGGATCAGCGGCAGGTCGGCGGGCACGGCAGGGCGGATGGTGATGGTCATTCGTGAAACAGGGCCTCAAGATCGCGCCGGGCGTCGATCACCCGGATGATGTCCACGACGGATTGCGCATGATCGACCCGGTAAAGCACCAGATAGGGGCGGCGCAGGATAACCCTGATGCCATCTATCAGGTCGTCGCGAGCCGGACCCGCTTCCGGATAGTCCGCCAGTTGCCGGATGCCTTGCTCAATTCGTTCAAGCTGACGAATGGCCGCGTGTTCGTCGTGCCGGGCAATGCTCACCCAGATGGCAGTCAAATCATCGCGTGCCGCAAGACTGCGGCGGATGGCAAAAGTCATGCCTTGCGATCGGCCAGAATGCCCTGCCCGGCCCGCATTATGTCGGCCATACCGTCGTGTGGTTCGAAGCCGGAGGCAATGCCTTCCTCGATCAACGCCCGCACTTTGGCGAGATCACGGTCGCGCCGTTGCATCCACTCGGCAAGTGCGGCCTGGACAACATGATCGAGCGATGCGAATTCGCCACCAGCGACAGCCGCATTCGTGGCATCGACCAGTTCGTCCGACAGTTTGACCGAGACGTTTTCGATCTTTCCCATGACCAGAGGATAGTCGTGGCGCAAATGGCACGCAACCGTGTTTTGCCGCAGTCGGCGCCCGGCCTCAGTCTGGCTGGATCAACATGGTATCGCCGCGCAGCTCCACCTTGCCGAGCTTGCCCAGCACCGACTGGCCGAGCAGGTTGGTGCCCAGTCCTTCCATCACCACCGCCTGGACGCCATGCAATTCGTGTCCGCCTATCTCGATGGTGTCCAGCATCACCGGCATGCCGTTGCCGGTGCCCGATGCCGTGCGCATGATCGGGCGGAAGTCTGCCGGATCGGCGGCAATGCCCAGTTCCTGCGCCGTATCGACCGTCAGCGCCACCACGTCCGCGCCGGTATCGACCAGAAAGCGCGTATCCGCCCCGTTGACCCGTGCCGACATGTGGAACTGTCCGCTGGCATCGCGCCGCAGTTCCATCGCATCGTAATAGCTGTCGGAATGGCCGTCTTGCGGATGATCGGATGATGTTTCCGATGCCTTGCCATGTGGCGCATCGTCGGCGTGTTTCGCCGAAACACCATAGCGCGAATCCAGCCCCGTCGCGACGAGCATCATCGCGACGATCAGCACGAAAGTGAAGCCGAGCAGCCTTTGCATGGCAGGCTGCATAGCGCCAAAGCGGTTACCGCTTTACCAACGGCTTACGCCGCCTTGCCCGCATCCGTGGTCGCCGCCTCGATCTCCGCCGCCTTCTGTTCCACCAGCGCGACGATGTGGTCGAGCATGTCCTCGCTCTGTACGTGATGGTCGGTGACGCCCGAGAGGTAGACCATGTGCTTGCCATTGCCGCCGCCGGTGACGCCGATGTCGGTTTCGCGGGCCTCGCCGGGGCCGTTGACCACGCAGCCGAGCACCGAGAGCGACAGCGGCGTCTTGATGTGGCTCAGCCGCGCTTCCAGCGCCTCCACCGTGCGGATCACGTCGAAGCCCTGCCGCGCGCAGCTTGGGCAGGACACCACGCGCACCCCGCGCGTGCGCAGGCCCAGCGCCTTCAGAATCTCGAACCCCACGCGCACTTCCTCTTCCGGCTCGGCGGAGAGCGAGACGCGCAGGGTATCGCCGATGCCGGCCCACAGCAGGTTGCCGATGCCGATGCTGGACTTCACCGTGCCGCCGATCAGCCCGCCCGCCTCGGTGATGCCGAGATGCAGCGGGCAATCGACCGCCTCGGCCAGGCCCATGTAGGCGGCGACGGCCAGGAACACGTCGCTGGCCTTCACCGCCACCTTGTATTCGTGGAAGTCGTGGTCCTGCAACAGCTTGATGTGATCGAGCGCGCTTTCGACCAGAGCTTCGGGGCATGGCTCGCCGTATTTTTCCAGCAGATTCTTCTCCAGGCTGCCGGCATTGACTCCGATGCGGATCGAGCAGCCATTGGCCTTGGCGGCGCGGACCACTTCGGCCACTCGCTCGCTGGAGCCGATGTTGCCCGGATTGATCCGCAGGCAGGCCGCGCCCGCATCGGCCGCTTCCAGCGCGCGCTTGTAGTGGAAATGGATGTCGGCAACGATCGGCACCTCGGCCGCGCGGACGATTTCGCGCAAGGCCGCCGTGCTTTCCACGTCGGGGCAGGAGACGCGGATGATGTCCGCCCCTGCCTCCTCGCAGCGGCGGATCTGGGCGATGGTCGCCGCCGCGTCGGAGGTCAGCGTGTTGGTCATGGTCTGGACGGTGATCGGCGCATCGCCGCCAACGGGCACGCGGCCCACCATGATCTGCCGGCTCTTGCGTTGCGCGATGTCGCGCCAGGGTCTGATCGAGGACATGCCCCCGCCTATAGGCGAGGCGCGGGGCGCGGCAAAGCCCGAAGGCGCGGCTGCACGGTATGGCCACGCGCCTTGCATCGATCTTGCTGGACCTTTCGGCATGGCTGCGCCAGTCTGCCGCGTGAAGGGGCGAGGCGATGCGCTACGATTCCAGCCGCGATGCGCTTTACCGCCCGCAACTGCTGGACCCGCTCGATCCGGCACTGTTTGCGGGCAAGGACGATGCCCGCTGCGCCGAACTGTCGCGGCTGGCATATTACGCTTTCCCGCCCGATGAGGCCCGGCTCGATGCGGCGCTGGCGGCACTGGGCTTCGTCTCGCGCAGCTATTTCGAGGACCGGCAGAGCAATACCCAGGCCATGGCGCTGATCGATGCCGCCGGGCAGGCCGTGATCGCCTTTCGCGGCACCCAGGCGGGCCATCCGGTCGATGCGATCACCGACATGAGCTTCCGGCCGGTGGACTGGGGCCGCGGCGGCAAGGTCCATCTCGGCTTTCGCAGCGCCTATGACAGCCCCTCGTTCAACATCCGCGCCGCACTGGCGGGCTGGCTGGCGGATCACCGCCCCGGGCGGCTGATCGCCACCGGCCACAGCCTCGGCGCGGCGCTGGCGACTTTGCTGGCCAGCGACCACCCGGCGGCGGAGCTGGTCACTTTCGGCAGCCCGGCGGTTGGCAATGCCGCCTTTGCCGCGCTGTTCACTGGCCGTGCGGTGCGCCGCTACTGCAATTGCTGCGACATCGTCGTGCGGGTGCCGCCGCCGCTAGCCGGTTTTCGCCACACGCCGGGCCTGCGCTACATCGACCGCAGTGGCAGGATCGCAGCCAGCGAACCCACCCCCGCTGCCATTGCCGCAGACACCGCACTGGCGCAGACGCGCTATCTCCAGCGCGCGCTCAACCCCATCGCCAATGTCGCCAACCGCGCGCTGGCCGATCACGCGCCGGTCAATTACGTCTCGGCAGTGCTGGGCATCAGGACGGGGTAACGAGATGCCGCTCTTTTGAGTATGAAGAGAAATCTCACAGCATCGCCGCGAAGAGGAACTCCTCGTCCACCTGCTCGCCGACGTTGAAGGTGATGTCGGCCACGCGTTCGAAACCGTATCGCGCGTAGAAGCGCTGCGCACCGTCGTTGCCGCTCCACACCGAAAGCTGCATCTCGTCGCAGCCGCGCGCGCGCGCCTCGGCCATGGCCCAGTCCATCAGCGCCTTGCCCAACCCGCCGCCCAGCGCATCAGGCGCGGTGTAGAGCTGCTTGAGCTCGATCACCTTCGTCCCCCGCGCATGCTCGGGCCAGCCGCAGGCAAGGCCGAGTTTCGCATAGGCAACCAGCCGCCCGTCCCGCTCGGCAAGGCAATAGAGCTTGGCAGCATCGGCAACCTCACCCGCAACCGCCGGCTCGGAATGGACCTCGGCAAGGAAAGCGGAGAGGTCTTCGGGGCGATACATGTGGCCGAACTTGGCGACGAAGCTGTCGATGCCCAGCTGCGATAGTGCGGGAACGTCGGCTGGCGTGGCCGGGCGGAGGATGAGGTCGGTCATGGCAATCACAAGGTCCGGGTCATGAACAGGCTGAACGGGTCTTCGCCATAGTCGGCAAAGGGCGCACAGGGAACGAAATGGTTGGCGCGGTAGAGCCGCTGGGCGGGGGCGAACTGTTCGGGCGCACCGGTTTCGAGGCTGAGCCGCAGATAGCCCCGCGCCCGCGCTACCGCGATCAGGTGATCGAGAATCGCCTGCCCCACGCCCTTGCCGCGATAATCGGGATGCGCGCGCATCGACTTGAGCTCGCCATGCCAGGCGTCAAGCTGCTTGATCGCCCCGCATCCCGCCAGGCGATCCCCGTCCCACGCCGAAAAGAATGTCACATCCGCCGCGCGCAGCCGTTCGACCGGCATGGCGTGGACCGAACAGGGCGGCGACCATGCGTGCATCTCGGCAAGGTGCAGCGTCAGCAGCTGGACGATTGCCTCGCCGGCAAGGTCATCCTCGATGAAGGTGAGCGGCATCACGGTTTCCCGTCAAACTTGTCCGCCTTGCGCTTGCCGAAGCGCATGCCCGCTTCCAGCCGGGCGCGGAGCTGGGTGTAGTAGGCTTCCAGAAAGGCGCGTTCGTCGCCGCTGCCGGGGGACCAGCCGATCTTGCGGCAGATCGCCTCGGCCACCGCAACTGTCGCCTCTGGCCGGTTTTCCCGCAGGACGCGTTCCAGTGTCTGCAACTCATACTCGCCGTAGACCGCCAGTTCCTCATCTCCGAACTTGTAGGTGACCCCGGTGCGGCGGCTTTCCTTGCCGCGCGCCGCTTCACCCACCGACATCGCCGATTCCAGCTTGCGCTTGGGCGCTTCCACCACCCAGGAACCGGCGATCAGGTCTCCGGCGCGCAGGCGGTCCTTGTTGAAGAAGGGGAACAACGCGAAAACCAGGAACCACGCGGTCGCCGCGATGCCCGCCGCGCCCATGTCTCCCCCGTCGCTGGCGGACAGCAGGAACACCAGCGGCAGGAACAGTTCGATATCGCGCAGCAGGTTGCGCGCGATCACCATCTCCGCCGAAAGCCGCCCGCCATCGCGCGCGGCGACACGAATGCCGGTCATCCGCTTGCCCGGGGTCGCCCCGCGCGGGCCGAGTTCGAAATAGAGGAACCAGGCGTTGCGGAACAGGAACATCGCCGCGATCCAGACGATGAACAGAAACTCCAGCGCATGCTCGATAGCGGTCTTGTGCGCCTTGGCCGCGATCTCACCGAACGTGCCGCCGGCGATCATGGCCAGTGCAATGGTGGTAGCCAGCATGGCCAGCCCGATGAAGATCAGGTCCAGTGCCAGCGCCCCGAAGCGCGAGCCACGGCTGGCAAGGGTGATCGGCAGTTCAATGCCTTCTGGCGTGACCATGCGGCGCAGGCGATCATTGCCGGCGCGCAGACTGGCTGGCGCGGCGCTCATGCTCCGGCGCTCCCTTGCGGCACGCGCCGGAAGGCGAAGAAGTAGCCGGTCCAGATCGCCAGCATCGCCCCGCCGACGGTGAAGCGCCCCGCCGTGGTGTCGATCAACTGCCGCGCAAAGCCTTCGAGCATGGCGGCGACCACCAGCATCAGCACCACGCCGACCATGACCACCGCCGCACGCCGCCCCGCCTCACCCGCCGCCTGCATGACCGACAGCTGCCCGGGAAAGGCCATCGACCGGCCGACGTGCAGCCCCGCCCCGCCCGCCAGCAGGATAGCGTAGAGCTCGGTCGTGCCATGGACGGCCAGCCAGCCGGCGAAGTCCACCATCAGCCCCTGTCCGTGATAGAGCCACAGCATGGCCCCCATGGTACCCATGTTCTGCACCAGCAACATCAGCGAGGGCACGCCGAAGGCAAATCCCAGGGCGAAGGCCATGATCGAGACCTGCGCGTTATTGCTGAACAGATAGGCGGAGAACGCGGACTTGGCATCCTGCCCCTGGTTGCCGAACAAGGTGCCATAGAGCACCTCGCGGCTTGCCCCCGGCACGCGCGCATCGGCGAACTGGCCGGGAACCAGAGCATAGTACCAGTCCGGATCGTGGGCGACGAGCACCCAGCCAACCACCGTGCCCGCCACCATCGCGGCGAGCGCGATCAGCAGGTCCACCCAGATCGCCCGCACCGCCGCCGACCAGCCGCCGCCGAAGAAGCGCCGCAGCCAGCCGCCCAGCGATACGCGCGGGCCATAGACCAGGAACCATGCCCGCTGGACCAGCCCTTCGAGATAGGCCAGCGTTGCCGCATCGAGCGAGGTCTCGCGCGCGATCGAGAGGCTGGAGGCGACCGTGCGGTAGAGCACCGGCAGTTCAAGCACATCGGCATCGGACAGTTTGCGCACCCGCCCGGCTTCCATCCGCGTGACAATGGCCTCCAGTCTTTGCCAATCGCCTTCGCGTTCCTGGCGGAACCGGTCGGAACGCAGCGCCGCCGCCTCCAGCGCGGCATCGCCGGACTGCGTGTTCCTGCCGAACATGGTGCCCAGATCCAGCGCCATTACAATGCTCCCGCCCGTTTGATCGCGAGGTAGGAATCGATCAGCCGCGTGCCGATCCGGTCATAGGGAGCTTCCACCACGTCAACGCCGATCTGGCGCAGGCGGCTGGTGACGAGCGCCTTCTGGCGCAGCAGCGAATCGGCGGTGACCGACATGGCCAGCGCCTGCATGTCTGCCGGGGAAGCGCCGGCGATGTCTTCCAGTTCCTCGTCGGCCATGGTGACGAAAATGACGAGGTGGCGCGAAACCAGTCGGCCGATCGATTCGATCATCAGTTCCGCGCTGGTCGGGTCGGTGAAATCGGAAAAGACCACCACCAGCGAACGACGCTGCAGCCGTCCCGCCAGAGTGGCAAGCGCGAAGGTGAAATTGGGTTCCTGCGCGTGGTAGTCCAGCCCGGCAGCGGCGCGCTGCAACTGGGTGAAGTGGCGCGGGTCGGTGACGAACGGCGTCATCGTCTCGGGCCGGGCGGCAAAGCCGAACAGCGCCACCCGGTCCCCGCCCTTGAGCGCGACGTAGGCGGTGGCCAGCGCGGCGGACACCGCCCGGTCGATGCGCGGCAGGCCGCCCACCGGCTCGCACATCGCCTGCCCGCAATCGAAGGCGAAGACGATCTGGTTGTTGCGCTCTACCTCGAACTCCTTGGCATAGAGGTGCGTGTGCCGGGCCGAGGTTTTCCAATCGATCCGGCGGCGGTCCATGCCGGACTGGTATTCGGTCAGCGCCTCGAACTCGTTGCCTTCGCCGCGCATGCGCCGGGCGATCAGGCCGAACTGCGAATTCTTGAGGAACGCCTGCAAGGCGGGCGAGCGCACCGCGCCCAGATTGGGCCAGACGCGCACTTCGGCGTCGATGGCGCGCGACGTCTGCCGTGCGCCGAGCCCCAATGGCCCGGTCCAGCGCAGCCAGAGCTTTTCCACCGCGCCGGTTCCGCGCCGGGTCGGCCTGAACTCCGCGCTGCCGCTGTGCGCGCCGCTGGCCGGATCGGGCGAGAGCGCCAAGGCCAGCGAACCGCCTTCGGCAAGGCGGCTGTCGATCGCCAGCGCGGCTTCGGTCCAGCGGCCGAGCCGGGTGGCGAAGTCCGCCAGAACCGTGATCCGGGCCGCATCCCCCACTTCGACGTCGGCCGGGGCGATCAACCGCACGTCTTCCAGTCGCCCGGCCAGCAGCGCGTCGAGCAGCACCAGCGCGAGCAGCGTGCCGCCGAGCGCCGGGGCGACGATCCATGCCGCCGGGGCAACCGCCGCCAGCACCAGCGCGAAGGGCGCAGCCAGCGCGATCAGCAGCGCGGCGCGTCCGGTGGGGGCTACGGCAAGGGCGCGGAAGGGGTTCATCGGTTGGACATAGACCTCGCGTGGGCTTGACCAGCCCGGATCACCGCGGCGCTTCCGTGCGTTCGACCAGTTCGGCCACCAGCGCCTCCACCTGCTTGCCCTCGATCTCGGCAACCGGGCTGAGCAGCAGGCGGTGGCGCAGGACTGGCGTGGCGAGGGCCTTCACATCGTCCGGCACGACATAGTCGCGCCCATCGAGCGCGGCGCGGGCACGGGCGGCGCTGGCGAGGAGCACGGCAGCGCGCGGGCTGGCGCCCGAGGCGAGGTCCGCCGAATCGCGCGTGGCGCGGATCAGCCGGACGACATAGTCCACCACCGACGGGGCGATGCGGATGGCTTTCACCCCGGCGGTGGCGGCGCGCAGCAGATCGGCTGTCACCACTGCGCGCACCCCGAGATCGGCGGCGCGCGGCGGACCGCTGCGCTCACCGAAGCGGGCGACGATGTTCAGTTCCTCGTCGAGCGAGGGATAGGGCACCAGCAACTTGAACAGGAAACGGTCAAGCTGCGCCTCTGGCAAGGGATAGACGCCCTGGCTCTCGATCGGGTTCTGCGTCGCCACCACCATGAAGTGTTCCGGCAGGCCGTGGGCAGTGCCGTCCAGCGTGACGCGCCGCTCCTGCATCGCTTCCAGCAAGGCCGCCTGGGTCTTGGGCGGGGTGCGGTTGATTTCGTCGGCCAGCAGCAGATCGCAGAAGATCGGCCCGCGCGTCAGGGTGAACTGGCTGGTCTGGAAGTTGAACAGGTTGGAGCCGAGGATGTCGCCCGGCATCAGGTCAGGGGTGAACTGGATGCGTCCGAAGTCCAGCCCCAGGCTGGCGGCAAAGCACTGCGCCAGAAAGGTCTTGGCAGTACCCGGCGGGCCTTCGAGCAGCACGTGGCCCTGCGCCATCAGCGCGACGAGCAGGTTGTCCACCGCATCGCTCTGGCCGACCACGGCCTTGGCGATCTCGGCCCGGATGGCGCGCGCGAGCGTGCCGATGTCGGCAACGGATAGCGGCGGAGTGTCGGTCATCGGGTCAGCATCCTTTCAAGGGCATGGAGGTCCTGCGCCGCGCCGAGCATCTCGTTCGGGCGGCGCGCTGCGCGCAGCCGCGCGGCGATGGCGGAAAATGGTACGGTGCCGGGCACCCGGGCTTCGAGTGCGCGATCTATCGCCGCTTCAGTTTCCGCAGCTTCGGCCATGCGCGGCAGGGCCAGAGCGCGGGCAATCCGCTCGCGCGCGTGGTCGGCATAGGGCGGCGCAATCAGGTGGAGCCGCCGGGTGCGGCGGATCAGCCCGGCAGCATTCGACACCAGCGCGCGCTTGCCAAAGGCAATGGCGCGCACCCCGGCACGCGCCGGCCCGAAGCGCACGAAGGCGCGCCAGCCCACCGCCAGCGCCGCGATCAGCAAACACAGTGTCGCGGCCAGGAACGGCGGGGTGAAAGCGAGCGTCAGCAGGTTGGCCGACTGGCCCAGACCGTTCTGCGTGAGGTCGAAGGCCACGGCCTTGCCATCATCGCCCATCGCCGCACGGAACAGCGCTTCGGCCAACCGGGCATTTTCCGGCCTGGCCATGCCCCAGTTGTCGAGCAGGTCTGGATCGAACACGAAGACGACCGGATAGCTGTCTTCATCCTCGCCGTAGGTTTCCGGAGGATTGAGCGACAGGTCTTCAAGACCTGGGTAAATGCCGCCATCGGCGATCCAGCCAGCCAGCGTTCGTCCGTCGGCAGCGCTGGCCACCAGCGGCACCAGTCGCTTGCCCCGGCCGGCAATCACGACCTTGGGATCGGGCAGGCTGCCAGTGATGTCCTGTGCCGACCATTGTCCGTTTGCCGGGGCTCCCTTGGCGTCCTTCATCTCGACCGTCAGGTCGTCAAAAAAGCCCGGGATCGGCGCGACCTGCGGAAAGGGCAGGTCGACCCAGCCCTGCTTCGCGCCCTTGCGATTCTGCGCGATGGGCACCGAGGCCCATTTCGGCAGGATCACCAGCGTCGGACCGACCTGCTTGCGCTTGTCGACGATTGCCTGCAGTTCCTTGCCCTCGGCCCCGACCGGCGGGGTGAGCACCAGCAACCCGGGGCCATCAAGCCCGGCGGCGGAGCGCACGCGGGTGACGGTCATGCCCCGCTTCTCAAGATAGCTTGCCAGCGCGGCATAGCCGTTGAGGCCCTTGCCGCCGACGTGGCCGCCGCCGTTGTTGGTGTTGCCCGCAGTCATCCCCGCGCCGATCATCCACAGCAGCGCGACGAACACGGCCCCGCCGAACAAGACCAGCGCCAGCACGGTGCGCGGCGAGAAGGGCGATGGATTGGCCGCGCCGGCGGTCATGCCGCCAGCCTTTCCAGCGCGAACTTGGCATAGGCCTCACGCGCGGCCTGCCAGTCGGCCAGATCGAGCGCGCGCAAGGCGAAGCGGCTGCGCTCCACCCGGTCGGCGATGACGCCGAAGGCCAGTCGCGCCCCTCCGGGGAGCGAGAGCAACCCGGCAATCTCGCGCGCGGTGCTGGCGGGATGCAGCCAGTCGGGCCGGACGGCGGCGATCTGCTGGACCGAGCGGCGCAGCAACAAGTGCGTCGCCTCGTCGAACTTGCCTTCACCGGCCAGCCGGTCAGCGTCCTCCAGCAAGGCCAGAGCATCGGCATGGCTTGGCGTCCAGACCGGGACAACCTCGGGCCGGGGCCGGCGACCTGCTTCGATCAGCGGCGCGAGCAAGCGCCAGACGATGGCAAGCACCGCCAGCACCGCCAGCCCGATCAGGATCCACTGCACCACCGGCCACGATACGCCGAGCGCCTTGCCCAGCGGTTCGAACAGCGATTTGAGGAATTCCTGCAATGGCTTGAGCCAGGCAGGAGGGGCGGGCGGAGCCTGCTGCGGCACCGGGGCAAACTGGATGTCCCCGCTGGCGCGCACGGCCTCCCAGTCGCGCGCAGCCTGCTGCGCGCTCTGCGATCCGGCAATCTGTTGGGCACCCGCCGACACCACTGCTAGGTGGCACGGCGCAAAGCCCGGCGCAAGCGCGTTGCCGCTCCGATTCGGTTGTTTGCCGGGGGGTTAGGAGAATGGACTGGCCAGCGCGGCAGCCGGTTACCCGCGCGCCCGGCCCTGCCTGTAGGTTCCCAGCGGGCGGAATTCCTTGCAGTGGAATTCCAGTTCGGCAATCGCCCGGTCCACCGCCG
Organism: Sphingomonadales bacterium; assembly: GCA_028869175.1. Lineage (GTDB taxonomy): Bacteria > Pseudomonadota > Alphaproteobacteria > Sphingomonadales > Sphingomonadaceae > Novosphingobium. Next base: position 19,795 of record JAGWTB010000020.1, read on the forward strand.
GATCGCCAGGCGCACCAATGATATCGGCGTAGAACATGGTGGCGGAAAAGCTGGCCCCCTTCTGGTAGCTTTCCAGCTTGGTCATGTTGACCCCGTTGGTGGCAAAGCCGCCCAGCGCCTTGTAGAGCGCGGCAGGGATGTTCTTCACCTCGAAGACGAAAGTGGTCATCGCCGCTTCGCCCGCCACACTGGCAGGAACAAGCGGCTGGCGCGCTAGCATGACAAAGCGGGTGGTGTTGTCCACCGCGTCCTCGACATTGTTGTCGATCACCTTGAGGCCGTAGAGTTCGGCGGCGATCTTCGGTGCAATCGCGCAGGCCTGCGGGTCTGCCATCTCGCGGACCAGCGCGGCGGCGGCGGCGGTATCGGCATAGGCCATCGGCACGATGCCGCGTTCCCGCAGGTAGCGGCGCGACTGGCCCAAAGCCTGCGGGTGCGAATAGGCCGCCGCGAAGGGACCGTCACCCAGGGCCATGAGGCTGTGGTGGATCGACAGGAAATGCTCGCCAACGATGAACAGTCCGCTTTCCGGCAGCAGGAAATGGATGTCCGCCACGCGTCCGTGCTGCGAGTTTTCGATCGGAATGATCGCACGGGCGGCACGCCCTTCCTTCACCGCATCCAGCGCATCCTCGAAGCTGAAACAGGGCAGCGGCAGGCAATCCGGCGCATATTCCAGCGCGGCCCGGTGCGAGTTGCAGCCCGGCGCGCCCTGCAGCGCCACGGCGCGGGCGGGATCGGCGGCAGCAGCAGCGGCCATCTGCTCGACCAGGGCGAGCGCAGGTTGGGGAAATGAATGCATGATTGCGTCTGGCCCCTAAGACTGTTGGCGAAATCCCGCAATGGGCCTTGCGCTTGGGCCGCACCGTTACTAGAGCGGCGCGCAAACTTGGAATCCATATCCCAACGGGGCAATTTCGATGGAAGACCGTTTCAATACCATCGCCGGCTGGACGCTGTTTTCGGGCATTGTCGCACTCGGTCTGGCCAGCCTGAGCGGCCACTACTTCCGTGCCGACAAGAATCACCGTCCCGAGAAGATGGGCTATGCCATCGCCGGCGTGGCTTCCAGCGAAGGCGGCGCGAAGGAAGTGCCCTTCGAAACCCTGCTCGCCAGCGGCGATGCGGCCAAGGGTGAGGCGACCTTCAAGAAATGCGCTTCGTGCCACACGATCAATCAGGGCGGGGCCAATGGCATTGGCCCGAACCTGTTCGCGGTGCTGGGTGACAAGATCGGCGCCGGTCGCGGCGGCTTTGCCTTCTCTGGCGACCTTGCCGGCAAGGGCGGCAACTGGGACTTCGCCAGCATGAACCAGTGGCTGACCAACCCCAAGAAGTTCGCCGCCGGCACCAAGATGACCTTCGCCGGCCTGTCGGATGGGGCAGAGCGCGCCAACCTGATGCTCTATCTCAACGCGCAGGGTTCGAACCTGCCGCTGCCGGCCGCGCCGGCCGCCCCTGCCGGGGGTGACGACGCTGCTGCCGCCGCCGCGCCGATCGTCGCCGATGCCGCGAAGGGCGAGCAGAGCTTCAAGAAGTGCGCCTCGTGCCACACGATCAATGCGGGCGGGGCCAACGGCATCGGTCCGAATCTGGCCGGCATCTATGGCGAAGCGGCGGCCACCGGCCGCGGCGGCTTTGCCTTCTCCGATGCGCTGAAGGCGAAGGGCGGCAAGTGGGACGACGCTTCGCTCGATACCTGGCTGACCAACCCCAAGGCCTATGCCGCCGGCACCAAGATGACCTTCGCCGGCCTGGCCGACGCGCAGGAACGCGCCAACGTCATCGCCTATCTGAAGAACGCCAAGTAAGGTTTTCTCCAGCCGAAACATGAAAGGGCGGGGCCGCGAGGCTCCGCCCTTTTCGTTTGGCCTTGGCGATGCGCCAGCCCGGCGGCTCTTCCTGCCCTGGCAAAATGCGCCGGAGCGTTCCGGGCGTGCGTTAACCCTCCCTTGCGGACTCAACTAATTCGATAGAGTATAAAGCTCAGCTTCTGGCCCCTACAGAACTGCTTTGATGTCTATCGGTTCAGTTGAGTTTAAGCGTCGCACACCACGAGGGAGACGACACCATGACCACCGCCCACCCGAAGCGCCGCCTGTTTCTTGCCGCTGCTGCCGCCACCGCCCTGACTGCCGTGCTTGCCGGCTGCTCCGGCGGAGGCGCGAAGAACGGCAATGCCGTGCAGATCACCAACGTATCCTACGATCCCACCCGCGAACTCTATCAGGCGATCAACCCGGCCTTCGCCGCCGCCTGGAAGGCGAAGACCGGCCAGGACGTGGCGTTCCGCATGAGCCATGGTGGTTCCGGCAAGCAGAGCCGCGCGATCATTGACGGGCTGGATGCCGATGTCGCCACGCTGGCGCTGGCCTATGACATCGACGCCATCGCATCCAAGGGCCACTTGCTCGGCGCGGACTGGCAGAAGGCGCTGCCCGACAACAGCGCACCCTACACCTCGACCATCGTGTTCCTTGTCCGCAAGGGCAATCCCAAGGGCATCCATGACTGGGGCGATCTGGTCAAGCCGGGCGTCCAGGTCATCACCCCCAATCCCAAGACCAGCGGCGGCGCGCGGTGGAATTTCCTCGCCGCCTGGGCCTATGGCCGCAAGGCTGGCGGCAGTGATGCGGCGGCGGAAGCCTATGTCCGCCGACTCTTTGCCCAGGTGCCGGTGCTCGACAGCGGCGCGCGCGGTTCGACCACCACCTTCGTCGAACGCGGCATCGGTGACGTGCTGCTCGCCTGGGAGAACGAGGCGCTGCTGTCGCAGAAGAAGCTGGGCGCGGGACAGTTCGAGATCGTCAATCCCTCGCTCTCGATCCTTGCCGAACCACCGGTGGCGGTGATCGCCGAGAATGCAAAGAAACATGGCACCGAAGCGGTGGCCAAGGCCTATCTCGAATATCTCTATACTCCCGAGGCGCAGGTCGCCATCGCCCGCAACTTCTACCGCCCGCGCGACCCGCAGGTTGCCGCGCAGTTCAAGGATCAGTTCCCGGCGATCCAGTTCGTCACCATCGACAAGGATTTCGGCGGCTGGGGCGCGGCGCAGAAGACGTTCTTCGACGATGGCGGCGTGTTCGACCGCATAACCACCGCGAAGTGACCTGAACCCCTCCCGATCCTCCTATCGAGCAGGCCACTGCAGATGCCGACTACCACCTTCCGCAGACCTGACTGGCGCGCGCCATCGGTGCTGCCGGGCTTCGGGCTGACCTTCGGGTTCACCCTCGCCTGGCTGACCCTGATCGTGCTGATCCCGCTGGCGACGATTTTCCTGCGCTCCGCCGGCATGGGCTGGCATGAATTCGTCGCCGTGGGATTTTCACATCGCGCGCTGGCAGCCTACCGCCTGAGCTTCGGCACGGCGGCGGCGGCAGGGCTGGTCAACGCATTGTTCGGCCTGCTCGTCGCCTGGGTGCTGGTGCGCTACAGCTTTCCGGGCAAGCGGGTGGTTTCGGCGCTGGTCGACCTGCCCTTTGCCCTGCCGACGGCTGTGGCGGGCATCGCGCTCACCGCGATCTATGCGCCGACCGGCTGGATCGGACAGTACCTTGAGCCGCTGGGCATCAAGGTGGCCTTCACCCCCATCGGTATCACCATCGCCCTGGTATTCATCGGCCTGCCCTTCGTCGTCCGCTCGGTCGAGCCGGTCCTGGCCGACCTCGGCCATGATGTCGAGGAAGCGGCGGCAACGCTGGGAGCAAACCGGGTGCAGACCTTCAGCCAGGTTATCTTCCCGGCGATAGCACCGGCGCTGGTCACCGGCTTCGCCCTCGCCTTCGCGCGCGGCGTGGGGGAATACGGTTCGGTGATCTTCATCTCGGGCAACATGCCTGGCAAGACCGAGATCGCCCCGCTGCTGATCGTCACCCAGCTGGAACAATATGCCTATGCCGGGGCCACCGCGATCGCCACGGTGATGATGCTGGTGTCCTTCGTCATCCTGTTCGGGCTCAACACCTGGCAAGCGGTGCGCCGCCGGAGGCTGGGCGCATGAGCCGGCAACACTCCACCAGCGAGGGCCGCGCCGCGCGGCTGGGGCTGATCGCACTGGCGCTGCTGTTCCTTGGCTTCTTCCTTGTGCTGCCACTGCTCGCGGTATTCAGCGAGGCACTGAAGCAGGGGCTGGGCGCATTTATCGATGCCGTGAAGAACCCCGACGCGCTGGCGGCGATCCGGCTGACCCTGCTGATTGCCGCGATCAGCGTGCCGCTGAACATGGTGTTCGGCGTGGCGGCAAGCTGGGCGATCACCAAGTTCCGCTTCCCCGGGCGGAACCTGCTGGTCACCCTGATCGATTTGCCGTTCTCGGTTTCGCCGGTGGTTTCCGGCCTGATCTTCGTGCTGTTGTTCGGTGCCAACGGCTATCTCGGTCCTTGGCTGGCGGCGCATGGCGTGAAGATCATCTTCGCCGTGCCTGGCATCGTGCTGGCGACCGTTTTCATCACCTTCCCCTTCGTTGCCCGCGAACTGATCCCGCTGATGATGGAACAGGGCAAGGATGATGAGGAAGCCGCGATCTCGCTCGGCGCGAACGGCTGGCAAACCTTCTGGCACGTGACCCTGCCCAATATCCGCTGGGGCCTGCTCTACGGCGTGCTGCTGTGCAACGCGCGCGCCATGGGCGAGTTCGGCGCGGTCTCGGTCGTCTCCGGGCACATCCGTGGAGAAACCAACACCATGCCGCTGCATGTCGAGATTCTCTACAACGAGTACGATTTCGTCGGCGCCTTCGCGGTCGCCTCGCTGCTGGCCGCGCTCGCCCTGGTGACACTTGTCGTCAAGAGCCTGCTCGAATGGCGCTTCGACCTTCATTCGGGAGCAAAGCATTGATCCGCGTCCAGAACATCACCAAGCGCTTCGGCGAGTTCCCGGCGCTCCACGGCATCGACCTTGAAGTGAAGCCGGGTGAATTCATCGCCCTGCTCGGCCCTTCGGGCTCGGGCAAGACCACCCTGCTGCGCATCATCGCCGGGCTGGAGTTCCAGGATTCGGGCGAGGTCTTTTTCCACGACGAGGACGTTTCCAGCGTCGGGGTCGGCGAACGGCAGGTGGGTTTCGTCTTCCAGCACTACGCGCTGTTCCGCCACATGACCGTGGCCGAAAACGTTGCCTTCGGCCTGACCGTGCGCAAGGCGAAGAACCGCCCGGCGAAGAGCGTGATCAAGGCGCGGGCGGAGGAATTGCTCCGACTGGTCCAGCTCGACGGGCTGGGATCGCGCTATCCGGGGCAGCTTTCCGGCGGCCAGCGCCAGCGCGTCGCGCTGGCCCGGGCGCTTGCCATCGAGCCCCGGCTGCTGCTGCTCGACGAACCGTTTGGCGCGCTCGACGCCAAGGTGCGCAAGGACCTGCGCCGCTGGCTCAAGGACCTGCACCGCCAGATGGGGCTGACCTCGATCTTCGTGACCCACGATCAGGAAGAAGCGCTGGAACTGGCCGACCGGGTCGTCGTCATGGACCACGGCGTGATCGAACAGATCGGCACGCCGGAGCAGGTCTACATGGAACCGGCGACGCCCTTCGTCGCCCGCTTCGTGGGCGAAACCAACCAGCTTCCCGCCAGCGACGGCAAGGACATGCTGCACGTGCGCCCGCACGATCTGGAGATCGTTGCCGCGGACGGAGACGCCGTGCTGGTCGACAACGTCTTCCGCAAGGGCGGCTGCTGGCGGGTCGAAGGCACGCTTACCGGTGGCGGCAAGGTGGTGGAGATCGACCTCGATGCCAGCCGACCTGCCCCCTCGCCGGGCGAAACCGTGTTGATCCGCCCGCGCCGTTCCAAGATCTTTGCCCAGACCGGAGCCTGAACCATGAATACCAGCAGTAACCAGCCCCCGCTCGATCCCGCTGCGGCCCGGCTGCTCGAAGAGAGCCTCTCCAGTGTGCGGGAGGCGCTGACCGGCCTCAAGTACGGGGCGATCTCGCTCACCGTCCACGAAGGCCGCGTCGTCCAGATCGACGTGACGGAGAAGAAACGGCTCAAGCCGAACTGAACCGTCACCCGCCACCCTTCTCGAATACCAGACTTCTCACCTCACCCACTCGCCAACCGGACCACTGGAGGCATCGTGACCCATACCCAAAGGACATCCGATGAACTCCCGTACCCTGCTTCTGGCTGGCGTGGCCTCGCTCACGCTGTTTGCCGCTCCCGCCCCAGCCCTTGCTGTCGAAACCGCTGCCGAAGCCGCAGCCGCAGCCGACACTGCCGCGCCGACTGACGATCAGCAGACCTCGGTCGGCACCGGCCAGGCCGACGCCGGCGAAGACATCGTCGTCACCGCCCGCCGCCGTCAGGAAACCTCGCAGGAAGTGCCGCTCGCCATCTCGGTGATCGGCGGCGAGCATATCGACAACACTGGCAGCTTCAACGTCGGCCGCCTGCAGCAACTGACCCCGGCGCTGCAGTTCTATACCTCCAACCCGCGCAATTCCGCCGTGAACATCCGCGGTATCGGCGTGCCCTTCGGCCTGACCAATGACGGCATCGAGCAGGGCGTCGGCATCTATGTCGACGATGTCTACTATTCGCGCGTCGCCTCGGCCACGTTCGATTTCCTCGACGTCAAGCAGATCGAGGTGCTGCGTGGGCCGCAGGGCACGCTCTATGGCAAGAACACCACGGCGGGGGCGATCAACATCACCACCCGCGCACCCACCTTCGACTTCGAGGGCCGCGCCGAGGTGACCGTGGGCAACCTGGGCTTCAAGCAGGCCAAGGCAGCACTATCCGGGCCACTGTCTGACACCGTGGCGGCGCGCATCGCCCTGTCTTCCACCAGCCGGCGCGGAACGATCTGGAACGTCAAGACCGGCAACTGGATCAATGAGCAGGACAACCTTGGCCTGCGCGGTCAGTTGCTGTGGCGGCCTTCCGGCAGCGTCGACGTGACGCTGGCAGGCGACTATTCGGTGCAGAACCCCGAATGCTGCGGCACCGTCTTCGTCCGTACCGATGCCACCCAGCGCGCGCTCGCCCGCCAGTACGCCGCGCTCGCCGCCGCACAGGGCTATGTCCAGCCATCGACCGATCCGTTCGCGCGGGTGACCGATCTCGACGCCGATCTCAACGCCGGCAACAAGATCGGCGGCGCATCGCTGCGGGTGAACTGGGATACCGGCGCGGGCAAGTTCACCTCGGTCACCGCCTGGCGGTTCTGGGACTGGAAGCCGGCCAACGACCGCGATTTCACTGGCCTGCCGATCACCACGGCATCGAACAATCCCTCGCAGCAGGACCAGTACACCCAGGAATTCCGCTTCTCCGGCGGGAACAGGACAATCGATTATGTGCTGGGCGCTTTCGGCTTTCACCAGAAGGTTCGCACCCAGGGCCTGCAAGTGCAGGGCACTGCGGCGAGCAAATGGCTGCTCACCGGTGCACTGGCCAACAATCCGGCGGTGCTGAACGGCCTGACTGCCAACAACGATATCCGGCTCGACAACACCAGCGTCGCGCTGTTCGGCCAGCTCAGCTGGAAGGTGACCGACCGGCTGACCCTGCAACCCGGCCTGCGCCTGAACTATGACAAGAAGGACGGACTGTACGATTCGGTAGTAACCGGCACCGCATCGGACGGCACGCGCCAGCTCGTGCAGTTCGCCGGGGCCTATTCGACCGACCCGTGGATCGTCGCCCAACGCGGCGTGCTCGCACCGCAGCGTGTCGTCGCCAAGTACAGCGACTGGAACTTCAGCTACGATTTCAACGCCAGCTACAAGGTGGCGACGGACGTGCTGGTCTATGCCACCTATGCCCACACCTTCAAATCGGGCGGGATCAACCTCAACGGGGTTCCGGCAGACGCGGCAGGCAATCCGCTGCTGGCCGCCGCCACGGTGAAACCGGAAACGGTCAATCACTATGAAGCCGGGATCAAGAGCCAGTTCTGGGACCGCAAGGCAACGCTCAACATTGCCGCCTTCCGCACCGACATCGCCAATTACCAGGCGCTGGTGACCAACGGCCAACTCGGGGTGCTGCGCGGCTATCTGGCCAATGCCGACAAGGTCCGCACCCAGGGCTTCGAGTGGGACTTCTCGGTCCGCCCGAGCGAGCGGTTCAATGCCTATGTCAACGGCACCTGGACCGACGCGACCTACCGCAAGTTCGTCGATGCGCCCTGCCCGCCGGAACTGTCGGGCGGCGGTACCGGCACGCCGGTCGCTGCGGCGGGCACGGTCGGCAACAGCCCGGCCAACTGCAACATTTCCGGCCAGCGCCTGCCGGGGGTTTCCAAATGGTCGCTGTCATGGGGTGCCGAGGCCAATGCGCCCGTCACCCTGCTGGGCAAGGCAGGCCAGGTCTACCTCGGCTATGACGGCAACGGGCGCACCCGCTTCTCGTCCAACCCGACGCCGTCGGCCTATACCTGGGTGGACGGCTACGCCCTCAGCAACTTCCGCGCTGGCTTCCGCACCGAGCATGGCATCGACCTGTTCGTCTGGGTGCGCAACGCCTTCGACGTCAACTATTTCGAGCAGTTGCAGGTGCCTTCAGGCAACACCGGCCTGATCGTCGGCAACCCCGGCGACCCGCGCACCTGGGGCGCGACGATCAAGGTGGAGTTCTGAGCAGCGAAAGGGCCGGAACGGGGTTCACCCGCTCCGGCCCTGTTGCTTCGAGTCTGATGACATGACATTGATCCACCTTGCTGCCCAACCCCTTCGGGGCGGGCCGGTCAATGTCATGTCATCAGGCTCCACAGCTAACTCCCGTCCGAAACCAGCGTCCCGCCGTCCACCACCAGATTGTGCCCGGTAACGAAGGCCCCGGCGGGCGAGGCGAGGAATACGGCGGCTCCGGCCACCTCCTGCGGCGTTCCGGGGCGGCGCAGCGGGGTTGCCGCCATGCGCCGCGCCATGAAGGCTTCGTCCGCCAGCAAGGGGCCGGACAGTTCGGTGGCAATGAAGCCGGGCGACACGGCGTTGACCCGCACGCCCTGCGGCCCCCATTCCACCGCCAGATTGCGCGCGAGTTGCGCCACCCCGGCCTTGGCCAGGGCATAGGCGTTGATCCGCCCGTTGCCGCGCAGCCCGGCCAGACTGGCGACCAGAACCGCCGCCCCGCCCCCGCGCGCGGCAATGTGCGGCAGGGCCAGCCCGGTCAGCACCACCTGACTGCGCAGGTTGATTGCCATGACGCGGGCATAGTCCTGCATGTCGATCCCGGCGAATGGGCCGGGCTGGCCGGTGATGCCGGCGTTGCAAACCAGCACGTCCAGCCCGCCCAGTTCTGCCAGCGCGAAGTCCGTCAGCCGGGCGAGCGCAGCGTCGTCCGCCACGTCGCAGGCGAGCCCCGGCTGGCCGAGCGCGGCGGCGACCCGCGCGGTATCAGTGGCATCCTCGCTGGAAATCACCACCTGTGCGCCCGCCGCGATCAGTCCTTCGGCAATCGCCTTGCCGATCCCCCGGGTCGATCCGGTGACCAGCGCCGCCTTGCCATCGAGGCGGAAGGCAGCGGTCAACGGCGTGGCCCAGCGAAGGCGCGCAGGCCGGCGGCGGCGCAGACCTCGTCGTTGTGGCCGATCGGTATGCCCGCCGCTCCGCTCACCCCGATCGCACCGATCAACCGGCCGCCGCGCAGGATCGGCAGCGCTCCGCCTTCGACGAACATCGCCGGCGTCACTTTCGCCTTGAGCGCCGGGTCGCGGCCCACGGCGGCGCTGGCGGCGGAACTGGCCATGGCGAAACCGCGCACCACTTCGGTCTTGCGCATGGCGACGAATACGTGGCTGCCATCGGCACCGTCGTCGGTCAGCATGGCCCGCGCTTCGCCCGAGCTATCGACCACCGCCGCGCCGACGCGGTAGCCCTGCCGGCGGCAGGCGAGCACGGCGGCGCGGGCCATGCGGGTGGCTTCGTCCAGGTTCGGTCCCGGTGCAGTCGATTCGGGCGGGCCGAATGGCCTGGGCATGGTCACCCCTGCGGGCAGCGGCGGCGGGGAGAGCGGCAAGTCGCCGTTGGCGTCAAGCATGGCAAAAGGTGGCAGTCGGTCGCCGGGAAGCGCGCGCGGCCCGGCAGGGGTTTCGTGGAACGGCGAATTGGCCAGCGCGATCCCCGTCCCGCCCAGCAACAGGCTTGAGACCAGTCCGGCCAGTGCCTTGATATTCCGCATTGCCTTCTCCCTGTTCAGTCCGGTTCGACATCCTCCGGCTTCCGCTCGTCCAGCGGCTGGCCTTGGTGCAGGTAGGCTGGTGCTTCGATCAGGATGAAGGCGATGCGGCAGACCCTGTCGGTGGTGTTGCGCCACAGGTGGTTGGTGCCGCGCTGGACGATGATCCCGCCCTGCCGCACCGTCTTCCTGGCGCCGTCGTCCAGTTCCAGCTCGATCTCGCCTTCCAGCACGATGCCATAGTCGATCGAATTGGTCCGGTGCATCGGGCTCTGCTTGCCCGGCAGCATATCGACCACGCGGATCACCGAACCCTGGTTCAGCGTCAGCCCGGCATCGCGCTCGCGTCCGTCGGTTTCGTCGTTGTTGTCGGCGGGGACGGTGGCGGTGGTCCAGACCAGCAGGAACGAGGCATCGCCCGAGGGGATCATCTTGGTCGGGTTGACATCCTCGCTGCGGAACACCGCGCGGCCTTGCGCGTCGTGGCCGGTGACCACGCGCTGGATGGGGGGCAGACCGGAATCGGACAGCGCAGTCATGCCTTCACCACCTTCTGTTCGATCACCCCGAACGGGGCGTGGCCATCGGCGAGCGTGCCCTGCATCCGCACGCTGTCGCCATAGTGCATGAAACCGGTCTGCGGCTCGCCATGATCGACCAGTTCGATCCCGCGCCGCTCGGCGATGCAGGATGAACCGATCTCGCGGTAATTGGCATTGGAGACAGTGCCCGATCCGATCACCGTACCCGCCACCAGATCGCGCGTGGCGCAGGCGTGGGCGACCAGTTCGTGGAAGCCGAAGCCCATCGCTTCACCATTCGCCGCGCCAAAGCGCTGGCCGTTCCAGTCCACCAGCAGATCGGCGCAGACCCGGCCATTGCGCCACTGATCGCCCAGTTCGTCAGGCGTCACCGCGAAGGGTGCCATGGCGCAGGGCGGCTTGGCCTGGACCCAGCCGAAGCCCGTCTTCATTTCCGGCCCGGCCAGCTTGCGCAGCGACCAGTCGTTGATCTGCACCACCAGCCGGATATGCTTCATGCAGTCCGCCGCCGGAGTGGCCATCGGCACCGCATCGACGATCACGCCGAACTCGCCTTCAAAATCGATGCCCAGATCCTCGCTGGGGAAGCGGACGTCTTCGGTCGGGCCGTAGAACCTGTCCGAAGTGCCCTGATACATCAGCGGCTTGTCGGTCTTGATCGGCTCGATGCCCAAGGCCTTGTCCATCAGCTCGCCGTGGCTGGCGAAGGCCGAACCGTCGAGCCACTGCCAGGCGCGCGGCAAGGGGGCGATGATCTGCGCGGGATCGAGCGGATCGGGAAAATTGGTGGCAGCGGCCAACTGCGGGGCCAGTTCGTCCCAGCGCTCCATCGCTTCCTGCAGTGTCCTGACCGGAGCCGGAGCACAGGCCTGGCCATCGGGCGAGACCACCACCAGCCGCCCGTCCTTCGTACCGTCGCGCAAGGTTGCCAGGCGCATGTGTTTCATTCTCCCGTCATGACCGTCAGGCACGGCCAAACCGTTGTCCATCGTTTCCCCGACCCGCCTGTGCAACCATGGCAATAGTAAGCAGCCTTGGCAGCCGCAAAGGCATTCGGTCGATAGCCAAGCATCGATACTATGCGATGGTCTGGACCCACCGCCACAGGCAATGGCCGGATGAACGGTCAACATATTCGGGGAAGATCATGGCCCAGTGGCTCAAGCGCGGCATGGCGGCAGAGGCGAAGGCGGATGCCGACCGCAAGGTGCGCGACATAGTCGAGGCGGCGCTGGCCGACATCGAGGCGCGCGGCGACGCGGCGGTGCGCGACATGTCGAACCGCTTCGACGGCTGGGACCGTGAAGACTACCGGCTCACCCAGGCGGAGATCGACCGCTGCGTCGAAAGCCTGTCCGCGCAGGAGCGCAAGGACATCGAATTCGCCCAGGCCCAGGTGCGGGGTTTCGCGCAGATCCAGCGCGCCTCGCTGCAGGACGTGGAGGTGGAAACGCTGCCCGGCGTCGTGCTCGGCCACAAGCATCTGCCGATCCAGAACGCGGGCTGCTATGTTCCCGGCGGCAAGTATCCGCTGCTTGCCTCGGCGCATATGAGCGTGATCACCGCCAAGGTCGCGGGCGTGCCGCGCGTCATTACCTGCGCCCCGCCGTTCCAGGGCACTCCGGCCCGCGCCATCGTTGCCGCGCAGGCCATGGCCGGGGCCGACGCGATCTATGCGCTCGGCGGCATCCAGGCGGTGGGCGCCATGGCACTGGGGACCGAATCCATCGACCCGGTCGATATCCTTGTCGGCCCGGGCAATGCCTTCGTCGCCGAAGCCAAGCGCCAGCTTTTTGGCCGGGTGGGCATCGATCTGTTCGCCGGCCCGACCGAGACCCTGATCATTGCCGACGCCGTGGGCTGCGACCCCGAAATGGCCGCGACCGACATCCTCGGCCAGGTCGAGCACGGGCCGGACAGCCCCGGCGTGCTGCTGACCAACAGCGAGGCATTCGCCCGCGCCACCATGGCGGAGATCGAGCGCCTGCTGCAGATCCTCCCCACCGCCGACCATGCCCGCAAGGCGTGGGAAGCCTTTGGCGAAGTCATCGTGGCGGAGGGTTACGAGGAGATGGTCAGCATCGCCGATCAGATCGCCAGCGAACACGTGCAGGTGATGACCGCCGACCCGGACTATTTCCTGCAGAACATGACCAATTACGGCGCGCTGTTCCTCGGCAATCGCACCAATGTGTCCTATGGCGACAAAGTGATCGGCACCAACCACACCCTGCCGACGAAGAAGGCGGCGCGCTATACCGGTGGGCTGTGGGTGGGCAAATTCCTCAAGACCTGCACCTACCAGAAGGTGCTGACCGACGAGGCGAGCACGCTGGTCGGCGAGTATTGCAGCCGCCTCTGCGCGCTGGAGGGCTTTGCCGGCCACGGCGAACAGGCCAATATCCGCGTGCGCCGCTTTGGCGGGCGCAACGTGCCCTATGCCGGGCAGGCGACCCCGAGCGAGGCGACGCGGGCGTGAGCAAGGTTCAACTTTCCCCCCTCCCGTTCAGGGGAGGGGCCGGGGGTGGGGTCTCTCCGCTGGACACAGCGCCGCGCCCGGAGGACAGTCCCCACCCCAACCGCTCCCCTGAAGGGGAGGGGCTTTGACCCTGCCCCGCACCCCCTCCTTCCGGCTTGACGGCAAGCGCGCCGTGGTGACCGGCGCGGGCCGGGGCATCGGCCTTGCCGCAGCGGCCGCACTGGCCGACGCCGGCGCGGAGGTTACACTGGTGGCCCGCACCGCCAGCGAGATCGAGGCAGCCGCCGCGCAGATCGGCAAGGGTGCCCGCGCCGTCACGCTCGATGTCACCGACACCGCCGCCGTCCGCGCCTTTTTCGAGAGCCGCCCCGCCTTCCACGTGCTGGTCAACAATGCCGGCACCAATCGGCCCAAGCCGATGTGGGAAAGCACCGAGGAGGATTTCGACGCGGTGCTGGGGCTCAACACCCGTTCCGCCTTCTTCGTCGCGCAGGCCTGCGTGCGGCGGATGCTGGCCGAGGGCGGCGCAAGCGGGTTCAAGGGCGGCAGCCTGATCCACATATCCAGCCAGATGGGCCATATCGGCGGGCCGGCGCGCGCGCTCTACTGCGCCAGCAAGTGGGCGGTCGAAGGGATGAACAAGGCCATGGCGCTTGACCTTGCGCCCCACGGCATCCGGTCGAACACCATCGCGCCGACCTTCATCGAAACCCCGATGACTCGCCCCTTCATGGAAGACCCGGCGGCGCGCGCCAACATCCTGGCCAGGATCAAGCTGGGACGGCTGGGTGAGGTGGAAGACATCATGGGCGCGGTGCTGTTCCTCGCCTCGGACGCGTCCTCGCTGATGACCGGCACCAGCCTGGTGGTCGATGGCGGCTGGACGGCGGACTGATTTTCAAGCGGAGCTCACCATGTTCGAACCCTTCCCCGGAAACTATGTCTGGAATCTCGCGGTCAATCTCGCGCTGGTCTGCGGCGGCAACCATGGCGAGATCGACGAGGCCTGCCGCCCGGTGCGCGAAGCCGCCAAGGCCGGGGCGGATGCGGGATCGGCGCAGTTGTTCGATGCCTGGATCGCGGTCGCCGATCAGGTCGCCGCCAATGCCGCAGCCGACGAGGCGGCGGGCTACCATCTCTCCGCCGGGTCCAAGTACCTGCGCGCCTCGGGCTATTACCTCGCCGCCGAACGCCTGCAGAGCCGCGATTACGCGCCGCGCTGGGCGGCTTACGACAAGGGGCTGGAACTGTACCGCAAGGGCGCGGCGCTGCGCGGGCAGCATGTCGATTTCGTCGAGATTCCCTATGAGGGGTCGAGCTATACCGCGATCTTCGTCCACGATGGCTCCGGCACCCCGCGCCCGACGCTGGTTTCGGTCAACGGGCTCGATTCGATGAAGGAGCAGGTCAACATGGCAGGCCATGGGCTCGCCAATCTCGAGCGCGGGATCAACACCCTGTTCGTCGACCAGCCCGGCACCGGCGAGGCGATCCGCAAGCGCGGCCTGCCCGC
>JAGWTB010000108.1 GCA_028869175.1 Sphingomonadales bacterium
TCGGCGATCATGGTGATCGACGCGGCCAAGGGCATCGAGCCGCAGACGCGCAAGCTGTTCGAGGTCTGCCGGATGCGTTCCGTGCCGATCATCACCTTCGTCAACAAGGTTGACCGCGAGGGCCGCTCTCCGTTCGAGACGCTGGACGAAGTGGCTGACGCGCTGGCGCTCGACGTGGTGCCGATGTCGTGGCCGGTGGGCATGGGCGGCGTGTTCCAGGGGGTGCTCGATTTCGCCAGCGGCGAGATCAGCCGGCCAGAGGGCGACAGCCGCGAATTCCTCGGCAAGCGCGAGAAGGCGGATCTGCCCGCCGACATCGCCGACGAGGTGGAACTGGCGCGCGGCGGCTATCCGGACTTCGATCTGGCAGCCTATCGCCATGGCGACCTTACCCCGGTCTACTTCGGTTCGGCGCTGAAGAACTTCGGCGTTGGCGAACTGATCGACGCGATTTCGCGCTTCGCCCCGCCGCCGCGCCCGCAGCCTTCTGACAGCGGCACGATCAACCCGGAAGACAAGGAAGTCACTGGCTTCATCTTCAAGGTCCAGGCCAACATGGACCCGCAGCACCGTGACCGGATCGCCTTCATGCGGCTGGTTTCGGGCACCTTCAAGCGCGGCATGAAGCTGACCCCCTCGGCGCTGGGCAAGCCGATCGCGATCCATTCGCCGATCCTGTTCTTCGCCCAGGACCGCGAGATTGCCGATAGCGCCGAGCCGGGCGACATCATCGGCATCCCCAACCACGGCACATTGCGGGTGGGTGATACCCTGTCGGAAGCGAACAAGGTGCGGTTCACCGGCCTGCCCAACTTCGCCCCGGAAATCCTGCGCCGCGTCGCGCTGAAGGACCCGACCAAGACCAAGCAGCTGCGCAAGGCGCTTGACGACCTGAGCGAAGAAGGCGTGATCCAGGTGTTCTACCCGGAAATCGGCGGGCAGTGGATCGTCGGCGTCGTTGGCCAGCTCCAGCTCGACGTGCTGATTTCGCGGCTGGAGGCAGAATACAAGGTAGAGGCCGTGCTCGAAGCCGCGCCGTTCGATACCGCACGCTGGCTCAAGGGGCCGGATGCAGCGCTCAAGTCCTTCGCCGATTTCAACAAATCGAACCTGGCGAAGGACCGCGATGGCGACCCGGTGTTCCTCGCCCGCTCGTCATGGGATGTCGGCTATCAGCAGGAACGCAACCCCGATCTGACCTTCGGCGCGACCAAGGAACGCTGAGCGCCGCTCAATCCCGCCACGCCGCCCGCAATCTTGGCGCGGCGAGCAGCATCAGCAGCGCGGCGATCAGGTAGCTGCCGGCGGTCAGCGCCATGGCCAGCCGCAGCGCGCCTTCGCCGTGGCTGGCGGTGAAATGATCGGACAGCTTGCCGATCACCAGCGAGCCGAAGCCCAGCCCCACGCCGTTGTTGACCAGCAGAAAGCAGGCAGACGCCGTCGCGCGCTCCTGCGGGGGCACAAGGTGCTGGATGGCGGTGATGACCGGGCCGAGCCAGACATAGGCCAGCCCCGAAGGTGCAAGCAGGATCACGAAAGCCAGCATTGCCGACGGAGCCATGAAGGCCGCAGCGAACAGTGGCCCGCTGAGCAGATAGGCGATGGCGGGTACGCGGGCATAGCCGGCACGGTCGCCATGGCCCAATCGGTCGCCCAGAATGCCGCCGGCGAGCACCCCGGCCATCCCGGTCAGCAACAATTGCGCGCCGATGAACTGCCCCGCCTGCATCAGCGTCAGGCCGAACGAGCGTTGCAGCAGCGCCGGCAACCAGAAGGCCAGCCCGTAACCGCAAAGCGATCCCGCTCCCGCCCCGAACGACAGCAGCCAGAACACCGGCTGGCCAGCCAGCCGGCGGAACACGGCACTGGCAGGCGCGGCATCGGCGGCGGGCGGCAAGGGCTTGTCACGCACGCTCAGGTGGAACGGCAGCGCCAGCACCAGTCCGGCAAGTCCGAGCACCATGAAGGCCGCGCGCCAGTCTACCGCCGCCGCAATTGCCGCGCCGAACAGCGCGCCTGCCGCCGAGCCGAGCGGGATGCCCAGCGAATAGACCGCGATGGCCCGCGCACGCCTTTCCGGCGGAAACCGCTCCGTGATCAAAGCATAGGACGGCGCGACTCCGCCTGCTTCACCCACCCCAACGCCAAGCCGGCACAGAAACATCTGGGTAAAGCTGCCCGCCATGCCGCACAGCGCGGTGAACAGGCTCCACACCGCCAGACTGATCGCAATCACGCGCGCACGCCCCTTGCGGTCCGCCACAAGGCCCAGCGGGATCGCCATGGTGGCATAGAACAAGGCGAAGGCCAGCCCGCCCAGCGCGCCCATCTGCGCATCGCTGAGGCCCAGGTCCGCCTTCACCGGCTGGGCGAGGATCGACAGGATCTGCCGGTCGAGAAAGTTGAACGAATAGACGGCCAGCAGCATGGCCAGGACGGCTCCAGGCCGCGTCGCGCCATCGGCCTGAGTTTCGCCCGCCATGTATATGCTCCCGCTGCTGGATTGCGCGCGACACTGGGCGGGGCAGGCGCGGTTGGCAACCGGGGAACGCGTATCGTCACCGGGTGGCGCTGAAGCCATGGCTCGGCTAGCACGCCTGCGTGCAACTGACTTTCGCCAGCTATAACATCCACAAGGCGATCGGGCTGGACCGCCGCCGCGATCCGGACCGCATCCTGGCCGTGCTGCGCGAAATCGATGCCGATGTCGTCGCGCTGCAGGAAGCGGACCGGCGGTTTGGCGAACGCGCCTCCGTACTGCCGCGCGAGGCGATCGAGAAACATACCCATTTCGTCCCGGTGCCGCTGACGGTTCGCCCCGATTCCATCGGCTGGCACGGCAATGCCTTGCTGGTGCGGCGCGGGATCGATCTGGTGGATGCCTCGGTCGTCCCTTTGCCGACACTGGAGCCACGCGGCGCGATCCGGGCGGACTTTCTGGCGGGCGGGCGGCGCTTCCGCGTGGTGGGCATGCATCTTGACCTGTCCGGCCTGCGCCGCCGCCAGCAGGTGCGCACGGTGCTCGCCCACCTTGAAGAGTGTGACGGGCATTGCCCGACCGTGCTGATGGGCGATTTCAACGAATGGTCACGCCACGGCGGCTCGCTGCGCGAATTCCACGCCCCCTGGCACGTGCTGTCACCCGGACGCAGCTTTCCGACCCGGCGGCCGGTGGCCCTGCTCGACCGCATCGTCGTCTCGCGCGAATGGCAGGTGAACCATTGCGGCGTTCACCATTCCGCCCTCGCCGCGCGGGGATCGGATCACCTGCCGGTTTTTGCCCGGCTAGGCTTGCCTAAATTTTAGGCAAATGCCCGGGAATCGGGCGGTCCACCAGCCCCCATTCGCCCACCCGCGAACGCAACAGGCTGGAATCGTGACCGAAAGGTAAACTGGCACATCCCTTGCGATACCGAAGCGAGTCGGCATGGGGCCGGCTGGCTAGCAGGGGATAGGCATGAAATTCATCATCGCCATCATCAAGCCGTTCAAGCTCGACGAGGTGCGCGAAGCCCTCGGCAATCTCGGTGTGGCGGGCATGACCGTCTCCGAAGTCAAAGGGTTCGGACGGCAAAAGGGACAGACCGAGATTTACCGGGGCGCGGAATATTCCACCAACATGCTCCCCAAGGTGAAGATCGAGATTGCCGCAAGCGACGACCTGACACCGCAGGTGATCGAGACGATCCAGCAAACCGCCAGCACCGAAGCCATCGGCGACGGCAAGATCTTCGTCATCGATCTCGAGTCCGCGACCCGCATCCGCACCGGCGAAACCGGCGACACAGCACTGTGATCGAAGCCACGCCCGACAGGAGGGAAACACATATGATCCGCAAACTGATTTGCGGTGCTGGCGCGTTGGGCACTTCGCTCTTCGTCGCCGGCACCGCGTTCGCGCAGGAGGCCGCGGCTGCCGCGTCCGCCGCCGCGACAACCGCCGCCGCTGTGCCCAGCGCCGCCGCCACTGCCGCCGCCACCGCCCTGATCAAGGCCCCCGCCGATCCGGCGGTGCTGGCCGGCATGGTCAACAAAGGCGATACCTCGTGGATGCTCATTTCCTCGGCTCTGGTGCTGATGATGAGCGTACCCGCGCTGGCGCTGTTCTATGGCGGCCTGGTCCGCACCAAGAACATGCTCTCGGTGCTGATGCAGGTATTCATGATCGTCTCGATCGCTTCGCTCGTCTGGGTGGGCTGGGGCTATTCGATGTCCTTCACCTCGGGCGGCGATGGCGCGCTGGCACCGTTCGTCGGTGGCTTCTCGAAGGCCTTCCTCTCCGGGGTCACCAGTTCGACCTACGCGGCGACCTTCTCGAACAACGTCTATCTACCGGAATTCGTCTTCGTGATCTTCCAGATGACCTTCGCCTGCATCACGCCGGCGCTGATCGTCGGGGCCTTCGCCGAACGCGTGAAGTTCTGGCCGCTGATGCTGTTCGTCGTGCTGTGGCTGACCATCGTCTATTTCCCGGTCGCGCATATGGTGTGGTACTGGGCCGGCCCGGACTTCCTGGCTGATACGGTCAAGAAGGCGGCCGATGGCTCGGTCATCTCGCAGGATGCGGGTTACCTCTGGGGCATGGGCGCGCTGGACTTTGCCGGTGGCACCGTGGTCCACATCAATGCCGGTATCGCTGGCCTTGTCGGCTGCATCATGATCGGCAAGCGCGTCGGCTTCGGCAAGGAAGCTACCCCGCCGCACTCGCTGACCATGACCATGATCGGCGCCTCGCTGCTGTGGGTGGGCTGGTTCGGCTTCAATGCCGGCTCCAACCTCGAAGCCAATGGCGTGACGGCGGTTGCCTTCATCAACACCTTCGTCGCCACGGCGGCCGCCGCGATCAGCTGGGCTCTGGTGGAACAGGTGCACCACGGCAAGCCTTCGATGCTGGGTGCCGCCACGGGTGCGGTTGCCGGCCTGGTGGCGATCACCCCGGCCTCGGGCTTCGCCGCACCGATGACCTCGATCGCGCTTGGCCTGCTCGTCTCGCCGCTGTGCTACCTCTTCGTCAGCGTGGTGAAGAACAAGCTCAAGTATGACGATACCCTCGACGTGTTCGGCGTGCACTGCATCGGCGGCATCTTCGGGGCGCTCGCCACCGGCGTGGTTGCCGATCCGGCGCTCGGCGGCCAGGGCTTCTTCGACTACACGCAGTTCCCGATGGTTGCCGGCACCTATGACATGAGTGCGCAGCTGCTGACCCAGCTCAAGGCGGTGCTTGTCACCCTGATCTGGTCGGGCGGTGTCTCTGCGGTGCTGTTCTTCGCCATCGACAAGATCTTCGGTCTTCGTCCGGCGGAAGAGGCAGAGCGCGAAGGCCTCGATCTCACCGAACACGGCGAACGCGCCTACAATTACTGACCTTTACCCTCTTGGCGGGGCCGGGGAATCCTCCTCCTCTCCTCCCTCTCCGGACCCCGCCATCCGACGTTCCTCCTGCGAACGCCACCTCAAAGGCCCGAGCCAGCCGCTCGGGCCTTTTTTTGTGCGCGCGCGTTGGGGGAAGGTTCGGCAATGGCGCATCGCTTCAACAGCCCACCAGCCTGAGTTGGTGCGAGCGGTGCGCTGGCGGCAGCGCGCGCCCGCTGCCTGCACGTCCCCTGTCTCGTCATTCCCGCGAAGGCGGGAACCCATCTCCGGGCGTTGCACCACCGCGCAGCGCAAGTTGAGCAGCCGAGGGCTGGAGATGGATTCCCGCCTCCGCGGGAATGACGAGGAACCGGGAGCAACCATCTGACGATTGGTGTAACGCCCCTTGCACCGTCCCTCCCCCCGAACGGCCAAACGAAAACACCCCCCGGATCGCTCCGGGGGGTGCCTTGTGTCTGGCAATGTGCCCGAGGCTTATTCTTCGCCCGCTTCCGGGTTCAGATAGTCACCGGCGTCGGCGTCAAGGCCGTGGGTCTCGCCCTCGACCATGGCCAGCGGATCGTCACCGATCGCCGCTTCCGGTCCCTGCGCCAGCTCGGCCGCATGCTCTTCCGCCGCCGAGGCAGGCGCGATGAGCGCTTCCTGCAGCTTGCGGTAAGAGGCGCGCAGCGCCGCATCGCGTGACGAGGCAGCGACGCGCAGGCGGTTCATGCCCGCACCAGTGCCCGCCGGGATCAGGCGGCCGACGATGACGTTTTCCTTGAGCCCGATCAGCGAGTCCTTCTTGCCCTCGACCGCCGCCTGCGTGAGCACGCGGGTGGTTTCCTGGAACGAAGCCGCCGAGATGAACGAACGCGTCTGCAGGCTGGCCTTGGTGATGCCCAGCAGCACCGGCTTGCCTACCGCCGGAGCCTGGCCCGGGGCCAGCTTGGCGTTGTATTCGTCCATTTCCTCGCGGTCGACCTGTTCGCCGGCGAGCAGCACGGTGTCGCCACCGAAGGTGATCTCGACCTTCTGCAGCATCTGGCGAACGATCACCTCGATGTGCTTGTCGTTGATCTTCACGCCCTGCAAGCGATAGACTTCCTGGATTTCCGCGACGAGGTATTCGGCCAGAGCCTCTACCCCGAGCACTTCGAGGATGTCGTGCGGGTTGGGCGAGCCCGAAATCAGGTTGTCGCCCTTCTTGACCCAGTCACCTTCCTGGACGTCGATCACCTTCGACTTGGGGATCAGGTATTCCACCGGATCGCCTTCCTCGGGGATGATCGCGATCTTGCGCTTGGCCTTGTAGTCGCGGACGAATTCGATCCGGCCCGAGGTCTTGGCGATAATCGCGTTGTCCTTGGGGATGCGCGCTTCGAACAGTTCGGCAACGCGCGGCAGACCGCCGGTGATGTCGCGCGTCTTGGCGGCTTCGCGCGAAGCACGGGCAAGCACGTCGCCCGCCTCGACGTTCTGCCCATCCTCGACCGAGAGCGTGGTGCCCACCGCCAGCAGGTAGCGGCCCGCTTCACCCGACTGTTCGTCGAGCAGGGTCAGGCGCGGACGCAGATCCTCCTTCTTCGAACGGCTGGGCGAACGGTTTTCGGTGATGAGGCGGCTGGTCATGCCGGTCGCTTCGTCGGTCACCTCGGTCAGGGTCTTGCCGTCGATCAGGTCCTGGTACTTCACGATACCCGGCTTTTCGGTGATCACCGGGGTGGTGAACGGATCCCATTCGGCGAGGCGATCACCTTCGTTGATGATCGCGCCGTCCTGATGCAGCAGGTGGGTACCGTAGGGCACGCGGTGGATGGCGCGCTCACGACCGTCGGAATCCAGTACCACGATCTCGCCGTTGCGGGCGAGCGACAGGCGGCGTCCGCGCTTGTCGGTGATGGTCGGAATGTCGCGGTAGGTCACCGTACCGTCGCAGATCGACTCGAGGTGCGACTGTTCGTTGACCTGCGCCGCACCGCCGATGTGGAAGGTACGCATGGTCAGCTGGGTGCCCGGCTCGCCGATCGACTGGGCGGCGATGACGCCTACCGCTTCGCCAATGTTCACCGGCGTACCGCGCGCAAGGTCGCGCCCGTAGCAGGTGGCGCAGACGCCCTGTTCGGCCTCGCAGATCAGCGGCGAACGAATGCGAGCGGCCTGGACGCCGGTCGCCTCGATCTTCGCCGTGGTCGGCTCGTCCAGCAGGGTGCCCTTGGCGACAACGATGTTGCCGTCCTTGTCGGCGATGTCCTCGGCCAGGGTACGGCCCAGGATGCGCTCGCCCAGCGAGGCGATGGTCGAACCGCCCTGGACGATCGAGCGCATTTCCAGCGCGCGTTCGGTGCCGCAGTCCTCGATCACCACGACGCAGTCCTGCGACACGTCGACCAGACGGCGGGTCAGGTAGCCCGAGTTCGCCGTCTTGAGCGCGGTGTCGGCCAGGCCCTTGCGGGCGCCGTGGGTCGAGTTGAAGTATTCAAGAACGGTCAGGCCTTCCTTGAAGTTCGAGATGATCGGGGT
>JAGWTB010000109.1 GCA_028869175.1 Sphingomonadales bacterium
TATTCGTTGTCGCGCTTGCAGCGCATCAGGCCGTTGAAGGCGTGCGGGTTGCGCTGCACCGAGGAAAAGATGTCCTCGATCACCGGTTCGACCTGGCTGGACTTGATCGTCTTGCCGAGCCGCGATTCAAGGAAGATGCGCGAGACGACCTTGCGTCCCTTGTCGGCCACCTTGCCCGCAGTGCCGAATTCACGCGCCATGCCTTGCCGCGCGGTAGAGCGCAGGTCGAAGGCGGGCTGACTGGCTGGGGCTGCACCGGGAGCTGCACGGCGAACCCGTGGCTGGGTAGCTGTGCGCGCAAAGCCGCGTTGCGGCGGAGCGGACGGCTCCATGCCGGTGGGCAGGAACGGCACGGCGTCCTTGCCTTTCGACGTATCGATGATCACGCCGTCCACTTCGCTGTAGCGCAGGTTTTCCAGCGTTTCCGGATCGTCGAGCAGAAAGCGCGATTTCCAGAACGGGTGCTTGAACCAGCTCCCTTCCAGCTTGTGAATGAACATGCCCAACTGAACGTCGGCAATGTCGATGCGCTTCAGCATTGCGGCCCCTTGTCTCGCGTGTAGCCCTGATGCGATTCCGATAGCCGCGAGGCGTTGCAAAGCACCGAACCTGGGTTAGGGGAAACTACGCAGGGACAAACGGTTAAGTGGTATGCTTGACAGCGATTTTCCCGCTACAAGGCAATTTCCGCCGATCATCCGGGCGGCACCGGCGCGGCACGGTGGCCGGTATCCAGTTCGGCCAGCAACAGATTGAAATCATGGCTGAACCCATCCAGTTCGGCAAAACCGCAGGGTGGAAGGCGCTGATCGAACCGGCGCTCGGCGCACAGCACGCGGGCGCTGTCGGCAACCTCGGCAATGCGGGCGAATATGCGGGCCTCGCTGCGACGAGCCAGCCAGCGCACCGCCACCGTCGCCGCTGCCATGCAGCCGAGAACGATCAACAGGCCCGAGAGCAAGTAGCGCACAAGAATAGCCGCGCTGGCGTGCAACACCACGCGGCCGACCACCACCCTGCCCCGCATCACGCGGTCCTCCTTTGCTGGCAGCCGCAGCAACCGACCGGCAACGCCTTCGATCCTGGCATTGAACGGATCGCTCACCGGCGACCAGTCAGCCAGACGGCGGCCCGCATTGTCGAACACCTCTACCCTGCGCACGCCGTTGACTTGTGAAACCGAAGCCACGGCATCGACCACGGCAACCCGATCACCAAAGACAACCGCTGGTTCAACCGTATAGCTGACCGTGCGCGCCACCAGTGCAAGGTTGCGCGCGGCATTGTCACGCAGGATCAGCGTGGTGCTGGTCACGATGGACAGGCCAGTCAGCAGCACGGCGAACAGCACCAGCCAGCGGTGTGTGCGCGCCAGGCTGGCACGAAGCGTCGGAGCGACCGGCGATGATCCAGCGATGGTCACGCCATTCCAGCCTTCCCGCCATCGAGAAGCACGCCATTTTGGCATATGGCGACGAACCGCGCCGCACCCTTGTTCGCCGTGATCCCCTGAGCATGTTCCGCAAGCACGGCGGAAAGGGGAATCGCACCCATGTCCTGCGAAGACACCTGATTCGCCTGTGCCAAAACACTCCCCGGACCCAAAGCCCTGCGGACTTTCCCAATCGACCCCGTGAAATCGTATGCACGCGTGCATCGTGCTTGCAACAAGATGTCGGTTTGATTTGGACCAATACTGTCAGCGCCGCAGTTGCGCAGGTCCCGGGACTGCGGGTTATCGCCTAACCCGCACCTTGCTGGCTCGCGTCAGCGAGGCCAATTTCGTGAAACTGTGGCTGGGGCGGCAGGATTCGAACCTGCGAATGCCGGTACCAAAAACCGGTGCCTTACCACTTGGCGACGCCCCAGCAGGCGTCCGAGCAGACGTCGGACAGGCGCGCGCTTGTAACGGCGCGCGCCGACAAGGCAAGTCCCTCAATAGCCCTGAACGATGCCCGCCAGGAGTTCGGGGGGCAGACTGTCAAAATCGCTGGCATCGTGCCGTTCGGCCAGTCCCTTCTGCGAATTGACCAGCCGGCCGCGCCGCACGCCGGGGCGCGCATCGATTTCGCCGACCCAGCGACCGACGTGCTCGTATTCGTGCATCGACAGGAAGGTCGCCGCTTCGCCATAGGCTTCGCCGCGATAGATGTTGCCCATCCAGGTGTAGGCGGCGATGTCGGCGATGGAATAGTCTTCCCCGCCCAGGAAGCGCGCTTCGGCCAGGCGGCGGTTGGCGACGTCGAACAGTCGCTTGGTCTCCATGGCATAGCGATCAATGGCATATTCGATCCGGAACGGCGCATAGTGGTAGAAGTGGCCGAAGCCGCCACCCATGAACGGCGCGCTGCCCACCTGCCAGAACAGCCACGACAGCACTTCCGCCCGCGCCTGCGGTTCGGTCGGCAGGAACAGGCCGAACTTTTCCGCCAGGTGCATCAGGATTGCTCCCGATTCGAACACCCGGAACGGTACCGCGCCGCTGCGGTCCACCAGCGCCGGGATCTTCGAATTGGGATTGATCGCCACGAAGCCCGAACCGAACTGGTCGCCATCGGAAATGGCGATCCGCCAGGCGTCATATTCCGCCTCGGCAACCCCGGCGGCGAGCAGTTCCTCGAACATGATCGTCGCCTTCTGCCCGTTCGGCGTGCCGAGCGAATAGAGCTGGAAGGGATGCTTGCCGACCGGCAGGTCCCTGTCATGCGTCGCCCCGGCGACGGGGCGGTTGACATTGGCGAAGGCACCGCCGTTCGCTTTGTCCCAGGTCCAGACCTTCGGCGGCACATAGTCTTCGGACATGGGACTCTCCTCTGCGGAATTGTAAGTAACTAAGCCTATTTTGCGCGACCTGCGAACGATGCGCAAGGGGGCAGCGATGGACGCCCGTTCATGGGGTGCGGACGTTCGGGCAAGCGCAAGGATTTGACACCGGGCCCCGGCTCGCTTCCAATGGGCGACGGGAGAACTGGCCATGACCGAGCGCAGCAACCGCACCGTTGAAACCGTGCGCGGGCAATACCACAAATTCATGCTGATTCCGCAGATCGAGCATCATGCGCGCTGGTTTGATGCCGGGCCGGTAAGCATCGCGGTGGAAGCCCGCGCGCTGGGAGACAGCGCCGAGCGCATGGTGCGCGGCCCCTCGATCCATCTGTTCGATGCCGCTCGCAACAACGAATACATCCGCTTCGATGTGTTCGGCAAGGTATTGCATTATCACTATATTCTCAACGACCTGCAGCACAACGTACTGTGGGGTTACGATCCCGACGTGAACGGCGCGATGATACCCTGGGCCTGCGCCGCGCTGCGCGACCGCCTGCCCGCCATGCTCCGCCGCGCCCATGCTCCGGCGCTGGCGGACGAGGTGGAGGCGATGGGCTGGGACTCGTCCGTCCTGCCCGAGGTCGCCCGTGCCGCCACCGATGCCCTCGCCCCGCGCGAAGACGACCTGATCCGCGCCCGCGAGGGCATGGACTGGATGCACCGCTGGAAGGAACTGCACCCGCAGTTCAACACCGTGGACTATTGAATTTCCGCGTCCACAGCTGAGAGGTAAGCCACCCTCCCGGCCGCCGCTTCGATTGCCAGCGTGGTGCGCTCATCGACGAAAGCCACGTCCTCCGACAGCTGTCGCACCCGGTCGTTGCCGGTGTACCAGATCACCCGGCAGGTGCGCTTGACCAAGCGCCAGCCCATGTCGCCACGCACCCAGGTATCGTCATACCAGCCCGACCCATCCCATAACGGACCGCCCTCAGCCGCGTGGCGCACCAGCCGCCATGTGCCGTAGGTCAGCGAATGGGCGCGGCCGCCGCTGACGCGGACCTGGTGATTGGCCATCACGTGCTGGGTGGCGTCAAAGGCGGCGTGGAAGGCGGCGAAATCGGCCTTGAACACCGTCAGTTCGTGCCAGTGCGCCGCCGATCCGTAGTCTGCCTCGCAATGTGCGGCAAAGATGCGGTCGAACAGGTCCCAGCGCCGTGTGTCAACCGCCAGCGCATAGAGGTTCAGGGCATCGACGATCTGATCGCGGTCAGTCATGGCTGGGCCCCTACAATGGCAAGCTCACGTCCGCCGTCCCCTTGAGGATCGTCGCACCGTCCTGCGTGGTCATTCTGGTTTCCACCCGCACCACCGGCACACCGTGCGGTGACATGTCCAGCTTTTCGATCACCGTGCCATCGACGTAGGTCACGTCACCTTCGAAAGCCGGGCTGCGGAACTGGGTCTTGGAATGCCAGATATAACCTTCGTGCCCGGCCCAGTAGGCCACGGTATCGAGGTGCCAGGCATTCATCGAAGAGCCATAGCCGTAGGCCCCGCCCATGCCGACCTTCTCGGCCTTGCGATTGTTGATGTGGCCGGACGACGGCCCGTGGAACAGCCCGTCGCCGTGGCGCGGATCGATGGTGCGGGCTTCGTGGTCATAGGTCATGTCGGAGGCGAAGCCGGCGTCTTCCTTGGCCGGATCGATCGCCCCCTCCGGCACGTTCCAGCGCCAGGTACCCCAGATGTTCTGGCGATGCGCCCGGCATTCCAGCGCGAAAGTGACCACCGAATGCGGACCGATCACCCGGCGGGGCAGGCTGTCGCCCACCTTCACATCGGCATAGCGCGGCGAGATGCCTTCGCGGTTGGACACGATCCACTGGTGGCGCAGGCGGTAAATTTCGGCCAGTTCCGCGTCGGTCCACTCCTTCGGCTCACGCTTTTCCTTGTCATAGACTTTCCGCTTGTTGGCTTCCTCGACCAGGTAGCGAATCGAGGTGGCCCGCTCCTTGGCAATCAGCGCACCGTTCTGGTTACGGTGGACCGTATCGCCATCGGCAAACATGGTCGGTCCGGCAAAAGCGGTGTCAGCCACCTTGTACCCCGCGAACATGCGTTCCTGGAACAGCTTGTCACCCGGGCGGACGGGGGTGCCATAGAACCACCACTCCTCACCCGCGAAGATCAGGTGGCTGCCGGGAATCTTGCCGACGCAGGACGGGTGGCAGCCATGGCCATAGTCCATCGCCACGGTAAAGCTCTGCGGCGCGACGATGCCGCCGAAGCGCGATCCCAGCGCAAACCGTTCATCCCAGTGCAGCGGATTGGCGTAGTCCATCGCCTGGACCCAGCGGCGTATGTCGGTGGCGTTGCACGGATCCCACATCTCGGCAAAGACGATGGGCTTGCCCACCCATTTGTCGACGTCGGTGGTATCGAGCGTCACGCTGACTTCGGCCATTCAAACTCTCCCGGAAATACAGCCCGCGCCATAGCCGCGCGGCGATGCTTTGCGCCGCAGATGATGCAAGGTGATTGGCAAATTCCGCAAGCACGTTAGGACAGATTGCGAAGAGGGCGTACCCGCATGGCTACCGCAGGCAAGACCACGCTTGAAATTGCTGCCGGAAACTGGCGCGCCGGGGTGCGTCCCGGTGCCGGAGGCGCGCTCGCCTCGCTGAGCCACCGTGACAACGACGTGTTGCGCCCCATGCCGGCGGATTCGCTCAATCCGCTGGATGCCGCCTGCTTCCCGCTGGTGCCTTATTGCAACCGCATCCGGCGCGGGCGCTTCGCGTTTGGTGGCCACAACGTGTCGCTGGCGGCCAACCACCCGCCCGAGCGGCACAGCCTGCACGGGCTGGGCTGGCAGCGTCCGTGGCACGTGTCGGGGCTGGTCGGTGCCTCGATCGAGCTTGTCTGCGATCACGGCGGCGAAGGCTGGCCCTGGCCATGGCGCGCGACGCAGGCTTTCGAGCTGGACGAACGGGGCCTGACCCTCACCCTCACGCTTACCAACACCGGCCGGGAAACGATGCCGGCGGGCATTGGCCTTCACCCCTACTTCCGCCGCTGGCGCGACAGCCGCGCCCGGTTCGAGGCGCGGGCGGTGGTGCTGAGCGACATCGAACAATTGCCCACCGGTGAAATGGAAGACGCCGACAACTTCGCTGACTGGGCGCGCGGGGCACCGATACCCAGCTTCACGGTGGACAACTGCTATGCCCGTTGGGATGGTGAGGTGACCATAACCGACGGGCTCGGCACCATTTTCATGCAGGCCGAAGGCGCGCGGCACCTCCATGTCTATGCCGCCGGCAACGGGCGCGACCTGTGCTTCGAGCCGGTCAACCACCTGCCCGACGCGGTGAACCGGGACGACTGGACCATGCCCGTGCTGGAGCCCGGCGAAAGCGCCCGCGTGACAATGCGGATCGAGGAGCGCTGACCTTGCAACAGACCGAAGCAGCGCTTCGCCGCGATCTGGCCGCCGCCTACCGACTGGTTGCCCATTTCGGCTGGGACGATCACGTCGCCACCCATCTCTCCGCCCGGTTGCCCGATGGCACCTTCCTGCTCAATCCCTTCGGACTGATGTTTGACGAGATCACCGCCTCCAGCCTGATCCGGGTGGACATCGACGGCAACCTGCTCGGCCCGCAGGGCGCGGCGATGAACATTGCCGCCTATACCGTCCACAGCGCGATCTGGAGCGGCCGGCCCGATGTCGGCTGCGCGATCCACCTGCACACGCATGACGGCGTCGCCGTGTCCGCGCTGGACGAAGGACTGCTGCCGCTCAACCAGACCGCGCTGCTGATCTGGCACGATCTGGCCTATCACGCCTACGAAGGCGTGGTCAGCCGCGAGGATGAGCGCGCAAGGCTGCAACGCGACATTGCCGGCAAGAACCTGATGATCCTGCGCAACCACGGCACCCTGGCCGTGGGCGAGACGGTGGCTGACGCCTTCTACCGCAGCTACACGCTGGAATGGTGCTGCACCACGCAGGTCCGCGCGCTGGGCATGGGTCGCAGCGTGAGCATACCGGACCGCGAGGTGCTTGATCGCATGGCCGGGGCGATGGACTTCTCCCGTGCCGACCGCTTCTCGCTGCGCTGCTTCTGGCCTGCCATGCTGCGCAAGGCCGAACGGCTGTTCCCCGGCTTTGACCAATGACCGCGCACCCCCACCACGAAAACCCGAACCCTACCGCCGCCGAAGTCCACGCCCACGCGCAGGCCGCCCGCGCGCGCAAGCAGGCGGAAGCCGAAGCCATCGGCATCGACACCGCGTTCATTTCCAATCTGGTCGAAACCTTCTATGCCCGCATCCGCGACGATGCGCTGCTCGGCCCGATCTTCACCGCGAAGATCACCGACTGGCCCGCCCACCTTGCCCGGATGAAGCTGTTCTGGGGATCGGTGCTGCACAATTCCGGGCTCTATTCGGGCAACCCGATGGTCAAGCATGTTGCCCTGCCCGGGCTGGACGAAGCCCACTTCGCGCACTGGCTGACCCTGTTCTACGCCACCCTGCGCGACATCGAACGCGACAGCGCGGCGACCAAGCTGATCGGCGGACGGGCACGAATGATCGCGGACAGCCTGCTGACCGGGATCGAAATGCAGCGCAGCGGGCTGGCGGGTTCGCGCGCCGGGGAGAAGTTGCCGGAGGTTTGAGTGCGTCAGCTTCAGTAGCGCCGGAACCAGGCCGGAACCCAGAACCGCTAGTGCCCGATTGTCTCCGCGAGGTCCATGACGACGCGGTTATCAAGCACCGGTATTCCACCTTCTCGCGGCCAGAAAGCGCCTGTCGTGCCGCGAACGAAGCGTCCGGTCAGCGGCCGATTCATTTCGTCGAAACGCTCTATCATCGGGGCGATCGGGTTGTCTGGTCGCGGCGGACTGACGATTGCGCCATCGACAAAGATGTCCGGCGACGATTCATGACTGAACAGGGTCGAACGCGGATCGAGACGATCAGCAACGACCATCAAATCGCGTGACGACAGTTCGAGATCGACGTCCATCCACAAGCACATCAGTTCGGGTGGCCGATAGGTGCGGAACGTATCGCTGAAGAACCCCTTGTGG
>JAGWTB010000110.1 GCA_028869175.1 Sphingomonadales bacterium
CACAATTACAACCATCTGCATGAAGCACCTACGGTGTTCTATGCAGTGGCGCTCGTGCTGGCCATCATTGGCCAGGGTGACGGGCTGAACGCCCAGATCGCCTGGGTCTATGTCGCCCTGCGGGTGATCCATTCGATCGTGCAGGCCACGCTGAACAAGGTGGTCGTGCGCTTTGCCCTTTTCGCCCTGTCGAGCTTCTGCCTGATGGCCCTGGTGCTGCACGCCGCGCTGGCGGTGCTGTAACGATTGATCCTCTCCATCGACCTGCGATGGGGAGTATCGTGATGGTCACCGCACGAACAGGCTCGCCAGTTCGACGTGGGTGGACCAGCGGAACTGCCCGACCGGGCGCAGTTCCTGGAGTCGATAGCCGCCCTGCAGCAGCAGCGCGGCATCGCGCGACCAGCTGGAGGGGTTGCAACTGATGTAGACGATCCGCTCTACCGCGCTGTCGGCCAGACGCTCGACCTGTTCGCGCGCGCCGGCACGCGGCGGGTCGAGCACGACGGCGTCAAACCTGTCAAGTTCCTCACCCATCAGCGGGTTGCGGAACAGGTCGCGGTGAACCGCCTCGACCGGAACCTGTGCCCGCCCCGCCGCCGCCTTGCAGGCCAGATGCGAATCGCGCGCCGCTTCCACCGCCGTAACCCTGGTCTCCGGCCCGGCGAGCGCGAAGGCGAAAGTGCCCAGCCCGGCGAACAGGTCCGCCGCCTGGGAGCTGCCGGCCAGCCAGTCGCGCGCAGCAGCGGCCAGCGCCTGTTCGCCATCGAGGGTCGCCTGCAGAAAGGCTCCCGCCGGCAAGGGCACCTTGATCCCCGACAGGGTGATGGTGACCGGTTCCGGCTGCCACACCGATTCCACGCCGTATCCCTGATCGAGCACCAACCGGGCCAGCCCCTGCGCCTTGGCGAAATCGAGCATGGCCTCGGTCGCGGCCAGTCCTTCGGCGGTCACGCCCCGGATCGCCACGTCGAGGCCCTGATCGGCCATGGTCAATTCGATGTCGGCGGCCATGCGCGCATGGTTGTGCTTGTCGGGTTTGCGGCCCTTGGTCGGCCCCTTTACCCCCTGCCCCAGCACGATCAGCAGCTTGCGCAGCGGCGCCAGGATCGC
Organism: Sphingomonadales bacterium; assembly: GCA_028869175.1. Taxonomy (GTDB): domain Bacteria; phylum Pseudomonadota; class Alphaproteobacteria; order Sphingomonadales; family Sphingomonadaceae; genus Novosphingobium. Next base: position 1,114 of record JAGWTB010000110.1, read on the forward strand.
CACGAATTCCGGCAGCATCACCGGGCATTCGGCCAGTTCGACCAGCCGGTGCGACTTGCCCTCGCGAAAGCCGATGACGATGCGCCCGGCAGAGCTTTCCGCCCGGAGCGATGCGCGGCGGCGGCTGTGCGGGGGCGAGAGGTGCGGCGGCGCGATCAGCTCCGCCCCCAGTTCCTGCGCAGCGGAGGCATTGGCCACCCGCGCCTCGACAAAGGCGGCCAGGCTTTCCTCGTCAAGCTGCTGCAACTGGCAGCCGCCGCAGCGGCCGAAATGGCGGCACGGCGGCGTGACGTGGTGCGGACCGGGTTGCAGCGTGCCATCGGCCAGCAACAGGTCGCCGGGAGCCGCCCCCCAAGCATAGCGCCCGGATGCGGTGATGCCATCGCCCTTCGCGGCGATGCGGATGATTTCTTCGGTTTCGCTCACAGGGCGGCGGCGTAGGCGGTGGCGACCGCCACGGCAAGTGCGCCGGCGGCCAAGGGCTTCGAACAGTGCCGCGCAGCCTCGCCGTGCAGCCACACACCTTCGCAGACGGCGGCGAAAGGCTCCGCCCCGGTCGCCAGTCGGCTGGCGATGGCACCGGCAAGGACATCCCCGGTTCCGGCGGTGGACAGCCAGGCCGATGCGCGCGGGGCGCAGGCGATCCGGCCATCGGGCGCGGCGACCACCGTGTCCGGCCCCTTGGCGACGACGATCATGCCCGAGGCGCGGGCCAGCGACAGCGCGCGTTCGGGCTTTGAACCGCCACCGTCACAATCGAACGCGCGTTCCAGCGTGACCAGTTCGCCCTCGTGCGGGGTGGCGATCAGCGGTGCGGTGCGCGCGGCCAGATGGCGCGGAGCCAGCAGAACCAGCGCATCGGCATCAAGCACGGCGGGAATGGCGCTGGCGAGTACGATTCCCAGCCGTTCGCGCGAATTGCTGTCGCGGCCCAGCCCGGGGCCGACCAGCAGGGCGTTGAAGCGGCTGTCATCCCGCGCTTCGGCAAGCGGGGTGGACTCGGCGACGATGTCCGGGGGCACATTGGGCGCGTGACCAGAGGCGAGCAATTTCACATAGCCAGCCCCCGCCCCTTGCGCCGATCTGGCCGCCAGCACCGCTGCACCCGGCATGGCCCCGCCGACCACGCCGAGCATCCCGCGCCGGTACTTGTGGGCATCCGCAGCGGGCGCGGAAAGCCGCGGCATGCTGACAACCTGCGCCGCGCCGCTCACTGCGGCCACACCGATCCCGACGAGCCTAAGCTCCCCCATCCCTGAACAGGCCGGCATGAGGAAATGGGCGAATTTCCATGCACCCAGCGCAACCGTGAGGTCATAGCGCGGCAACGCATCGTTGAGTTGCATGCCGGAATCGCTGGCCACACCGCTCGGCAGGTCGATGGCGATGTGCTGAGGATGCGAAGCGGCGAGGCGGTGCAGCAAGGCAAGATGATCCGCCGCCAGCGGCCGCGCCAGACCGGTGCCGAACAGGCAATCGACCAGAACGCCGCCCTGCGCGTCCGTCTCGGGCCCCATCACCTTGCCGCCATAGAGCGCGCGGGCGTTGCGCGCGGCGGGTGTCCTGGGCTCGCCTGACGCGATCACCGTCACCTCGCCGCCCCGTTCACGCAGGGCTTCGGCGATGACATAACCGTCACCGCCGTTGTTGCCGGGGCCGCACAGCACGGTGACGGGTCGATGCGCCGCCAAGCGCCAGACCCATTCCGCCGCGCCGCGCCCGGCGCGCTGCATCAGTTCATCGACAGAAGTTCCGCGCGCGATCAGCGATTCTTCGGCGCAGCGCATCTGCGCCGCCGTAAGGATCTGGCTACTTGGCCGCATCGGGCTTGGTGTGGACGGGGAAGCGGTACTTGTCCTCACCCAGGGTGACTTCCAGAACCTGGCCGGACAGCTTGTTCTGCGGCTCCTGCGCGCCATCCGCCGCCCCCAGCCCGCGCCCGTCTTCCAGCACCTGGAAACGCCGGAAGCCGCCATCAGGATGCCGGACGATCAGCACCAGCGAATTGCCCTGCCGCGAACGGTCGACCGCGCAGACCCGCGCAAAGGTCGTCGCCCCGTTGATCGCGCATTCGATCGCTTCCTCGCCTTCGGCTGCCCCCGGCGCTTCGCCTTTCGACGAGCAGGCGGACAGGATCAGGGCGAGGAGGAGAAGGCCGGTCTTGCGCATGGGGCGATCCTTATCCCGTGGTCCCGCTTTGGCAACCGTGCGCCGGCGGTCAGGCTCGCTTCGTCCTGATCTGGGCCAGATCGCGCACCGCCCCGCGCGCCGCGCTGGTCGCCATGGCGGCATAGGCCTGGAGCGCCACCGAAACCTTGCGCGGCCGCGGATGGACCGGGACCCAGGCTGCATCGCCCCGTGCGTCCATCGCGGCGCGGCGCTTCGCCAGTTCCCCGTCCGACACCGCGAGGGTGATCGTGCGTCCGGGAATATCGATCTCGATCATGTCGCCGTTCTCGACCAGCCCGATCGTGCCGCCTTCCGCCGCTTCGGGCGAGACGTGGCCGATGGAAAGGCCCGAGGTTCCGCCCGAAAAGCGTCCGTCGGTAATCAACGCGCAGGCCGCGCCGAGGCCCTTCGACTTGAGGTAGCTGGTCGGGTAGAGCATTTCCTGCATGCCCGGCCCGCCCTTCGGCCCTTCGTAGCGGATCACCACCACGTCGCCGGCCTTGACCTCGCCGCCGAGAATACCCGCAACCGAAGCATCCTGGCTTTCGTAAACCCGGGCGGGACCATTGAATTTCAATATCTTGTCATCGACCCCGGCCGTCTTGACGATACAGCCATCAAGCGCGACGTTCCCGGTCAGCACCGCCAGCCCGCCGTCCTTGCTGAAGGCATGGGCGGCGCTGCGGATGACGCCCTTTTCGCGGTCAAGGTCCAGCTCCTCCCAGCGGCGCGACTGGCTGAAGGCAGTCTGCGTCGGCACTCCGCCGGGGGCCGCCTTGAAGAAGGTCTGCACTGCCGGATCGTTGGTACGGGCAATATCCCAGCTATCCAGGGCGTGGGCCATGGTGGGGGCGTGAACGGTCGGCAGGTCGGTGTGGAGCAGGCCGGCGCGATCCAGTTCGCCCAGGATCGCCATGATGCCCCCCGCGCGGTGGACGTCTTCCATGTGGACGTCCGACTTGGCCGGCGCGACCTTGCTGAGGCAGGGCACCTTGCGGCTCAGCCGGTCGATGTCGGCCATGGTGAAGTCTACCCCGGCCTCATGTGCGGCGGCGAGCAGGTGCAGCACGGTGTTGGTCGATCCGCCCATGGCGATGTCGAGGCTCATCGCGTTCTCGAAGGCCTTGAACCCGGCGATATTGCGCGGCAGCGCGCTGGCATCGTCCTGCTCGTACCAGCGGCGGCACAGTTCCACCGCAAGGCGGCCGGCGCGCAGGAACAGTTCCTTGCGGTCCGAATGGGTGGCAAGCTGCGAGCCGTTGCCTGGCAGCGACAGACCCAGCGCCTCGGTCAGGCAATTCATCGAATTGGCGGTGAACATGCCCGAGCACGAGCCGCAGGTCGGGCAGGCCGAGCGTTCGATCGCGGCGACTTCCTCGTCCGAATACTTGTCGTCAGCGGCGGCGACCATGGCATCGACCAGATCGAGCGCCACTTCCTTGCCGCGCAGCACCACCTTGCCCGCTTCCATCGGTCCGCCAGACACGAAGACCACCGGAATGTTGATCCGCAGCGCCGCCATCAGCATGCCCGGCGTGATCTTGTCGCAATTGGAGATGCAGACCATGGCATCGGCGCAATGGGCGTTGACCATGTACTCAACCGAGTCGGCGATCAGGTCGCGGCTGGGGAGCGAATAGAGCATCCCGTCATGGCCCATGGCGATGCCATCATCCACCGCGATGGTGTTGAATTCCTTGGCAACCCCGCCCGCCGCCTCGATCTCGCGCGCAACCATCTGCCCCAGGTCCTTCAGGTGGACGTGGCCGGGGACGAACTGGGTGAAACTGTTGACCACCGCGATGATCGGCTTGCCGAAATCGGCATCGGTCATGCCGGTAGCACGCCACAGCCCGCGAGCGCCCGCCATGTTGCGGCCATGGGTGGAAGTGCGCGAACGGTAGGCGGGCATGATGAAGGCTCCTTGTGTTGCCTTGCTCTTGCGAGGATGGCGGGTGGGGTCAAGGATTTTGGTTCGCCTCCGCGTGAACCAAATCACCCCAACCGCAAGGCAACCTCGTTGCAAATCCGGTGCAACCGCTCCGCCCAGGCCGCCTGCCCGCGCGGTGTGGCAATTTCGTCCTGGCGTATCTCGATACCCAGATAGGGCCGCCCGTCGGCCTCGGCGTGGCGGTTCATCGTCGCGTTGAGCAATTTGCCCGAATAGGGCTGCTGGTCTCCGACATTGAGGCCGTCTGCCTCCAGCAGCGGAATCGCCAGCCGCGCGGCGCGGTCATCCTGGTTGTAGAGTACCCCCACCTGCCACGGACGCGGCGCGTCGCTGGTCGCAAGGCACGGCGTGAAGCTGTGCAGCGACAGGATCAGCGACGGCGGCACCGCGTCCAGCACGGCGGCGAGCGCGGCGTGATAGGGGTGATAGAACCGCTCCAGTCGCGCCACGTGGTCTGCATGACCAAGGTTGTTGCCGGGGATCGCATGGCCATCACTGGCGATGGGGATCAGCGCGGGGGCGCTTTCCTCGCGGTTGTAGTCACAGACCAGGCGGCTGACATTGCCCAGCATCGCCGCCCAGCCCTGCCGCAGCGCCAGCCGCTCGGCAACGCCCGCCACGCCGATGTCGATCGCGATGTGCTGGTTCAGCAAGTGGGGCGCAATGCCAAGCTCGACCCCCTCGGGCACCCGGTTGGAGGCATGGTCTGAGACCACCAGAATGCCGCCGAAACGCGGGGTGCCAAGCAGCCGGTAGGAATCGTCGATCACAGCAGCCTCGTCGCCAGCAGCCACCACGCGGGATGCGACGCGCGGATTGCGGCTTCGGCGGCATCGCGCTCGGCAGCGGTGTCGAACAGGGCAAAGCAGGTCGCCCCCGAACCGGACATGCGCGCAATCTTCGGTGCCTGCGCCTCCAGAGCGGCCAGCACATCGCCGATTTGCGGTACCTGCACGATGGCAGGTGCGGCCAGATCGTTGCGGCCATGCGCGACCACCGCGGCAAAAGCGCTCGGCTCGGCCAGCGCACCCCGGTCAACGCCATCCCAGCCCCGGAACACCGGCCCGGTCGCCAGCGGCACCCCCGGATTGACCAGCAGCACTGGCCAGTTGAGGTAGGCACGGTCCTGCAGCAGTTCAAACCTGTCTCCCCGCCCTGCCACATGCAACGGACGCGAGACCAGGCACGGCCCGACATCGGAACCCAGGTCAGCGGCAATCGCCAGTAGCCGGTCGAGATCGTCGGGCAGGTCCCACAGCGCGGTCAAAGCCCGCAAAGCGGCGGCGGCGTCCGCAGATCCGCCGCCAATGCCGGAGGCGGGTGGCAGGTTCTTGACCAGCGTGATCGCAGCACCGCGCGGCACGGCCATCCGGCGGTCCATCTCTTGCCGGGCAGGTTCGTCGCGCTGCCACGCATGGTGCAGCGCGCGGGCGGCGCGCAATACAAGGTTGTCCTCCCCAGCGGACAGCCCGGCGGCAAAGGGGCCTGAAAGCGCAAGCGAAAGCGCGTCAGCCGGGGCAAAGTGCAGTTCGTCGCCATCGGCGCAGTACACGAAAACCGAATCGAGATCGTGGAAGCCGTCCGGTCGCCGCCCGCGAACGTGCAGCGCCAGGTTCAGCTTGGCGTGGGCAATCTCACATATTCGGATAGTTCGGCCCACCGCCACCCTCCGGCGCGATCCAGTCGATGTTCTGGGTGGGGTCCTTGATGTCGCATGTCTTGCAGTGGACGCAGTTCTGCGCGTTGATCTGCAGACGCGGCCCCGCACCGTCGGGATCGACGAATTCGTACACGCCCGCCGGGCAATAGCGCGCTTCCGGTCCGGCGTAGACCGGCAGGTTGATCGCGGTTGGCACCGCCGGGTCCTTCAGCACCAGATGGCAGGGCTGGTCTTCCTCGTGGTTGGTGAACGAGAACGAGACGCTGGTCAGACGGTCAAAGCTGATCACCCCATCGGGCTTGGGATACTTGATCGGCGCATAAAGATCGGCGCGGGCGGTGCGCGACGCGTCGGTGTGGTGGCGCACGGTGAACGGCAGGCCGATCTTGAGATAGCGCATCCACATGTCGATGTCGGCCAGCGCCGAGCCGAACAGGTCGCCGCTGAACTTGGCGGTGAGCGGTTCGGCGTTCTGCACCAGTTTCAGTTCCTTGGCGATCCAGCTTTCGCGCACGGCGGCGTCGTATTCCACCAGATCGTCATGCTCGCGGCCCGTGCCAACGGCTTCGACGATGGCTTCAGCGGCAAGCATCCCGCTCTTCATCGCGGTGTGGCTGCCCTTGATGCGCGGCACGTTGACGAAACCGGCCGAGCAC
>JAGWTB010000021.1 GCA_028869175.1 Sphingomonadales bacterium
CCTTCCGCAATCGCCCCGTAAACACGGCCCCGAAGATCAGACGAATGTGCTTTACCCATGATCCACCTCCAAAAAGGGTGAATCACAAATCAGGCCCCGCAGGAATCCCGCGATTCAAGTTTTCCGCAATCCGATCTAAGCTTGAGCCGCGCCCTTCCTGCCTGGGAACGGCGCGGCTCTCGCTATCACGCCGCCTCTTTCTCGACCCATTCGGGATAGAAGCTCGGCTCGCGCGTGGACCAGCCGGGCGCGGTGGCGGCGGCTTCGCTGATCGACTGAAGCAGGTGCTTGCGTCGGTCGGGCCGGATCTGCGGCAAGGCGGCCGCCCCGCAGAAGGCCGAGGGCAGCCAGGGCCGGGCATCGGCGCCCAGCAACCGTTCGTAGAGAAAGCGATAGGCGGAAAAGCCCGCGATCCGTTCCTGCGCCAGATCGAAAGCGGTAAGCCGGATCAGCTTACCCATGAAATCCTCGACGCCTTCCAGTGTCATTTCATCCGGCACCTGCCCGCGCAGGCCCTTGAGCTCCTGATAGGCAACGTACTGGCTGCGGATCGAGGCCGATTCCTCGGCATTGCGCGCCCACAGCTTGAACGCATCCTGCCGCCCCAACCCGATGTCGAGACTGCGCTTGATATAGCGCTGCTCGCAGGGGGTGAAGCTGGCGAACTCGCGCAGTTCGGCGATGGTCAGCGAAGCCGTGCCGGTATTGGCCATGATCCGGTAGTCCCTGTTGCGCGGGGCGTGATGCCCCATCGACAGCAGTTCACCAGAATATGGTAACGAAGCCGTTAACCAAGATCGTCAAATCATCCCTGCCAGCGGGCTGGAGGGATCTGCGTATTTCCGCGTCTGCATCCGGCCTGCCAGATAGGCCTCGCGCCCGGCTTCTACCGCCAGCTTCATCGCGCGGGCCATGCGGACCGGGTCTTTTGCTTCGGCGATGGCGGTGTTCATCAGCACGCCGTCCACCCCCAGCTCCATCGCCACCGCCGCGTCGCTTGCAGTGCCGACGCCGGCATCGACCAGCACCGGCACGCTCGCGCCTTCAACGATCAGGCGGATGGTCACCCGGTTCTGGATGCCAAGGCCCGAGCCGATCGGCGCGCCGAGCGGCATGACGGCGACCGCGCCCGCTTCTTCCAGCTGCTTCGCCGCGATCGGATCGTCGACGCAGTACACCATCGGCAGGAAGCCTTCCTTCGCCAGAACCTCGGTCGCCTTCAGCGTCTCGCGCATGTCGGGGTAGAGGGTGCGCGCCTCGCCCAGCACTTCCAGCTTGACCAGATCCCAGCCGCCCGCCTCGCGCGCCAGCCTCAGGGTGCGGATCGCGTCTTCGGCGGTGAAGCAACCGGCAGTGTTGGGCAGGTAGGTGATTCTGGCGGGATCGATGAAATCGGTGAGCATCGGTGCCTTGGGGTCCGACACATTGACCCGGCGCACCGCCACGGTGACGATCTCTGCCCCCGATGCCGCCACGGCGGCGGCGTTCTGGGCGAAATCCTTGTACTTGCCGGTGCCGACGATCAGCCGCGACCGGAAGGTGCGGCCGGCGACTGTCCAGCTGTCTTGATCCTGCACGCTGCTTTCTCCCCCGACTGCATCACCCTGGCCGCCGCCGACGAAATGGACGATCTCCAGCACGTCACCATCGCCGAGCACCACCTCGGCCAGCGTCGAGCGCGGGGCAATCTCGCCATTGCGCTCCACCGCGACCTTGGCCGGGTTGAGTTCGAGTGCAAGCACGAGATCGGCGACGGTGCTGCCGGCGGCGATGCGGCGCGGCTCTCCGTTGACGGTAAGGTTGAGTTCGGCGGCCATGGTCTCCGCCTTAGCGCTCAGCACGTGTGGCGCAAGTTCCGGATGTGTGCGGTGGCGACGAGCGACACCCCGGCGATGGTCAGCACCGCTTCGGGCACCCCATGCCCCACCGCCAGCGCCGAGGCCATCAGCAGCAGCCCGCACAGGCCGATCAGCAGTGGGCCGGGCAGGCCATGGCGCAGCGCGCCGATACCAAGCGTCACCGCGCCGACGAGCACGGCCAGCGCCAGCCCAAACTGGTGAATCTTAGGCGAAAGCAGCACTTCACCACCCAGTCCCAGCACCGAAACCAGCACGATCGAAGCAAGGCAATGCACCGCGCAGAGCCCGGAGAGCATGACCCCGAACCCGTCCAGCCTGTCTCGAATCGAAAGGATCGCATCGCGCATCGTGGGCTCCAGATATGTTATGTTGTAACATGCTTCAAGCTGGGTCGATACAATTTCGCCGCTTGCGCTTTGTCGGGCGCGAAACCAAAGGAGCGGCAACGGGGTTTGCGAGCGACACAGCAGGGGCACGATGGCGATCATGACGCCAGGGCAATCCGGATCGACAACACAGCCGCTGGCGCTGGCGCGCTGGCTTTTGCTTGTCGCCGCGCTGGTTGTCGCCATGGTCGTGGTCGGCGGCATTACCCGGCTCACCGAATCGGGGGTTTCGATCACCGAGTGGAAGCCGGTGGCCGGAACCATCCCGCCGCTGACCGAGGCGCAATGGCAGGCCGAATTCGACGCCTATCGCCAGACGCCGCAGTTCATCCAGGTCAACGGGCCGGCGGGAATGACGCTGGCGACCTACAAGTTCATCTTCTTCTGGGAATGGGTCCACCGCCTGCTGGCCCGGGCGACCGGTCTGGCCTTTGCCGCGCCGCTGGCGTGGTTCTGGATCAGGGGACGGATTCCCGTCGGCTACAAGCCCCGGCTGCTGCTGCTGCTGGCGATGGGCGGGCTGCAGGGCGCGGTGGGCTGGTGGATGGTGAAATCGGGCATCGTCCACGATGTTCGCGTCAGCCATTTCCGCCTGGCGACGCACCTGCTGCTGGCACTGACGCTGCTGGCCATGCTGGTATGGACCGCGCTGGACCTGCTTGGCGCGGCGCGGGGCGAAGCGCGCGCGCGGCTGACCGGCTTCGCCGCGCTGGCGCTGGCCGTGCTGGGCGGGCAATTGTTCTACGGCGCGCTTACCGCCGGACTGCGCGCCGGGCTGGTGACCAACCAGTGGCCGCTGATGAATGGATCGTTCTGGCCGGGGCCGACCGAAACCGGGCGCGGGCCTGGCCATGCCATGCTGTCCGACCCGGCGGTAGTCCATTTCATCCATCGCTGGTGGGCCTGGGTCGTGGTGGCGGTGCTGATCGTGCTGGCGCGCCGCCTGCGCCCGATGGCTGGCGGCCGTGCGGCCTCGGTGGCGATCCACAGTGCCTTCGGCACCCAGTTGCTGCTGGGCATTGCCACGGTGATGACCGGGGTGGCGCTGTGGCTGGCAGTGCTGCACCAGCTGGTCGGAGCGCTTCTGCTTGCGTCGACCGTCTGGGGCGCGCATGTTCTGGGCAGGCGAGCATGAGCGGAGAGAGCCATCCTGTAACCCCGCACCTGATGTGGTGCCCTTTCCCCGACGGCGCAGTCGCCGCTTCGGCGGGCAAGGCCTTGGCGGGAGGGTTGGCGGCATGAACAAACCGTCTCCGAAGCACGCAATTCTTCTGGCCGGAATCGCGGCACTGGTGCCCGGCGCGGCGCTCGCCGCCGATTCCTCCCCGCCGGCCGAGGCTGCCCCGGCTCCGGCGGGCCGCTTCACCCCGCCCCCATCCGGCATGGTGCTGACGCGCGAAGTGCGCCGTCCGTTGCTGGACGGGCAGGAAGTGGTCGCGCGGCGCAGCTACGAGATTCATTTCGAGCGAGAGGGCAGTGGTTACCGCGTCGATGGCAAGCTGATCGCGGTGGAAGTTGACGCGCCGCCCAACCTCGCCCCGCTTGCCGAGCTTGAGCGCCGCCGGACGGATACGGACACCTTTCCGATGCACCTCGATGCCCAGGGCATGATCCTTGACCAGGCGGGCGGTTTCGACGCGGCGACGGCGGGGCAGGCTTCGACCATTGTCGGGCACTGGGTGGCCGGTTCGGCGCTGGCCGGTTCTGACCAGGCGGACGTCAACAGTTTCGTCCAGCAACTCACCACGCAGGGCGGCACGGTGAAGTGGCCGCGCAACCTGTTCCGCCCGGCTGTCGGCGATCACCGCGAATCGCGCGCCTTCGCGCTGCCGCAAGGCGGTACCGGCAAGGTCACCGTCGATCTCGCGGCGGATGCCGAACGTGATAGTGGCTTGCTGCGGCGGGTGGAGCGCACCGTCACCACCGACTTCGGCGGGTCCGAACGGATCACGCGCGAACTCTGGCGGCTGGAAGGCATGGCCCGGCAGCGCTGAAGCCTGCCGCAGGCGTCGTTTGCGGAGCACGGTATTATTTTACCTCCCCGCAAAGGCCCGGAACGCTTGACTTTCGCACCCCATTCCACGAAAGGGCCGCCTTCCCGCTGGCGACCGTCCGGTCTCTGGTGGAATCAGTCGAAGCTGAATCAATCCACAAAGGATCCAGACCAGCCATGAAGGCGCTCAGCAAGCAGACCCGGTCGATCAAGCCGGCCGAGGTCGAAAAGAACTGGCATCTCATCGATGCCGATGGCCTGGTGGTCGGCCGCCTCGCGGTGGTCATCGCCAATCACCTGCGCGGCAAGCACAAGCCAAGCTTCACCCCCCACGTCGATTGTGGCGATCACGTTGTCGTGATCAACGCCGACAAGGTGAAGTTCACCGGCAACAAGCTCAAGCAGCAGACCTATTACAAGCACACCGGCTATGCGGGCGGCATCAAGGAAGTGACGGCGGACAAGGTCCTGGCCGGCCGCTTCCCCGAGCGCGTGCTGGAAAAGGCAGTCGAACGCATGATCCCGCGCGGTCCGCTGGGCCGGGCGCAGATGCGCGCGCTGCACCTCTATGCCGGTAGCGAACACCCGCATGGCGGCACCCAGCCGGTCGTGCTCGACGTTGCCAGCCGCAACCGCAAGAACAAGGTGGGCGCATAATGTCCGATAACACCGTCACCGATCTCGCCGATCTCGGCGCTCTCGCCGCCGGCAACGCGGTTGCCGCCGAAGCGACTGCCCCGGCCGCTCCCGAAGCTCCGGTCCGTACCGGCCCGCCCGCGCCGCTGCGCGAGCGCGAGGTTGACGCCCAGGGCCGTTCCTACGCCACCGGCCGCCGCAAGGACGCCGTCGCCCGTGTGTGGATCAAGCCCGGTTCGGGCAAGATCACCGTCAACGGCCGCGATCAGGAAGTCTACTTCGCCCGTCCGACCCTGCGCCTCGTGATCAACCAGCCTTTCGAAGTGGCTGACCGTTCGGGTCAGTACGACGTGGTCTGCACCGTCAAGGGTGGCGGGCTTTCGGGTCAGGCCGGTGCCGTCAAGCACGGTATCGCCCAGGCCCTGTCGAAGTTCGAGCCCGCGCTGCGCGGCGCGGTCAAGGCCGCCGGCTTCCTCACCCGCGACAGCCGCGTGGTCGAGCGCAAGAAGTACGGCCGCGCCAAGGCACGCCGCAGCTTCCAGTTCTCGAAGCGCTAAGCTTCGGCCTGCAGCATTGCACGAAGGGGCGGTCCGGCAACGGGCCGCCCTTTTCGTTTGCCACCTTTGCCGCCCCACCTTTGCCGCCGGATTGCGCCGCCCCCATCTGCGATCACTCCTTCGCGAGGCGCAAATCGACGGTTACCTGTCCTCCGGCGATGGTCAGCCGGTTGTAGCTGGGCGGGGTGGAGCGCAGCCGCTGCGACAGGGTGCCCGCGCCGATCATGCGGATCGGCAGGCCGTCGGGCCGCAGGGTGATGTCGAAGGGGTCATGGACGTGGCCCGACAGCACGATCTGCGCGCCGCCGCGCGCCAGCGCCGCCAGAGCCTGCTTGCCGCCGCGCGTCGAGGCAGTGCCTTCGGTATCGGCTTCGACCAGCGGGTGGTGACAGAGGGCAATCCGCACCGCGTGCCCCTCTGCCGCCGCCAGCCGCGCCAGCGCGTGATCGAGCGCCGCGGGGGCAATCCGGCCCTTTGACCAGTTGAGCCGCCATTGCGCCGCAGTCACGGTGCGCAACGGCACCAGCGCCACCCCCGGCAGGTCGATCACCACCTCAACCGCGCGCTGCATCGCGTCGAACCGCTCGAAGGTGCGGGTCAACCGCGCCAGCATGTGATGGTAATAGGGCATGTCGTGATTGCCCGGCTCGACCCGGACGGGCGCGGCCAGCCCGCCCAGCCACTGCGCCGCCGCATCGAATTCCCGCCGGGTCCCGCGCATGGTGACATCGCCGGTGCAGATCACCGCATCGGGCCGTTCACGCGCCACCTCGGCGGCAAACCAGTCATGCGCGGCGCGGTCTTCCGCCCCGAAATGAATATCGCTGACGTGGTAGAGAACGAGCGGCCGGGTCATGCCCCTGACAAGCAGGCGCACGGGCCGGGTGGCAAGTGAAATCGTCGGCATCGGGCTGCTGACGCTACGGCATTGGGCGGTGGCGGTGTGCTGTTCGTCGATGCCGCGCGCCGTTGGTCGGCGTGGCGGGCGGCCCGGTCGAGCGGGGGATGCGGCAAGGTGTAATGCCGGTCTAACACAGCCCTGCACGACGCCCCCCACCTGCCGTGCTGATCGAAAGGATGCCCATCATGTTCAAGACCGCCATCGCCGCCGCGCTCGCCGGAGCGCTGACCCTGTCCGCCGCTGCCCATGCCGAGGCACCCGCGCTCGAACTGCGTTTCGGCGATCTCGACCTGTCGAGCGAAGCCGGCAAGGCCGAACTTTCGCGCCGGATCGCCCGCGTTGCCACCGCGATCTGCGAGCAGGGCGTGCAGACCGGCACGCTGCTGGCCGGCAATGCCAACGCCAAGTGCCGCGCCGATGCCCGAGCCGCATTGGCGGACCGGGTGGCGCGCGCTGCACCGAACAGCGGCCTTGGCGGCTAGCGCCACGACCAACTGGCCACACCTGCCAGGCCCGGACCGGTTCGCCGGCTCCGGGCCTTGTCGCGTTCAGATCCGCCCGGTCAGGATCAGCCAGGCCGAAGCGGCGTTCATCGCGCTGTAGAACAGATAGCCCAGCACCCAGCCCTGGGCACCGCTTTGAACCATCAGCAGCGAGCCCAGCAGCATGAGGAATTCGACGCCAAGGCTGAACCGTCCGCCCAGCAGATGGAAAAAACCCGGCACCCGCCCCAGCAGCGGATGGCCGCTTTCCAGCACCGCCTTGTGCAGCGCGAAGTTGGCGATGCCGAGCAGGAAGACGATGAACAGGCCCATGGGCAACATGTAGGACGCCCCGGGCGCGATTGCATCTCTCTTGCCGGACGACCTGTCGTTCGTCGGGCGCGGGCGTCATCCGGTCGATTGCTCGCGGCCCTTGTCGAAGGATAGTTGCCGAAATCTCAGGATGCCGTAACGGCAGTTCTGCACGGAAAGTCCCCCACGGACAACTGCCCGTGCCGGTAGCTTCCCCCTTGCGGGGCCCGGCGATCCGAACCCGGTCCGGACCAGTCCCCCGGACCGGGATTTTTTCACAGATGGGATCAGCGCCCCGCCATGGCTTTCGCGCGGGCAAGATAGGTGCGGCCGATCCGCACCGCGCTGCCGTCAGCCAGTTCGGCCGACCATACGCCCAGCCCATCGTGCCGCAGCCCGGTGATCCGGTCGCGCCGCAGGATCACCGAGCGGTGCAGGCGGATGAACATTGCCGGATCGAGCCGCGCCTCCAGCCCGGTCACCGTCTGCAACAGCAGATAGCTGCGCGCGCCGACGTGCAGGCGGACATAGTCGCGCTCGGCATCGATCCGGTCGACATCGCTGGCGGCGACGCGCAGCAGCTCGGAGCGGTGCGGCACCCAGAATTCGCCGATCCAGTCGCTGGCGCGGCCCGAACGCTGCCCGCGCCGCGCGACGGCGCGGGCAATGGCGCGCTCCAGTCGTTCGGGCGCGACCGGCTTGAGCACATAGTCCACCGCATCGAGATCGAAGGCCTCCACCGCGAAGCCATCGTGCGCGGTGACGAAGACCAGTGCTGGCGGGCTTGGCTGCCGCGACAAGGCACGGGCAACGGCAAGGCCATCAAGCTCGGGCATGGTCATGTCGAGCAGCAGCAGATCGGGGGCCAGCGCCTCCACCAGCCGCAGCGCCGCAGCGCCATCGCTGGCGGTGCCGGCGATGGCCAGGCCAGGAATGCGCGAACAGATCACCTGCAGGCGTTCGATCGCCAGCGGTTCGTCATCGACGATCAGCACCCGCAGCGGCGGAGAGGATTCAGAGGTTTCAGCCATGATCTTTCACCAGCGGCAGGCGGATGACGGTGCGATAGCCGCCGGCAACGGGCCCCGATTCGAGCCGGCCGTCTCCGCCGAAGCGAGCAGCCAGCCGGTCACGCACGTTGGACAGACCGATGCCGCAGCCCGCTGTCCCCGGCCCGGCCTCACCCACCCCGTCGTCGCTGACAGCAATGGCCAGCCGGTCCGCCTCCGCACGCGCGGCGATGGTGACGGTTACGGGCAGCCGGCTGCGCGCGACGGCATATTTGACCGAGTTTTCCACCAGTGGCTGCAGGATCATGCCCGGTACCAGCGCCGCTTCGAGATCGGCGGGAATATCGAACCGCGCGATCAGCCGCTCGGGGAATCGGACAGCCTCGATTTCGAGATAGAGCCGCTGGAGATCGATCTCTTCGGACAATGGCAGATCGCCGGTGGGATCACCCGCCAGGCTGCGGCGATAGAAGGTGGAGAGCGTCTGGATCATCCGCTCCGCCGCGTCGCTCTTGCCGGTCATGACCAGGGCGGACAGCGAATTGAGCGTGTTGAACAGGAAGTGCGGGTTCACCTGATAGCGCAGCGAACGCAGCTCGGAAGCCTTGGCCGCGCGGCGGTATTCGCCTTCGCGCCGCTCCGCCAGCCGGGCACTTTCGGAATTGACCAGCGCGTAGTACAGCGCCGCCCAGGCGAGCAGCAGGAAATAGCGGCCCAACGCCACGTCGGTAAGCTGCTGCCAGCGCGTTTCGTCGCGGGTTTCGCGGCTGATGGTGACCCCGGCAGGGCCGATCAGGTCTTCACTTTCCGCCCCGTCGCTTGCCGGGCCGACCGGCAGTTCGCCAGCGGCAGGAGCGGGAGCGGGCGTCGCCTGGCCCCGGTTCAGCGGATCGACCAGCAGGTTGCCCGCCTCGTCGCGGCGGATGCGCAAACCCTCGCGCTCACCGATCTTGGTGACGACCTGCGATTCGATATCGGAAAAGACCCACTGGTTGATCGCCGCCAGCAGCAACGAGGCGGGAAGCGCGATCAGCAGCACCGCGCCGATCTTGGTCCATAGCCGCGCCGGATCGAGCAGCCGCAGCAGCGGCCAGATCGCGGCGGTCACCGCCATCGATCCCGCCGTCACCACCAGTCGCCGCAACAGCAGCGGCCAGTGCATCTCCAGCCCGACCACCAGCCCGCGCGCCGAGGCGAGCACGAAATAGCACAGCCACAGCCCGGCTATCGACAGCAGCACTGTGCGCGCCGGTACGCGCGGCAGGGGTTCACTCAGGGATTGGGGCAGACTGGCCATTCGCAAGGCTGAATAGCCCGAAGCACCCCGCCCGCGCCAGCGGCTTGGTCGAGGCGAGTCGGGCGTTGGTCGATGGGCCGCAGCCACGCTTGCGGGATCGCACAGCACCGGTTATGTTGCAACAGTTGCAACAATCAAGGCCAGTGCCGTGAGCGTCATGTCGATCCGCGAATTCAATGCCAATACGTCCAAGGCCATTGCCCGCGCCGAAGCTGGCGAGGTGATCGAAATTTCGCGCAACGGCAAGATCGTTGCCGAACTGCGCCCCAAGGGCAGGAATCGGCTCGACGATCCGGTGTTCAAGGCGGCTTATGAGCGAATGCTGAAAGGCTTTGAGACCGGACTTCCTGGCCTGTCAGGTCCTGCAACCTATGAAGAGCGCACAGGCCGTTGATCGCGTTCGATACAAACATCCTGATCTATGCGGAAGACCCGCAGGACTCCAGCGGACGGCATGTTATCGCGGCCAGCCTGTTGTCGCGCCTGGCGTTCGAGCAAGCCGTCGTCCCCGTGCAGGTTCTGGGAGAATTCATAAACGTCTGCAGACGCAAGGAGCTGGTATCTCTGCACGCCGCAATCGACAAGGTCGCGACATTCGCCATGGTGTTTCACGCACCTCAAACTGAAGTGGCCGAACTTCAGGATGCGGCGCTGCTGGCGAAACGGTTTGGATTGCAATTCTTCGACGCGCTGATCGCCACCGTTGCCCGCCGTGCCGGAGCAACCGTGTTACTGTCCGAAGACATGCAGGACGGTCTCGACATCGGCGGACTGCGCGTGCTCAATCCGTTTGCCCCGGCAAACAGCACCGCCATCGCGGCACTGCTCGCACCGGATAACTGAGCTATCTTGCCAGCAGTCCTTCCTTGGCGATCTTTTCCTTCCACACCAGCGGGGCAAGCTGGTGGACGTTGTGGCCTTCGCTGTCGACCGCGACGGTGACCGGCATGTCTTCCACGGTGAATTCGTAGATCGCCTCCATGCCGAGGTCCTCGAAGCCGACGACCTTCGCCGCCTTGATCGCCCGCGCCACCAGATAGGCCGCGCCGCCGACCGCCATGAGGTAGGCGGACTTGTGCCGGGCAATCGACTCGGTCGCCGCCGGACCGCGTTCGGCCTTGCCGACGCAGGCGAGCAGGCCTTGCCCGAGCATCATGTCCATGAAGCTGTCCATGCGAGTGGCAGTGGTCGGGCCAGCCGGGCCGACGACTTCATCGCGCACCGGATCGACCGGGCCGACGTAATAGATCACCCGGCCCGAGAAATCGACCGGCAGCGCCTCGCCGCGCGCCAGCATGTCCTTGATCCGCTTGTGCGCGGCATCGCGCCCGGTAAGCATCTTGCCATTGAGCAGCAGCCGGTCGCCCTGCTTCCAGCCCTGCACTTCTGCGGCGGTCAGGGTATCGAGATTGACCTTCTTCGCTGCCGTATCGGGTGCCCAGTGCACCTGCGGCCACTGATCCAGCTTGGGCGTTTCGAGGTAGCTTGGCCCACTGCCATCAAGCGTGAAGTGCGCGTGGCGGGTGGCGGCGCAGTTGGGGATCATGGCGACCGGCTTGCCTGCGGCATGGCACGGCCAATCCTTGATCTTGACGTCAAGGATGGTGGAAAGCCCGCCCAAGCCCTGCGCGCCGATGCCCAGCGCGTTGACCTTGTCGAACAGTTCGATGCGCAGTGCCTCGATGTCGTTCTGGGGACCGCGCGCTTTCAGCTGGCCCATGTCGATCGGCTCCATCAGCGCCTGCTTGGCCAGCAGCATGCAGTGTTCCGCCGTGCCGCCGATGCCGATGCCCAGCATGCCCGGCGGGCACCAGCCGGCACCCATCTGCGGCAGCATTTCGAGCACCCAGTCGACGATCGAATCGCTGGGGTTCATCATCTTGAACTTGGACTTGTTCTCCGAACCGCCCCCCTTGGCCGCGACATCGACCGAGACCTTGCTGCCCGGCACCATCGCGACGTGCAGCACGCAGGGGGTGTTGTCCCTGGTGTTGCGGCGAGTGAATGCAGGATCGGCAAGGATCGAGCCGCGCAGCTTGTTGTCCGGGTTGAGATAGGCGCGGCGCACGCCGTCATCGATCACGTCCTGCATCGACCGGTCCGATTCGAGCCGGCAGTTCTGGCCCCATTCGATGAATACGTTGACGATGCCGGTATCCTGGCAGATCGGCCGGTGACCTTCGGCGCACATGCGGCTGTTGGTCAGGATCTGGGCGATGGCATCCTTCGCCGCCGGGCCCTGCTCCGCCTCATAGGCTTCGCCCAGCGCGCGGATGTAGTCCATCGGGTGGTAGTAGCTGATGAACTGCAGCGCGTCGGCGACGCTGTCGATCAGGTCTTCCTCGCGGATCGTTACCATGTCGGTCATTTCGGGCTCCTTGGCGGGAGGTGGGGCGGCACCCGGCCGCCATGGCGATGGCCCCCATAAGCGCAATTCCGGCAATCCGTCAAAGCGCCGAAGCGGATCGACAAACCGCGCTTCAAAGCGCTTGGCGCGCCAGCCGCCTTCGCCTAAGAGCCTGCTCCGAAACTATTGTTCCGGAAGGCCGTAGCCAGCCCGCTCCCTCGCCCGACCACCCATAGAATACAATGCCTTGGGTGGCCAGGCGGGGGAGCGGGCTGGCTACGGCCCGAAGTTCGCTTTTTCGCGGACTTCGAATCAGACTCTAAAGCGAAGCGATTGCGCCAGCGTATTATTGTTGCAATACGGTGCGCGAGAAGGACCTGGACATGACCCTGACCGAAGAGCGGCCCGTGAACCTTGCCGCAGCCCGCCGCGCCATGATCGACAGCCAGCTGCGTACCAGCGGCGTCAACGAGCCCTGGGTGCTCACCGCGATGAACAGCCTGCCGCGCGAGGACTTCGTCCCCGCCGCGCTGCGCGACACCTGCTATATCGACCGCGCGCTGCCGCTGGGCGAGGGCCGGTTCCTCGCCGCGCCGCTGGTCCATGGCAAGATGCTCGCCGAAGCAGCGCCGGCGAAGGACGACCGCGCGCTGGTGGTAACCTCTGGCAGCGACTATCTCGCCGCGCTGCTCGCACCGCTGGTCGGCTCGATGGACCGGATCGACGCCGCCGAAGCCGCGCTCAAGGGCGTGGCGCGCGGCAAGCGTGGCACCTATTCGCTGCTTGTGATCGACGGGGCAATCGAGCAACTGCCGGCAAACCTTGCGGCCGCGCTGGCCGAGGGTGGCCGCGTGGTCACCGGGCTGGCCGAACGCGGCGTCACCCGCCTCGCCGTGGGCCGGATGATCGCCGACCAGGTTGTTCTGCAGCCGCTGGCCGACATCGGCATGCCGGTGCTGGCCGAATTCGCCGCGGCGAAGGGCTGGAGCTTCTGACCATGCGGCACCGGCCGGGTCGCACCGCCCTGCTTGCAAGTATCGCCGGCAGTGCGCTTCTGCTGGCCGCGCCATCGCGGGCGGACGATCTGCGCGGCGCGCTGACCATGGCCTACAACACCAACCCGTCGCTGCAGGCCGCCCGTGCCCAGCAGCGCGCGGTGGATGAAAGCGTGCCGATCGCCCGCGCCGACGGGCTGCCTTCGGTCAGCGCCGGGGCCACCCATACCGAGCTGCTGCGCTCCACCGACACCACCGGACTCGGCCCTGACCGCCAGCTCTCGGGCCAGGTGACGCTGGCCGTGCCGATCTATTCGGGCGGCGGCGTGCGCAATGCGGTGCAGGCGGCGAAAACACGGGTCGAGGCCGGCCAGGCCGATCTGCGCGGGGCCGAATCGGGGCTGTTTGCCCAGGTCGTCGCGACCTACATGGACGTCATCTCGGGCGAGGCGGTGGTCGGGCTCAACCGCAAGAACGTCGAAGTCCTTTCGGTCAACCTGCAGGCGACCAGCGACCGATTCGAGATCGGCGACCTAACCCGCACCGATGTCGCCCAGTCGCAGGCGCGGCTGGCGTTGGCCAAGGGCAGCACGCGCTCTGCCGAGGCCAACCTTGCCAATGCGCGCGAACGCTACATCCAGCTGGTCGGCAAGCCGCCGGTCGCGCTTGAGCCGCCGCCGCCGCTCCCCGGCCTGCCCGCCAGCGCCGAGGATGCCGTGGCCGTGGCGCTGGAGCACAACCCCGACCTGATCGCCGCACGCGAACGTGCCCGAGCCGCCGGCTATGACATCAACACCGCCAGCGCATCGCGCCTGCCGCGCGTCGAAGTGTTCACTGGCGGGACCTATACCGACTATTTCGGCACGCTGGGCAATGGCGGCAGCGCCTTCAACCAATCGAGCACCGGGGCCACCGCCGGGGTCCGCGCCACCATTCCGCTGTTTCAGGGTGGCCGCCCCGCCGCGCTGCGCCGCCAGGCGCAAGAACGCGCTGAAGTGGCGATGGAAACCGAAATTGGGGCCGAGCGGCAAGTGATCGCCGGAGTTCGCGCCGCCTGGTCTTCGTGGCAGGCGGCGAACGAGATCATCGCTTCGACCCAGATCGCCGTCGATGCCGCCACCCTCAGCCTTGAGGGGGTGCGGGCGGAAAACTCGGTAGGCAACCGCACGATTCTCGACATTCTCAATGCCGAACAGGAACTGCTCAACGCGCAGGTCCAGCTGGTTACCGCGCGGCGCAACGCCTATGTCGCGGGCTTTTCGCTGCTCGCCGCCATGGGCCGGGCCGAAGCGCGCGATCTGGCGCTGGACGGCGGGGCACTCTACGATCCCGACATCAATTACGAGCGAGTGCGTGGCAAGGTGTTCGACTGGGACAATGATCCTGCCCCGGTCGCGAAATCGACCCGCACCGTTGACACACCGGCCCAGGACGGTTCAATCCCGGCGAAGTGAATCGGGGGTTAGGCATAATGCGTCAGGCGAGCGAGTCTTCGGTCGAGGAAATCCTCGAATCGATCAAGAAGGTGATCGCGCGGGACAACCGCGAGGGTGCCGCCGAGACCCGCCGCCAGCGCGAATCGCGCGGCCTGCGCGCAGTTGCTCCAGCGCCCGCCGTCGTCGACGATGACGAGGACGAGGTTCTGGACCTTGCCGAATCGGATAGCTGGATCGACGAAGCGGACGAGGAAGAACCGCTGCAGGACGAAGCACTGGTGAACCCCGATGCCCGCGAATCGATGCGCGAATCGCTGGCTGCGCTGGCGATGATGGCCCAGCCGCCGGCCCAGCCGCAGATCGTCCGCTCGGGCGAGACCTCGCTTGAAGGGCTGGTTCGCGAATTGCTGCGCCCGGCGCTGGCCGAATGGCTCGACAAGAACCTGCCGCCGCTGGTCGAATCGATGGTTGCTGCGGAAATCGCCCGGATCGTCGGCAAGAAGGCCTGATCACCGCGCTCGCCGCGCCCGGCCTGACGCGCGATTTTGCTTTCGGGCGATTTGCGCTAACAAGCAACAGATGAAACCATCTTCGCTTGCGATCGCCCTGCTCGCCTCCGGCGCGCTGTTCCCCGTCACCGCCCGGGCGGACGCCCCCAGTCCGGCTGCCTTTGTCACCCTGAAGCGAGTCGCCGCGCCGGTCGCCTCGCCCGATGGCAAATGGGTGGTGTGGCAGCAGACCGATACCGATCCCGCCAGTTTCAAGCGCAGCCCCAGCTTGTGGCGCGTGGCGGCGAGCGGCGGCACCCCCGAACGCATCGCCGACCTGCCCGACGCTGGTGAGAGCGACCCCGCGTTCAGCCCGGACGGCAAGCGACTTTACTTCCTCTCTGGCAAATCGGGCAGCGACCAGCTGTGGATGCTGGACCTGACCGCCCCGGGTTCCGCACCGGTGCAGGCGAGCAGCTTCAAGGCCGATGTCGCCGGTTTTCACCTCTCACCCGATGGCAAGCGGGTGCTGGTCTGGGGCGACGTCGCTCGCGATTGCCCGACGCTGGGCTGCGACAAGGATGGCAACACCGCGCTGCCCGGCCCCGGCACCGGACGGCTCTACAGGGACGGCGCGGGTTTCGTGCGGCACTGGGATGCCTGGGAAACCCCCGGCAACTACAGTCGCGGCTTTGCCGTGGCACTGGGCAGTGACGGCAAGGTGGCAGGCGATGCCGTGGCCATCGACGGCCCTCCCGGCACGCTGACCGGCGATAGCCCGACCAAACCCTCCGGCGGCGGCGAGGAGCTGGCGTGGGCCGCCGATTCGCGCGGTGTCTGGTTCGCCGCGCGGCAGGCCAACCGCGAAGAGCCGACATCGACCAATGTCGATGTCTGGCACGCCCCGCTCGACGGCGGCGCGCCGCATGACGTCACCGCCGATAACAAGGGCACCGACACGCTTCCCGCCCCCTCGCCCGACGGCAAGTGGCTGGCCTTCGTCGCGATGGCACGACCGGCCTATGAGGCGGACAGGCAGGTAGTACAGCTGGTCAACCTGCAGACCGGGGAAAAGCGCGCGCTCACCGCCGGGTGGGACCGTTCG
Source organism: Sphingomonadales bacterium (assembly GCA_028869175.1). GTDB lineage: Bacteria > Pseudomonadota > Alphaproteobacteria > Sphingomonadales > Sphingomonadaceae > Novosphingobium. The sequence continues at coordinate 15,805 of JAGWTB010000021.1, forward strand.
GTTGGCTCGCTGGCCTGGACCCCCGACAGCCGCAGCCTGATCGCCACGGCCGAAGACGTGCTCGACAATCCGGTGTTCCGCATCGATCCCGCCAGCGGCAAGGTCGAGCGGCTGAAACTCGCACCCAAGGGTATGACAGAAGGGCACGTCGGCAATGTCACGCCGCTGCCCGGCGGCGGCCTGCTCTATACCCGCGATTCGGTGCAGACCCCGGCGGAAGTGTGGATCGCCGCGCCGGGCAAGCCGGGCCGCCAGCTCAGCCACGCCAACGATGCCGCGCTCGCCGCGATGCCGCCGGTGACGTCAAGCCGCTTCAGCTTCGCCGGGGCGGGCGGTGACACCGTGTGGGGCCAGATCCACAAGCCGGCGGGTGCCAGCGGCAAGCTGCCGGTGCTGCTGTTCGTCCATGGCGGCCCGCAGGGTTCCTATTCCGATTCGTGGTCATGGCGCTGGAACCCGCGCCTGTTCGCCTCGCAGGGTTATGCTGTAGTCTCGGTCGATTTCCACGGATCGACCGGTTACGGTCAGGCCTTCACCGATGCGATCAACCGCCAGTGGGGCGGCAAGCCGCTCGAAGATCTCAAGCTCGGCCTCGCCGCCGCCACCGCGCGCGATACGCAGCTTGACGGCGCCAATGCCTGCGCGCTCGGCGCGAGCTATGGCGGCTACATGATGAACTGGATCGAAGGACAATGGGCCGACCGGTTCAAGTGTCTGGTCCAGCACGACGGCGTGTTCGATGCCCGCGCCATGGCCTATGAGACCGAGGAGCTGTGGTTCGACGAATGGGAGCACGGCGGCCACCCCTATTACGAAGCGCCCGACGAGTTCGAGAAGTGGAACCCGGTGAACCACGTCGCCAAGTGGCAGACGCCTATGCTGGTGATCACCAGCGAGAAGGACTTCCGCATCCCCTACACTCAGGGACTCGCCGCCTTCACCGCGCTGCAGCGACGCAAGGTGCCATCCGAACTGCTGGTGTTCCCGGACGAGAACCACTGGGTGCTCAAGCCGAAGAATTCGATTCAATGGCACCAGACGGTGTTCGCCTGGCTTGACCGCTGGCTGAAGAAGTAGTTTCGACGCGGCATGGCCAAACCCGATCCTGCGCTGCTGAACCCCGCGCGCTTTCCCTTTTCCTGTGCGATCGAGACTCGATTCGCCGATCTCGACGTCAACCGCCACCTCAACAACGTGTCGCTGACCGGCATGGTGGAAGAAGCACGGGTGCGCTTTCACCGTGCCAGCGGCTTTATCGACGGGCGGGGCGGCCTTGCGGCGATGGTCGCCAGTCTGGGGATCGAATTCCTCGGCCAGGCTTTCTACCCCGCGCCGGTTACCGTCCATGCGGGCGCGGCGAGGCTGGGGCGAACGAGCTATACGCTGGACGTGCTGCTGACGCAGGAAGGGCGCACCGTGGTCTTTGCCCAGTCGGTGATGGTGGCGATGGCTCCGCAGGGCCCGGCGGAGCTTCCCGCCGCCGTGCGCGCCGCGATGCAGGAATGGATGCTGAAACCATGACCGCCGCGCCCGAAGACATCGCCCGCGCCCGCGCGGCGCTGACCACTTGCGGCGGCGACGCAATCAAGCGCCACATCTTCCTTTGCGCCGAACCGCAGAAGGGCGAATGCTGCACGGCTGCGGTCGGCGTCCCGGCCTGGACCTTCCTCAAGAAGCGGCTGAAGCAATTGGGGCTGGACCGCGACGGCGGCATCGCGCGCAGCAAGGCCGATTGCCTGAAGATCTGCGCCGCCGGCCCTGTCGCCGTCGTCTGGCCCGAAGGGGTCTGGTATCATTCCTGCACCGAACCGGTCCTTGAACGGATCATCCAGGAGCATCTGGTCGGCGGCGTGCCGGTCGAGGAATTCCGGCTCTATCCGGCCTGATCCCGGCCGCCCCGCCGCGCGCGGGAAAGAGCCCGCAGGCCGGCCAGCCCGCTCAGCACCAGCATCGCCAGCCCCAGCCCCAGTGCCACCGCGATCCACCGGTCGGCCCGGGCAGCAGCGCCGTGGCGCCAGACCATGACCATGGCCCCCGCCACCAGCGTTACCGTCAGCAGCATCGCACAGCCCATCAGCCGGCGCAGCCGCGCCCAGGCGAGCAGGGCGGTTACGGGATCGTCGAGCGGAGAATGGCGCGGCATGGGCCGTGCCATGCGCGCGGCGCGGCGCGCGAGCAAGTGCCTTCCACCGCGCCGCCCTTCATGGCATGATCGCCCGGTAAAACAGCTTTCCGGGAGAATTGCCATGACCATTGCGCGGGTGATTGAAGGAAGGGACGCCGCCCTGATCCATTGCAGCGCCGCAATGCCGGTGCGCGATGCGGTGGCATTGCTGGCGGAAAAACGCATCGGCGCGCTGCCGGTGTTTGACGGCGGCAAGGTAACGGGAATCTTTTCCGAACGTGACGTCGTCTATCAATTGCAGGCGCAAGGCCCGGCCATGCTCGACCGCAAGGTGGGCGAGGTGATGACCGCGCCAGCCATCACTGTGGCGCGCGATACCAGCGTGCTCGAAGCGCTGGGCCTGATGACCCGGCGGCGCATCCGCCACCTGCCCGTTGTGGAAGGTGAAAGCGTCGTCGGCTTCGTCTCGATCGGCGATCTGGTGAAATACCGGATCGACCACATCTCGTCTGAGGCGGAAGCGCTGCGCGTCTACATCCAGATGGCGTGATTGCACCTTGTCACGCCTTGCGGGTGCGGGGCGGCGCGCCTAGATCGGAACGATGAACAGTCCCGCCATCACGCTCAGCCCCGCCGCCGCCGCGCGCGTTGCCGCTATCGCGGCGAAGCAGGGCAAGCCGCCGATCCTGCGCCTTGGCGTGGAAGGCGGCGGTTGCTCGGGCTTTCAGTACACCTTCGGGCTGGCCGAAACCGCCGATGCCGATGATGCGGTATCGCAGACTGACGGCGTCTCGCTGGTGGTTGATCCGGTCAGCCTGGATCTCGTCGCCGGCTGCGTGGTGGACTATGTCGAATCGCTCGGCGGCGCGGCCTTCCGGGTAGAAAACCCGCAGGCAACAGCGGGTTGTGGCTGCGGTTCGAGCTTTGCCGTATGATGGGCCCGGCTGACGGCTTGCGCGGCCGGCGCTGCGCCGGACCATGCACCCCATGAAAATCGCCACCTACAACATCAACGGGATCAAGGCCCGCTTGCCGCGCTTGCTCGAATGGCTGGAGGAAACCCGCCCCGCCGTCGCCTGCCTGCAGGAAATCAAGACGCAGGACGAAGGTTTCCCGGCCGACGAGTTCGAAAAGCTGGGCTACCACGCGATCTGGCACGGCCAGAAGAGCTTCAACGGCGTCGCCATTCTGGCCGACGGAACCAAGCCGGTGGAAGTACGGCGCGGGCTGGAGGGCGATCCGGAAGACGAACAGTCCCGCTATCTCGAGGCCGAGGTCTTCGGCCTGCGCGTCGCCTGCATCTATTTGCCCAACGGCAATCCGCAGCCGGGCCCCAAGTTCGAATACAAGCTGCGCTGGATGGAGCGCCTGCGCGCCCGCATGGCCGAGATCGCCGCCGAAGAAGTTCCGGCCATCGTCACCGGCGATTTCAACGTGATCCCGCATGACACCGACGTCTGGGCACCTGCCGCCATGGCCGGCGACGCCCTGATGCAGCCGGAATCGCGCGATGGCTATTTCCGCCTGCTGGGTGACGGCTGGACCGATGCCCTGGCCACGCACAACCCGCGCGGCGGGGTCTGGACCTACTGGGACTATCAGGCGGGTGCGTGGCAGAAGGATCAAGGGTTTCGAATCGACCATGCCCTGCTCTCGCCCGAACTCGCCGACCGGCTCGAGGCCTGCGGTGTCGACAAGGCCCGCCGCGGCCGTGAAAAGGCCAGCGACCATGCCCCGGTCTGGGTGGAATTGAAGTAACGATCTGCCCCATCGCAAGTCGATGGCAAGAACCTTCAGCCCCCAAAAGCAGAAGGGGCCGGAAAGCCCGACCCCTTCAACCGTATCATGCAGCCACCGCTCAGCGGTAGAAGATGTGGTTATCGACCTGGGCCAGCCGCTTGAGGTGCCAGCCGGGCGAAACTCGCGCGGCGTGGAAGAACAGCGCGCCTTCGACCGGGCTTTGCCACGATCCCGAATGGGCGATCTGGGCGATGGCCACGGCATTGCGCCAGTTGGCCGAGCGCTTGTCGATCCCCGGCATGGTGGAGCCGCGCACGAAGGAGAACTGCGAGGGCTGGAACACCACGCCGCAGTAGCTGTCAGGGAAGCGGCCCGACTTCGAGCGCGCGACGATCACCCGCCCGACGGCGAGCTGGCCTGGCAGGCTTTCGCCCTTGGCTTCGAAATAGACCGCACCGGCCAGGCAGGCCAGTTCGCGGGGAAGTTCCGCCGGCTGCGCCTGCTGGGCGACAAGCCGGATGAGCGAGCTGGCCGAAACCGGTGCGGCTTCGAGCGCAGGCGCGGATTCGCGCGGCGCGGGAAGCGTCTGGACAACCGGAGCGGCGGTGAACTGGGTTTGCGGTTCTGCTTTGGCGGCAGCGGGCTGGTCTGTTGCGACACTGGCCTGTGCGGCGGCACCGGAACCTTCGGCGCTGAAGAGCGTTATGGCAATTGTGGCGGCCACCGAGATCAGGCTGGCCTTGTGAAGTTTCGGACTCATACTGCGGTCTTCAAGGGCGGTTGGCTCGCCCGGCGCAGGATGGATGGTACGGCCCGCTAGGAACCTGCTACCGCCGGAACTCCTGCCGGCTGCCCCCCGTCTGCGTGCCAGCCGCACCGCCTCGTTGCGATGCAAACCGCCTGCGCATGGTTGCAGCAGGCCCCATGTTTGTGCAGCGCAGCAAAGTCAACCTTCATCTGGGGTTAATCCGATGAACCGTTCCCCACCCGCGATGTCCAGTTCAACTATCCACAGATCGCGGTCCTGAGCCTTGCGCCGATCCAGCCAGTTGACGAAATCTTCAGCATTTTCCGTGGATTGCCGCCCTGCGCAGTGCCATTGCCGGGTGCCATCAAGCTGCGGCATGCGCTCATAGACCCGCGCATTCGCGCCGTTTTCGACCAGAACGACCAGGATCGTCCCGGCTTCAGGTTCCCCCTTCTGCAGTACCACCGGAAAGCCGCCCGCCGCCTGGACCTGCCGGATCAGCGCGGAAACTTCCAGACTTGCCGGGATACGGCTGTCCAAGTGGCTCAGCCCTGCGCAACAAAGGCGCGGGCATAGCCGTCAAGCCCGGAAAGCGCGATGTGCGAGCGCATGAAGGTGCCGGTGCCCCGGCCCACTTCCTCGCCTTCCTCGTCAACCAGCCGGGCTTCGGCAACCAGCACCCGGCGGCGGCCGCTGACCCAGCGGCCTTCGGCCACCACCCGCCCGGCACGGACTGGTTTGGTGAAGTGGAGGTTGAAGGCAGTGGTCAGCAGGAAGCGGTCTGACACCAGCGTATTGGCCGCGTAGAAAGCGGCATCGTCCAGCATCTTGAAATAGATCGTACCGTGCGCCGCGCCGGCAGCGTGGAAACAACTGGGTTCGATATCGAACACGATGCGCGCGGTACCTTCGCCCGTCACGTCGAGCTGCGACTTGAACAGCGCGTTTACCGGGGCTGAGGCATAGAGGCTTTCCAGCGCGCGCCAGTGCAGCACCGCACCGGCATCGGCAGCAGCCTCAGGCGGCGTCGCGGTCGATGACATTGCTGATGAGGCCGTAGAGTGCTTCTGCCCCCGGTGCCTGGTTGAGCGCGACATGCATCGCCTCGTCACGCATCATCCGTGAAATAGCAGCGAGCGCGTGCAGGTGCGCCGCGCCGGCGTTTTCGGGCGACAGCAGGCCAAAGACGATATCCACCGGCATGCCGTCCGCCGAATCAAACGCCACCGGCGCTTCCAGCCGCAGGAAAGCCGCGACCGGGCGCGGGATGCCGGCGATGCGCGCATGGGGAATTGCCACGCCGCGGCCGAAGCCGGTGCTGCCCAGCTTCTCACGCTCCTCGATCCGTTCGAGCACGGCGGAACTGTCGAGCCCATAGACCCGCGCGAAGCTGGCGGAGAGCCGTTCGAGGACTTCTGCCTTCGAATCGGCGCGAATCGTCCCGACGGCTTCGGGGTTGAGCGTGAAAAGTGCGGTCATGGCTGTGGAATCGTCTTTGCCTGTCAGTTCCGGTGGGAAACCGGCGAATGCAACAGAAGTTCCGGAAAATCCGGATCTTGTGCCCCCGCCTGTCTCCCGGAAAGACGCGCGGTGACGCGCGTCAGGTAGGCTCGACCCAGCCGATCGAACCATCGCCGCGGCGGTAAACCATATTATGCTTGCCGGTGCCAGCGTTTTTGAACAGCAGCGCGTTGGTGTTGCGCAGATCGAGCATCATCACCGCGTCGGATACCGTGGTTTCGGGAACATCGACCCGGGTTTCGGCGATCACCACCGGGGCATCGACGGTGACTTCCTCCTCCTCCTCGTCGGCCCCGACGAAGATGGTATAGGCGGCGTCTTCTGCCCGCGCGGCGTGGGCGCTGGCTTCATGGCGATCCTTGATCCGGCGCTTGTAGCGGCGCAGCTGCTTGTCGATTTTCTCCGCCGCCTGATCGAGCGCGACATGCGCATCCTGCGCGATACCCGCGCCCTTGAGGATCAGGCCCTGCATCACGTGGGTGACGATATCGCAGCGATAGGCACCGGCAGGCGCCTTGCCGAAAGTGACGTGCGAGGAGAGCGCAGACTTGAAATACTTGTCGACGATCGCGGAAAGCCGATCGCCGGCATGCTGCTGGAGGGCTTCGCCGGTGTCCATCTGGTGGCCGGATACGCGAATGTCCATGGATGCTTACTCCTCTTTCGCTCCCGGTCGGGCCGCTATTCGGTCCAGAGGGGAGACTTGATCGTTTCCAGGAAGGCTGCGTGGGCCGTCAGTTCCTCCGTGCTGGCGGCATGGGGGCGAGCGGGCCGGAAGGTCCGCTCGCGAGTGGTGGAGACAACCGAGGCGACGAGCGCATCGCCCGTGCTATCGGCGGCGAGTTCAAGGCCGATCTGCCGGCCGCCGGTCAGCTCGACATAGACCTGCGCCAGCAGCTCGGCATCGAGCAGCGCGCCGTGCTTGGTACGGTGGCTGCGATCGATGCCATAACGGGTGCACAGCGCATCGAGCGAGTTCTTCGCCCCCGGATGCCGCACCCGTGCCAGCGCGACGGTATCGACCATCCGATCACGCGAAACAGGCTCGCGCCCGATCATCGCCAGTTCGGCGTTGATGAAGCCGAAATCGAACCCGGCATTGTGCGCAACCAACGGCGAATCGCCGATGAAAGCAAGAAACTCGTCCGCCTTCGCGGCGAACAGCGGCTTGTCGGACAGGAAGGCAATCGACAGGCCATGCACCGCTTCGGCAGCGGCGGGCATGTCACGTTCGGGATTGAAATAGGCGTGGAACACTTCGCCGGTCAGCACCCGGTTGACCATCTCGATGCAGCCGATCTCCACCAGCCTGTCACCGCCTTGTGGATCGAGACCGGTGGTTTCGGTGTCGAAGATAATCTCGCGCATTACCGAACATATCGGCCCGGTTTTCGCAGGTGGCAAGGGGGGTGCCGGGCTTTATTCGTGTCTCGTGTTCGTTTCGATTCGCGCTGGACCACGCTCGACACGAACGGGTGTCAACGTTTGGTTCAAGCTGAACCGGGACAGCCCTGCCAGCTTGACCTATTCCTTGCCGGTGAACTGATGAACCAGCCGTTGCACCGCGTGGCGGGTTTCGGCCAGCGAGGTGCCGGTATCGATGACGAAATCGGCGCGGGCGCGCTTGTCGGCATCAGGAACCTGCAGCTTGAGGATCTGGGCGAACTTTTCCTCGGTCATCCCCGGCCGCGCCAGCACCCGCGCGCGCTGCGCCTCAGCAGAGGCGGAGACGACCAGCACCGCGTCGATGCCGCTGTGCCCGCCCTTCTCGAACAACAGCGGAATGTCGAACACCACCAGAGTTGCGGCGGCGTTATCGCTGAGGAAAGCGCGCCGCATGGCCGCCACTGCCGGGTGGACGATGGCTTCCAGCCGCTTCAGCGCTGCCGGATCGCCAAACACCTGCGCGCCGAGCTTTTCCCGATCCACCCCTTGCGCGCCGGTGGTGCCGGGAAATTCCGCCTCGATTTCCGGCAGAAGTGCGCCGGATGGCCCCTGCAAGACATGGACCGCCGCATCGGCATCGAACACCGGGACGCCCAGCCCGTGGAACATCGCCGCCACCGCCGACTTGCCCATGCCGATCGAACCGGTGAGACCGAGGACGAAGGGCTTTTGCGCCGTCATGCCGTCAGCAGCCCGCGCAGTTCGGCGTCGGCTTCCTTCGGCGGTTCGGCGTCATAAAACCGGCGGAACGCCTCGCGCGCCTGGCCGACCAGCATCTCCAGCCCGTCATGCGTGCGCAGACCGCGCGCGGCGGCGGCGCGCAGCAGGGGCGTGTCGTGCGGGTGGGTGACGATGTCATAAACCACGGCGTCATCACGCAGACCGGCGACGTCAAGCGGCAGCGGCGGATAGCCATTCATCCCCAGCGACGAGGCATTGGCGACAACCGCGCTGGCAGCGGCCATTTCGCCCGCACGGTCCCAGCCGACCGCCTCTACCTGGCAATGTTCAAGCGTCGCGGCGAGATCGCCGAGCAGCCGCGCCGTGCCTTCCGCCGTGCGGTTGACCACCGCCAGCCGCCGCGCGCCCAGCCCGACCAGCCCGGCTATCACCGCCGCCGCCGCCCCGCCCGCGCCGAGCACGGTGACCTGCTCGCCCGAAAGGTCCAGCCCGGCGATGGGTTCGACAAAACCGGGCAGGTCGGTGTTCTCCCCGGTCAGGCTGCCATCGGGCTCGACGATCACGGTGTTGACCGCGCCCAGCGCCTTGGCCGCCGCAGTGTGGTGATCGACCAGATCGTAGCAGGCGCGCTTGTGCGGCATGGTTGCCTGGACCCCGGCGAAACCGAGCGCGACCATGCCGCGAAAAGCGCGCGCCACTTCGCCCGGGCGCACCGGCAGGCGGATATAGTGCCCGTCGAGCCCCAGCTTGCGCAGCCAGAATTCGTGGATGATCTGCGATTTGGACTGGTGGACCGGCCAGCCGATCAGCCCGGCGAGCAGCGGCAAGGGGCGTTCGCCGGGAAAGGGTAGATCGCGCATGGTGGTACTCAGCTCTCCAGCAGGCCATGTTGCCGCAGCGCGCCAAGCAATGGCAATAGCGGCATGCCCAGCACGGTGAAGTGGCTGCCGGTGATGCTTTCGAACAGCTGCACCCCGCGTGCCTCTATCCGGAACACCCCGACACAGCCCGCCACCGCCGGCCATTCGGCGGCCAGATAGCTGGCGATGAACCGTTCCGAAAGGGGCCGCACCGCCAGCACGGCAGATTCGGCATGACGCCACAGCGTCTGACCGTCGCGAACCAGAGCGGCGGCGGAATGCAGCTCCATCCGCTGGCCGGAGAAGTGGCGCAAATGCTCAGCCGCCTGCTCGCGGTTTTCCGGCTTGGCGAAGCGCCGCCCGCTCACCTCGACCAGCGAATCGCTGCCGATCACGATGGCGGCAGGATGATCGCGCGACACGGCCCCGGCCTTCGCCTCGGCCAGCGCCGCCGCGACCTCGGTTCCAGGATGGCCGGCCAGACCCGCTTCAAGCGCCCGCTCGTCCAGATGCGCCGGCACCGCGCGGTAGATAATGCCGGCAGCATCAAGCATCGCCCGGCGCGAGGCGCTTTGCGAGGCGAGGATGAGCGTGCCTGTCATGCAGGCACCACGCCACATGTCTCGACACCGCCCGACCCGAACGGGGATAGTCTGGCTTTCATGCGCAAATCCCTAGAATGCCCCTGCCGCACCGGAATCGGGGCGTTCGTTATAGAGGTTGATCACCGCCGCCGCGGTTTCCTCGATCGAGCGGCGCGTGACGTCGATCACCGGCCAGCCATTGTCGGCGAACATGCGGCGGGCATATTGCACCTCGCGCGCCACGCCGTCCTGATCGACATAGGCGGTCTCGGGCGCCTGGTTCAGCGACAGCAACCGGTTGCGCCGGACCTGGATCAGCCGTTCGGGCGCAGTGGTGAGGCCAACAACCAGCGGCTTGCGCAGTCCAAACAGCGATGGCGGCGGCGGGCTTTCCACCACGATGGGGATGTTCGCCACCCGGTAGCCGCGATTGGCGAGATAGATCGAAGTCGGCGTCTTGGAAGACCGCGATACCCCGGCCAGCACGATGTCTGCCTGTTCCCAGTCTTCCCAGCCGACCCCGTCATCATGGGCAATGGTGAACTGGATCGCTTCCACCCGCGCGAAATAGGCCGCATTCATCGCGTGCTGCCGGCCGGGCCGGGCCTTGGCCTGCTGGCCCAGCGTGCCTTCGAGCGCCAGGGTGACGGCATCGAGCGCCGCGACGGCGGGCAGGCCCAGCGCGGTGCAGCGTTCCTCCAGCCGGGTGCGGGTATCGTTGTTGACCAGGGTGAACAGCACCAGCCCCGGATTGGCGGCGATATCGGCAAATATCCGGTCAAGATGCTGCTGCGAGCGGACCATCGGCCAGAAATGGCGCACCACGTCGCTATCATCGAACTGGGCCAGTGCAGCCTTGGCGATCATTTCCAGCGTCTCGCCGGTCGAGTCCGAAAGCAGGTGAAGATGAAGGCGTGCCATGGCGACCCGGCTTGTGGACAGAACCCCGCATAAACCACGGCACAAGCCGGCTGACAACTTCGGGGATCAATTCGCTGCCCGCTACCGGCGAGTCGATGGGCAGCTTGTGGACAGGTGGAAAGCGCCGTCCACAGGCTGGGGATAAGGCGGACAAGTCCTGCTTGACCACATCGGCAGCGGAGTCGCCCTGCGCTTGGCCCTGTTCATCGCGGGACAAATCGGGCAAGGGCGCGCTATGCCCGCTATCCACAGGCCTACTACCTACTGAATCCTTATATAAATCCTTTTATTATTTGATTGGACCCGTCCCGATGCCCGGACTCCTGCTTCGCACGTTGCGCGGTGAGAACGCTTCCGAGCGGCCGGTCTGGCTGATGCGCCAGGCTGGGCGCTACCTGCCCGAATACCGCGCGCTCCGTGCCGAAAAGGGCGGATTCCTCGCGCTGGTCTATGACAGCGATGCCGCGGCGGAAATCACCTTGCAACCAATCCGGCGTTTCGGATTCGATGGCGCGATCCTGTTTTCGGACATCCTGATCGTGCCCTATGCCATGGGGCAGGATCTGGAATTCCTCGCCGGCGAAGGCCCGCGCATGTCACCCCGGTTGCTCGATGCCGCGCTGGACAGCCTCCATGCCGTGCCTGAGCGTCTGAGCCCGATCTATGAGACCGTGGCCAAGGTCCGCGCCGGGTTGGGGCCTGACCGCACGCTGCTGGGCTTTGCCGGTAGTCCCTGGACCATCGCCACCTACATGGTCGCGGGTGAAGGCAGCCGCGACCAGCACGATACCCGCGCCATGGCCTACCGCGATCCGGCGGCGTTCCAGGCGATCATCGACGCTATCGTCGCGGTGACGGTGGAATATCTCGCCGGGCAGATCGCGGCGGGGGCCGAAGCAGTGCAGTTGTTTGACAGCTGGGCTGGCAGCCTTGCTCCGGCGGAGTTCGAACGCTGGGTGATCGCGCCCAACGCGGCCATCGTTGCGGCGCTGAAGAAGCGCTACCCGGATGTGCCGGTGATCGGCTTCCCCAAGGGCGCGGGCGAGAAGCTTGCCGCCTATGCCCGTGAAACCCGTGTGGATGCGCTGGCGCTGGATGAGACCATCGATCCGTTCTGGGCGGCAAAGGCCTTGCCGGCTGGCATGCCGGTGCAGGGCAACCTCGATCCGCTGTTGCTCCTTGCCGGGGGCAGCGAGCTGGAAAGCCAGGCCCGCCGCATCCTCGACTGCTTTGCCGACCGGCCGCACGTGTTCAATCTGGGCCATGGTATCGGCCAGTTCACCCCGGTGGAACACGTCGAGCAGCTACTCGGCGTGGTGCGCGGCTGGAAGCGCGGCTGAAAGACCATCCCCCGACGCGCAATCCTGCGGCTTGACGGCGTGGCCTGACCAGTTAGGTTGCGCTAACATTCCCCGGCAAGGGGGCGCAGGGGAGAGCCGGCATGGCGGAAGACGGATACAATCGCAGGTCCTTGTTCTGGATCTGTGTGCTGGTGGTGCTGACGGCAGCGCTGTCGTTCTCGATCCGCACCGGAGCTTCGGGCGCGATCAAGGCGGCACTGTTCGATAACAGCGCGCTGGCCGCCCGGTCGGGCGAGATGATTGCCGCCGCGCTGGGCAATGCCTTCCTTGGTTTTGCGCTCAGCCTGCTGACACTGAGTGTCCTGCTGGAGATCGTCGGGGCCAAGCGGGTGATCCTGTTTTCCGCCGTCTGCTTCATCCTCGGCCCGCTGCTGATCCTACTCTCGCCGCGCATGGGCGGGGTCGATGCGGTCTACCGGATGCTGACCGTGGGCATGGTGGTCTGCGGCTTCGGCTGGGGAGCGATGGAAGCCTCGGTCAATCCGGTTACGGCAGCGCTCTATCCCGAAGACAAGACCCACCGGCTGAACCAGCTCCATGCCTGGTGGCCGGCGGGGATCGTCATTGGCGGGTTGCTCAGCGTGCTGTTCTTCGAGCAGCTCCATCTGAGCTGGCAGGCGCTGATCGCGGTGATCCCGGTTCCGGCGGTGGTGTTCGGTGTCTGGGCCATGTTCCAGACCTTCCCCAAGACCGAAAGCGCCGCCATGGGCGTACCCTTTGGCGAGATGCTGGCCGAACCGTTCAAACGGCCGGGCTTCTGGATCTTCCCGGCGATCATGTTCCTCACCGCTTCTGCCGAGCTGGCCCCCGGATCATGGGTCGATGTCGCGCTGAGCCAGACTGTGGGCATGCCTGGCATCCTGGTGCTGGTCTACGTTTCGGCAATCATGTTCGTCATGCGCCATTTCGCCGGGGCGCTTGACCGGCGATTTTCCGACATCGGCCTGCTGTGGTTCACCACCATTCCCGCTGCTGTCGGGCTCTATCTGCTGAGCCTTGCCGCATCACCCGTTGCGGCCTTCGTCGCGGCGACGCTGTGGGCCTTCGGGGTGTGCTTCATGTGGCCGACGATGCTTGCCGCCACCTCGCGCCGCTATCCGCGCGGTGGGCCATGGTCGATCGGCATTGTCGGTTTCGCCGGGGCCATGGCGATCTATTTCGTCCTGCCCGAGATCGGCAAGATCTATGACCGCGCAAAGCTGGCCAAGGCTGGCGGGGAAGCTGCCTTTGCCGCGCTCAAGCCGGGGCCGGAGCTGCAATCGGTACTGGGCTTTGCCGCGCAGGAATCGTTCCAGGCCATCGCGCTGGTTCCGGTGGCCTTGTTCTTCATCTTCGGCGGGCTGTGGCTGGCTGAACGTCGCCGGAAGGGCTGACCGCGATGAAAGTCGGTATGAACATGCTGCTGTGGACGGGGCACGTCACGCAGGAGCATGTGCCCACCTTGCAGGCGCTGAAGGCCACCGGGTTCGACGGTGTCGAAATCCCGTTGTTCGACGTCACCGACCCCGGCCACTATCGCTGGCTGGCCGGTGTGCTCGACGATATCGGGCTGGAGCGCACGGTGGTCGCGCTGATCCCTGACGAGGCCCATTCGCCGGTCTCGCCCGATGCCGCCGCTCGTGCTGCCGGGGTGGACCACCTGCGGCGCGTGATTGACTGCACGGCCATTCTCGGCGGGCAGGTCATCGCCGGACCCTGGTTCCAGCCGCTGGGCGTGTTTACGGGTGAGCGGCCAAGCGAAGCGGAACTTGACCACTGCGCCGCAGTCCATCGCCAGGTGCTGCCCCTGATGCGCGCGGCGGGGATCGTGCCGGCGCTGGAACCGCTCAACCGGTTCGAAGCGCACCTGCTCAATACCTGCGAACAGGCGGTAGCCTATGCGGCGCGCGTGGGCGAGGGCGGCATCGGCGTGCTCTATGACACCTTTCACGCCCATATCGAGGAGAAGGACCCGATCGCCGCGCTGCAGACGCTGCACGCTTCGGGCAACCTTTCCCATGTCCACATCTCGGAGAACGACCGCGGTACTCCCGGTCGCGGCCACGCCAAAATCCGCGAGTCCATCGCGGTGCTCAAGACGCTCGGTTATGATGGCTGGATGACCATCGAAGCCTTCGGGCGCGGCGTTCCCGAATTGGCGGCGGCAACCCGGGTATGGCGCGATTTCTTCGCCAGCCCCGAGGAAGTCTATAGCGAGGGCCATGCGCTGATCCGCTCCTGCTGGGATGCCGGCTGACAGTTCGATGTGAGGACCCGGCAACCCCCTCATCGCGGGCTCGACCCGCGACGGCTGGCGGCATCAACGCGAGCGAATCGTGCTGGAACCTCGGGCAGACGCAGCCTTGCACCGATGAGGCGAGCAGCCCCGGCATGGGCCGGGCCGACGATTTGTGCCATGGCTGTGGATCGCGCGATGTTCATGCCGTTTGCCGGCCCTGCTGACCTCGCCATCGCCATCTTGCTTTCCGCTTCATCCCCCACCAGATGTCGCCTATGGAACCGGTCCTTCTCGAGCAGGTGTTTGCGATGACCTATCTCTGGCTCAAGGCGGGCCATATCATCTTCGTGATCTTCTGGATGGCGGGGCTGTTCATGCTGCCGCGCTATTTCGTCTACCACCAGGAAGCGCCGGAAGGATCGCCCGAGAACGCGGTGTGGACCGATCGCGAAGGCAAGCTGCTCAAGATCATCCTGTGGCCGTCACTGGTGATCACCTGGACGCTGGGGCTGATCCTGGGCTGGACGCAGGGTTATTTCGGCCAGGGATGGTTCCACGTGAAACTCGCCCTGGTGCTGGGGCTTTCGGCCTATCACGTCTGGCTGGCGGGCTATCACAAGGCCTTGGCGCGCGGTGAACGGCGGCTCAGCGGCAAACGTTTGCGGCTGCTCAACGAGGTTCCCGGGATCGCCGCCGCCGTGATCGTGACCATGGTGGTCGTGCGACCGTTCTGAGCCCGGCCTGTTCAGGCTTGGCTCGCCATGACGATTGTTTCAGCTGGTTTGCCCGCCTCTACCGAGGCGTTTGCTGTTCCTGCGCCACCTGTTCGCGCAGCGCCTTGCGATCCAGCTTGCCAATCATCGTCTTGGGCAAGGCATCGCGCACGACCACGGCGTCGACCCGCTCGTGCTTGCCGACCCGGTCATTCAGCCATTCGCGCAGTTCATCGCCGGAAATCGCATTGCGCACGGTGACATAGGCGCGCGGCACTTCGCCGCTGCGCGGATGCGGTACGCCGATCACCAGCGCTTCTTTCACCGCCGGGTGCTGCACCAGCACATCCTCGACCTGGCTGGGGAATACCTTGAACCCGCCCACCGCGATCATGTCCTTGATCCGGTCGACAATGGCGAGATAACCATCGGCATCAAGCACGGCGACATCGCCGGTGCGCAGCCATTGCCCGTCGGCGCGGGTGGCAAAGGCGCTGGCGGCCGCCTCGGGCCGGTTCCAGTAACCCTGCATCACCTGCGGCCCCTGTACTGCCAGTTCGCCCGGCTCACCCGGCGCGGCATCGCGCGTCGGGTCAACCTTGTCGAGCAGACGGATGCGGGTGCCGGGTACGGGCTGGCCGATGGTGCCAGGCTTGCCGTCCGCGCGCAGCGGGTTGGTCGAGACGACACCGCTCGATTCGGTCAGCCCATAGCCTTCGACCACGCGGATTCCCGTCGCCGCCTCAAACCGCTGCTTGAGCGGCAAGGCGAGCGGCGCGCCGCCCGAGATGCAGCCGCGCACCGAAGAGAAATCGGTGCCCGCCGTGCCCGGATAGTCCAGCAGCGCCTGCAGCATGGTCGGCACGGCAAACATGGCGGTCGGCTGCACGCGGTGCGCGGTGGCGAGGAACTGCGCGGCGTCGAAGCGCGGCATCATCGCGATGCAGCCGCCATTGAACACGGTGCGGTTGAGCGCGCAGGTGTTGGCGAAGACATGGAACAGCGGCAGCACCCCCATCACCATGTCGCGCTTGCCCTTGTCGGGATCGATCACCCAGAGTTGCCGGGCATTGGCCGAGAGGTTCTGGTGGGTGAGCATTGCCCCTTTCGGGGTGCCGGTGGTGCCGCCGGTGTATTGCAGCAGTGCCAGATCGTGCAGCGGATCGATGGCGACCGGCGTGGTCTGGCTGCGCGAGAGTACCTCGTGCCATTCCACCACGTCGCTGCGGCGGGGCACGCCGACGCAGAGCTTGCGATCGAACAGGCGCAGCGCCAGTCCCTTGTACCACGGCAGTTGCCGGGCAAAGCGCGCCACCACCAGCGTTTCGAGCTGGGTGGCGTCCAGCACCTCCAGCGCGGTGGGCAGCAGCGCAGCCACGTCGGCGGTAACCAGCAGGCGGGTGCCCGAATCCGCAACCTGGGCTTCCAGTTCGCGCGCCGTGTAGAGGGGCGAGAAGTTGACCAGCGTCGCCCCGGTCATCAGTGC
>JAGWTB010000022.1 GCA_028869175.1 Sphingomonadales bacterium
TATTCGGTGTTGCCGATCAGGATCAGCTTTTCGGTGAAGTTCACCGCGATCACCGTATCGCTGCGGCAGCCGTGGCGCTCGGGATCGGCCTTGAAGCTGGGGAGGTTGATGATGGTGTATTCGGGCACGAAGCTGGCCTGCTCTTCAGCCGTGGGGCGCACCAGCAGGGTGCGGACGAACAAGCTGTGCCAGGCCATTTCGGTGACCACCCGCACGTTGACGCGGTATTCGGGCTGGCTGCCACCGAACAGGTCGGCGACGTAGAGTTCGTCCTGGCCCTTGAGTGCGGCCAGGAAATCGGCCTTGAGGTTGGCCCAGTGCTCACCCGCCATCGGCTGGTTGATCTTGCCCCAGTTGATCGAGCTTTCGGTGCCCGCATCGCGGACCACGAACTTGTCCTTGACGCTGCGCCCGGTGAACCTGCCAGTATCGACCAGCAGCGCGCCATCCCTGGTCAGGCAGCCTTCTCCCCGCTTCAGGGCATGTTCGACCAGCGGCGCGGTGCCGAGGTTGGCGAAGATCGTCGCCGAAGTGGTGAAGCCTTGACGGTCAAGCGGGTAGCTGAGCGAGGAAGTCAACGTCGTCTCCCAGAATGGAGGTGGCCGGGTTTCCGCATACGAATGCAGAGATTTGAGCCGCGCATAGTCGAGCCGTGGCTATCCGTCAAATCGGGCGATTTCCACAAGGCTCAGCCATTTTCAAATGAAACCAGTTGTTTACCGTAACGCCTGCGCGACACGTTGTCAGGCGGCACGCAAAAGGCTAATCCCGAAGCCCGACAAACCTTTGCAGGGCGACAAGGCAGCGATGGCCGAAATGCCGACCGATCAACCGCTTGCGCCGCGCAGCGATACTGACCAATCGATTGCACCCTTGGCCGGGCAGCAGTCGATCGCGCTGGTCGATGATGATCGCAATATCCTCACCACGGTATCCATCGCCCTGCAGGCCGAAGGCTACCTCACCCGGGTCTATTCCGACGGCGCAACCGCCTTGCGCGCGATTCTCGATAATCCGCCCGACCTCGCGATCTTCGACATCAAGATGCCGCGCATGGACGGACTGGAACTGCTGCAGCGCCTGCGCGAGAAATCCGACCTGCCGGTGATCTTCCTCACCTCCAAGGACGAAGAGACCGACGAGGCGCTCGGCCTGGCCATGGGCGCGGACGATTACATCGCCAAGCCGTTCAGCCAGCGCCTGCTGGTCGCGCGCATCCGGGCGATCCTGCGGCGCAGCGAACTGGTGCGGCGCGATCCGGCCGAACCGGCAAGCGAAGACCAGGCGGAACCGATCCGGCGCGGGCGACTGGTGATGGACCCGGCACGCCATCACGTTACCTGGGACGAGCGGCCGGTATCGCTGACAGTCACCGAGTTTCTCATCCTCGAGGCACTCGCGATTCGTCCCGGCGTCATCAAGAGCCGCAACCAGTTGATGGATGCGGCCTACAGCGACGACGTCTTCGTCGATGACCGCACGATAGACAGCCACATCAAGCGCCTGCGCCGCAAATTCCGCAACGCGGACTCCACCTTTTCGGCCATCGAGACTCTCTACGGCGCGGGCTATTCCTTTGCCGACGGCTGAACCGGAAAAGCGCGACCTTTCGGACCGGCTGTTCTGGTCGCGCCGCGTTTCGCTCACCACCCGCATCCTCGCGGTCAACATCATCGCCCTGGGCCTGCTGGCCGCCAGCCTGTTCTACATCGACAGCTACCGCAAACAGCTGATCGCCGAACGCTTCCGCCAGGCGCAGTACGAAGCGGAAATTGCCGCCGACGCGCTGACCTACGCCACGCCCGCCCACCGCCGGGTGATGCTGATTTCGATCGGCACCGAGCAGGGCTTTCGACTGCGCCTGTATGACAGCCGGGGGCGGCTGGCCGAAGACAGTTTCGACCTGGCCCCGCCCTCGTTCGCTTTCATCGATCCGGATCGCGAGCCGTGGAACAAGAAGGCCGCGAGGGCCATCGACCGGGGCATGGACTTCGTGCTCGGCACACCGCCGATCCCGGACTACGTCGATTTCGGCGACGCCCCGGCCAAGGCCTGGGACGAGATCACCGACGCACGGCGCGCCCACCGCACGGTGATCTATCTGCGCACCGCGCGCGACCGCACCCCGGTGATCAGCGCTGCGACCCTGATCGGCAAGCGCGGCGAAGTGCTGCTGACCACCCGCAACGCCCCCGACATCACCCAGAGCGTGCGCGATGCCCGGCAGAACCTGGCGATCATTGTCGGCGTGGCGCTGATCATCTCGGTCCAGCTCTCGCTGTTCCTCGCGCGCACCATCGTCCAGCCGCTGCGCACGCTGGTGCGCGCTGCGGTGCGGGTGCGGCTCGGCCGCGACCGCGAAGTGGTGGTACCGCGCCTGCCCGACCGCCGTGACGAGATCGGCATGCTCGCGCGGGCCATTTCCGACATGACCACCGCGCTGCGCCTGCGGATTGACGCAGTGGAGAGCTTCGCCGCCGACGTGGCGCACGAAATCAAGAACCCGCTCGCCTCGCTGCGCAGCGCGCTCGAAACGCTCGACAAGGTGGAAGACCCCGATCTGCGCCGCCAGCTTTCCGCCATTGCCGCGCACGATGTGCAGCGAATCGACCGGCTGGTTACCGAGATCGCCGACGCCAGCCGCATCGATGCCGAGCTTAGCCGCACCACTTTTGAACCCGTCGACCTCGAAGCGCTGACCCGGGGCCTTGTCGATGGCCGGCAGGTTCGCGGGGCGAACCGCAGCTGCGTGGTTTCGGTGGAGCAATATGGCCACCTGCCCTGCCTCGTCGCCGGAGACCCGGCGCGGCTGGAGCGGGTGCTGGAAAACCTGCTCGACAATGCCGTCTCGTTCTCCGCCGAAGGCGGCGCGATCGAAGTGGCACTGACGCGGTTCGATGAAGTGATCGAACTCACGGTCTCTGATCACGGCCCCGGCATCCCGCCCGAATCGCGCGAGCGCGTGTTTGAGCGTTTTCACTCGCTGCGCCCGGATGATGAAGCCTTCGGCAGCCACAGCGGCCTGGGGCTTGCCATTGCGCGCACCATCGTCGAAGCGCACGATGGCACCCTCACCGCAACAGACCGCAGCGACGGGCAGAGCGGTGCACGAATGGTGGCAACCCTGCCGGCACTGGATGACGCATGAACCTGGCCGAACCGATCCCGCATCGCGCCACTTGCGTCGCCATCGATGGGCAGGCGCTGCTGATCGAAGGCGAGCCCGGCACCGGCAAGAGCAGTCTGGCGCTGGCGCTGATGGATCGCGGTGCCGAGCTGATCGGCGATGACGGCGTGCTGCTCGAAGCAGCGGGCGATGGACTGATCGCTCGCCCGCACCCGCAGACGCGCGGATTGATGGAAATTCGCGGGCTTGGCCTGCTGCCCTTCCCCGCCCGCAATGCAGCGCAGGTCGCCCTGGTACTGCAGCTTGACGAGGACGCGCCGCGCTTCATCGAGGCCCCCGAGCAAGTGCAGCGCGCCGGACGGGTGCTGCCCCTGATCCGGCTGTGGCCGCACAGCCCCGTGCTGGCGCTGCGTGCCGAATATGCCCTCGCCGCGTTCGGCCTGATCGGCGACTGAGCGTCCCCGGACCGGACAGCCCGGCCAGCCCCCCTTTCCTTTTGCGACGCAGGCGCGCAAAGCAGCCGGCGATGTCAGACGAGTCTCCAGACCGCCGCCAGCGCGTACTCCTCGTTACCGGGCTGTTGGGCGCCGGCAAGACTACCGCACTGAAAGTGCTGGAAGACCTTGGCTGGGAAACCATCGACAACTTCCCGATCCGCCTGCTCGAACGGCTGATCTACAGTGGCGACCGTCCGGCTGGCGAAACCCCGGTGCCGCTCGCCATCGGCTTCGATTCGCGCACGCGCGGGTTCGATGCCCATGCCGTGATCGAATTGGTCAAGCGGCTGGTACAGCGCCCCGATCTGGAGCTGACCACGCTGTTTCTCGACTGCGCCGGCCAGGAACTGGAGCGCCGCTACAACGAAACCCGCCGCCGCCACCCGCTGGCTGGCGACATGCCCGCCTCGCAAGGCATTGCCGCCGAACGCGAACTGATGGAACCCCTGCGCCGCTGGGCCGATCTGGTCGTTTCGACCACGGACTTTTCCAGCAATGACCTGCAGCAGGCGATGCGCCAGCGCTTCGCGCCCGATTCCGGACCGGGCATGACGGTGACCGTCATGAGCTTCGGCTTCGCGCGCGGCACCCCGCCGCTGGCCGATCTGGTGTTCGACATGCGTTTTCTCGACAATCCGCACTGGGATCCGCAGCTCAAGCCGATGACCGGGCAGGACGCGCCGGTGGCGGACTATATCCGCAAGGACCCGGCCTTCGAGGAAGCCTTCACCCGGATTCGCGACCTGCTGCTGCTGCTGCTCCCGCGCTACAAGGCGCAGGGCAAGGCCTATGTCACGCTCGCCTTCGGGTGTACTGGCGGGCGGCATCGTTCGGTGTTCACTGCCGAGCAAATCGCTGCGGCCTTGCGCGAAGCGGGATTTTCCCCCACATTGCTGCACCGCAACCTGGGCTCGCGTGCGGCCGACCTCGTCGAGGGAGGCACTTCGCGATGACAATCACAACCAATGCCTGGGCGCCTTCGCAGGGACTTCGGAGCGCAATACCCCAATGATCGGCCTGATCCTGGTAACCCACGGCAGACTCGCCGAGGAATTCGTGCACGCCATGCAGCACGTCGTCGGTCGGCAGGATGCCATCGCGACCGTCTGCATCGGCCCGAACGACGATGTCGAACGCCGGCGCAAGGAAATCGCCGATGCCATCGGCGAAGTCGATAGCGGCCAGGGCGTGATCATCCTCACGGACCTGTTTGGCGGCACGCCATCCAACCTGGCGATCTCGCTGATGCAGGCGGGCAAAGTGGAAGTGATCGCCGGGATCAACCTGCCGATGCTCATCCGCCTTGCCAAGGCGCGCAACTGCATGGACGTGAAGCAGGCCACCGTGGCCGCGCGCGATGCCGGGCGCAACTACATCACGATTGCCAGCGAATTCCTTGGGGGACAGGACGGATGAGCGAAGCGCGCGAGACGGTCGAGATTGTCAACAACAAGGGTCTGCACGCCCGGGCCAGCGCCAAGTTCGTCAACATGGTCGCCAATCTGCCCGCCGGGCTCGGCGTGCTGGTCACGAAGGATGGCGCGGAAGCGGCTGGGGCATCGATCCTCAGCCTGATGATGCTCGGCGCGGCCAAGGGCGATACGATCGACATCTGCGTTACCGGCGACGGCTGCGATCTGGCGCTGCTCAAGCTGGTCGGACTGGTCAAGGACGGTTTCGGCGAGGATTGAGGCCCGTCCCATGCGCCGCACCATCACCGGTTTTTCCAACCCCACGGTCAAGGCCCTGCGCGCCCTGCGCGAAAAGAAGCACCGCAAGGCCGCGCAACGGTTCCTGGCCGAAGGCCTGCGCCTGCTGACCGACGCGCGCGAGTGCGGGCATCTGCCCGAAACGCTGGTGATGGCGACCGGCCGCGACCCGCACCCTCTGCTGGATGCGCTGGAAAGCGAAGTGCTGGCCGCGGGCGGCGACGTCATCGAAACCGACGCCGAAATCCTCGCCAAGATCACCGGCAAGGACAACCCGCAGGCGGTGGCCGGGGTCTTCGCGGAATTCGATACCACGCTGACCACGCTCGACAGGAATTCGGCGAAGATCTGGCTGGTCGCGCAGGCGCTGCGCGATCCGGGCAATCTTGGCACCATGCTGCGCACCGGCGATGCCGTCGGCGCGGGCGGGCTGATCCTGCTGGACGATTGCGCCGATCCCTTCTCGGTCGAAGCGGTGCGCGCCAGCATGGGCGCGGTGTTCACCCAGCGCATCGCCCAGACGCGCTGGGAAGACTTCATCGCCTGGTTGCGCCGGGGCGAAGGCCAACTCGTCGCCGCTTCGCTGCGCGATGCCTTACCCTACCGGGAAGCTCCCTATGCCGCGCCGTGCTTCGTCATGGTCGGCAACGAATCGCGCGGGCTGCCCGAAGCCTATGAACTGGCCTGCGACCTGCGCGTCACCATGCCGATGAAGGGCCGCGCCGACAGCCTGAACGCAGCCGTGGCGGCGGCAGTGCTGGCATATGAAGTGCTGGCAAAGCTGGGCGGTTGACGCCTTTTTGCCGTTCTACCCCATCCGTTCGTGTCGAGCGCAGCCGATACGGTCGCGCGGCGTGTCTCGACTGCGCTCGACACGAGCGGATGGGGGGAAGACTACTCCGCCGCTTCGTCGTTCGCTGGCTCCGCCCCCGGCAAGGCCAGCGCCTCGCCATAGCGGGGGGAGGTTTCGACCAGCGCGACATCCTCGATCTCGCGCTTGCCGATGGCGATGCCCTTGTCGCGCAGACGGCGGCCTGACGAGAGGACGTTGCGTTCGAAACTGCCGGCAAAATCGTTGTATTTGCGCACCGCGCGTTCCAGCCCGGCACCGACACCCTTGAGATGCTCGCCGGCCATGGCCATGCGATCATAGATTTCCGCGCCGAGCCGGCCAATTTCCGCCGCTTCCTGCGCCAGCTTGTCCTGCGTCCAGACCATGGCGACAGTGCGGGCGATGGCGACGAGGTTGGTTGGCGTCGCAAGCAACACCTTGTTGCGGAAGGCAAAGTCCCACAATTCCGGATCGTGCTCCAGCGCCGCCGAGACGAAGTGTTCGCCAGGCACGAACATCACCACGTAGTCGGGCGCTTCATCGAACTGGCTCTGGTAGCTCTTGGTCCCCAGCGTCTGGACATGACCGCGCATCGAGCGCGCGTGGAGATCGAGGTGACGCTTGCGCTCGGCATCGTCGTTGGCCTCGAACGCCGCCTGATAGGCGTTGAGCGAAACCTTGGCGTCGATCACCAGCTTCTTCTGGCCCGGCACGTGGACGATGGCATCGGGCCGCAGACGACCGTCGTCGCTCTCCATCGAATGCTCGAGATTGAAATCGGTATGTTCGGAAAGCCCGCACTGCTCGAGCACGTTCTGCAGTGCGCGTTCACCCCAGCGCCCGCGCGCCTTGGGGGCATTGGTCAGAGAATTGCCCAGCCGCGCCGCTTCCGCGCGCACCGATTCCTGCCCGGCGCGCAGTTCGTTGAGCTGGCCGTAGAGCTGCCCGAAGGCATCGACCCGGCTCTTTTCCAGTGCGGTGACCTGTTCCTCGTAGCTCTTGAGCCGCTGGTCGACCGGTGCGAGCAGCGCCTTGATCTGTTCGGCGCTACGTTCCTCGGACACCGCCAGCCGTTCGTGCGCGCGCTTGAGAAACGCTTCCTGCGCGCTTTCCAGCACCTTGGCCCCGGCGTTCTCGAACTCCTTCTTCAGCCCTTCCTGCGCCGCCAGCAGCAGGCGCTTCTGCTCGTCAAAATGGGCGGCATTGGCCTGGAGCCTGGCCAGTTCACCGCGCAGCGCTTCGCGGCTGTCCCGCACGGCGGCCAGTTCGTCCTGCAATTCATCGGCCCGCTCGGCCCGCGCGCTTTCGCTGGCGAGGTCGCGAATCGCGGCGCGGAACTTCTCGTCCAGTTCGCGCGCCTCACCATCGCGCACCAGCAGCCGCGCACGCAGATCGGCAAGCGGGCGACTGCCGAAAAACCAGCCGCACACAGTGCCGACGGCGAGGCCGACAAGCAGAATCAGAATCGCAACCGGCAGACTGTCCATCCAGTCCGCCTACACGGAACAGACCAAGAACGCAAGATCGCCCGTCACCCCGGGCGACATTTATCCCCGATCAGGCCGCGCGGCGCAGCTTTTCCAGCTTCTTGAGCGCCATCTGGCGCTTGAGGCGGCTGAGGTGATCGATGAAGACGATGCCTTCAAGGTGATCCATCTCGTGCTGGATCACGGTGGCCATCAGCCCTTCCATCACCGCTTCGTGGCTCTTGCCGTCAAGGTCCTGCCACTGCACCGTCACCCGCGACGGACGTTCGACTTCACCGTAGATTTCGGGCACCGAGAGGCAGCCTTCGTTGTAGACGGTGAAGTCCTCCGAAGGATCGGACAGCACCGGGTTGACGAAGACCTGCGGCTCGCGCCTGGTCGGCTGGTGGGTGTGGTGATGATCGCCATGCGCGGTGCAGACTTCGGGTTCTGCATCCGGATCGTCGGGCTGGAGATCGATCACCAGCAGGCGCAGCGGCACGCCCACCTGGATTGCCGCCAGGCCGATGCCGGGGGCATCGTACATCGTCTCGAACATGTCGGCGACGAGCGTCTTCAACTCCTCGTCAAACGTGGTGACGGGAGCGGAGACCTGCTTGAGGCGCTGGTCGGGGACTTCGATGATTTCGCGGATAGCCATGTTGGGCCAGATATGCACGGATGCCCAACGGGTCAAGAAACTACCCCATCACGGACGAATTCAGTAGTCGAGATCGTGAGTGTAGTAGATCGAATTTTCGAAGGAACTTCGCTCCTGTGGCGTGATGCACTGCTCCGCCGAAACCATCGAAATGGGTCCGTATATAATCTGACCATCCAGCATCGCTTCGGTTCGATAGCTATAGCGCATTCCGCAATGGAGGTCGCGGGCAACAGCGGAAAAATCGCCTTTACCCGTGTTTCGGTTCAGGACGAGCTCGCGCGAACCTTCCTGGAGTTTTATCCACCGATCGGCAGCGTCGAATGAAAACCCATGCAGCTCGACCGAGAATTTTCCCAGTTCGCCGGAAAGACCGAGGCGCCCCGTCTGGGGTGTCAGCAATAGAGTGCTGCCAACGGCGTACCGATCAATTTTTTCGTGGCGCGATTTTTCCATGAACCATGGTATGAGTGCAAGGCCTCCCGCAAAGGCCGCGCCGACAATTGCAGTCACGAGCGGACGATCATACCACGGCGAGATCGAAATCTCGATGGGCTGTCCCACCTTGCTCTGACGACGCTTCACGAAACCCTCCTACCCAATCGGCCGCCGCGCGCGCAATGCCTGGGCCAGCGTGCCTTCGTCGAGGTAGTCGAGTTCGCCGCCCACCGGCAGGCCGTGCGCCAGTTGCGTGATCCGCACCGGATAGCCTTCCAGCCGCTCGGCGATGTAGTGCGCGGTCGTCTGGCCCTCCAGCGTGGCGTTCATCGCGAGGACCACTTCGTCGATTCCGCCGGCAGCCACCCGGTCGATCAGCTTGCCGATGGTCAAGTCTTCAGGCCGCACGCCTTCGAGCGCCGAAAGCCGTCCGCCGAGTACGTGGTAACCGCCGGTGAACAGCCGTGCGCGATCCAGCGCCCAGAGGTCGGCAACATCCTCGACCACGCAGAGCGATCGGGCATCGCGGCGCGGATCGGCGCAGATGCTGCAGGGGTCGGACGTATCGACATTGCCGCAGGTGCGGCATTCCACCAGCCGTTCGCGCACCGCATCCAGCGCTTCGAGCAGTTGCACCAGGGAGGTCTCGCGCCGCTTGATCAGCCACAGCACCGCGCGCCGGGCCGAACGGGGGCCAAGTCCCGGCAGGCGGGACAGCGCGGCGCTCAATGTCTCGATCTCTTGCGATGCCATGTCGCGGGAGATAGGGCCGGCGCGAGCAAACGGAAAGCCACCAATGCGCGTCATCTTCATGGGTACCCCCGATTTTGCCGTTCCGGCGCTGATCGCGCTGGTGGAGGCGGGGCATGAGGTGGTCGCCGCCTATACCCAGCCGCCGCGCCCCGGCGGGCGGCGCGGGCGCGAGCTTACCCCTTCCCCCGTCCAGCGCGAGGCCGAGGCACGCGGGATTGCGGTGCGTCATCCGGTCTCGCTCAAGGGTGAGGCCGAGCAAGCCGCGTTCGCCACATGGGCGGCCGATGTGGCGGTGGTCGCGGCCTATGGCCTGATCCTGCCGCAAGCGGTGCTGGATGCGCCACGGCACGGCTGCCTCAACATCCACGGCTCCATCCTGCCGCGCTGGCGCGGGGCGGCACCGGTGCAGCGAGCGATTCTGGCGGGGGATGAGGAAACCGGCGTCACCATCATGCAGATGGAGCGCGGGCTCGACACCGGGCCGATGCTGGCGATTGCGCGCACACCGGTGGACGGCAAGACGGCTGGCGGGCTGACGGCGGAACTGGCCGAACTGGGCGCACATCTGTTGATCGAGGTTCTGGCCGATCTGGCGGTGTGCGCTCCGGTGCCGCAGCCCGAGGCCGGGGTTACCTATGCCCACAAGATCGACAAGGCCGAAGCGCGGATCGACTTCGCCCAGGATGCCGCGCAGATCGAACGGCAGGTACGCGGCTTCGCGCCGGTTCCGGGTGCCTTTTTCGAATTCGAGGGCGAACGCTGCAAGGTGCTGGCGGCGGTGCCAACCCGTCATCCCGGGCAGACCCGCGACGACGCGGGCACCACGCTTGACGACGCCCTGACCATCGCCTGCGGTTCGGGCGCGATCCGCCCCACGCTGGTGCAGCGCGCCGGCCGCCCGGCGATGACGACGGCGGAGATGTTGCGCGGATGGGCCATTCCGGCGGGAAGCCGGCTCGGATGAGCGCGTCCGCCGTCCAGCGCGTGGTGACCGCAGCGTTCTGCATGGGCAGCGCGGTTCTGGCCATGCAGGCTGAAGCCGAAGGCGAGGAACTGGGGGGTGTTCTTACCGGGCCGTTCAACGTGGCAAACATGTTGGGCCTGATCGGCTTGCTGGCCGCAGCCGTTTGTGCGCTGATCCGGCCCCGCGCGGCCTTTGCCGCCGGGACGACGGGGCTTGTCCTGATCCTGCCGATGCAAACCTGGCGGCTCGCTCCCGGCCTGTGGTGCCTTGGCGGCAACTGCTCGGTGTCCTATCCGCTCTGGCTGTGGAACGGCACCGCGCTGGCCGCGCTGGGGGCTGGCCTTGCCGCCGTGGCGCTGGCCTGTCGCGCCCGGCGCGCATGACCCGCTTCGCCCTCACCCTCGAATTCGATGGCGGCCCGTTCATGGGACTGCAACGCCAGTCGCACGGGCCATCGGTGCAGCAGGCGGTCGAGGAGGCCGCCGGGCGGGTCACTGGCGAGGCGGTGACGATGCATGCCGCCGGGCGAACCGATGCCGGGGTTCACGCCCTCGCGATGCGGGCGCA
The DNA here is from genome assembly GCA_028869175.1 of Sphingomonadales bacterium. GTDB lineage: Bacteria > Pseudomonadota > Alphaproteobacteria > Sphingomonadales > Sphingomonadaceae > Novosphingobium. The sequence continues at coordinate 11,015 of JAGWTB010000022.1, forward strand.
CATTGATATCCTTAAGGATATCACCCCGTTCCGGCTGATGGAGGCGCTGAACCACCACCTGCGGCCAGACCCCATCGCGGTGCTGGCCTGCGAGGTGGTGCCGGAGGATTGGCACGCGCGGTTTTCGTGCATCGGGCGGTCATACCGCTACGTCATCGTCAACCGCCGCGCGCCGCTGACGCTGGACGCGGGCAAGGCCTGGCAAGTGGCGCAGGACCTTGATGCCGAAGCCATGCACCGGGCGGCACAGGCACTGGTCGGGCGGCACGATTTCACCACGTTCCGTTCGGTCCATTGCCAGGCGCAGTCACCACTCAAGACGCTCGACCAGCTCGGCGTGCGGCGGGAGGGTGAGCGAGTGATCGTCGAGACGGCGGCCCGCAGCTTCCTGCACCATCAGGTGCGTTCGATGGTCGGCTGTCTTGCGCTGGTCGGCATGGGGCGCTGGCCGGTGCAGCAGGTCGCCGAATCGCTTGCGGCCAGGGACCGTGCGGCGCTGGGGCTCAATGCCCCGGCGGATGGGCTCTATTTCGTGGCGGCAAGCTATCTGCCTCTATCAGGCTGATCGCTTCAGGAAGTCCCTGAACCAGCCGAGTATCGCATCCTTGCCCCGGCTTTCGGCGTTGCGCCAGGATACTGCGTCACGCTTGCTGTTGAGCCGCCGTCCGTCGCCGGCGACCACGAGCAAGGCGGGTGTCGAGCGCAGGTTGTTCACCCCAAGACTAGCCACCACCGACAGGTTGCGCCCCTGTCCCGCCACCTGCGGCCTGCCCACGTCGATGAAGGTCACGGCGAAGCGTTCACCGAATTCACGGGTGAATTCTTCCGAGGTCAGGACATCGGCGAGGAAGCGGCTGTCATGGCACCAGTCCGCCCCGAAGACGATCACCGCATAGCGGTGCGTTTCGTGGGCATCGGCCACTGCGGTTTCCAGCGTGAAATCGGCGGCATCATCCTGCGGAAACCGCACCGGTCCGGCCCGCGCCGGGGTGAACGGCAGCAATGCCACCAACATCCCGGCAAGGACTGCGCGGCGGATCAAGCCTTGCCCACCACGCTTTCGGGCAGATCGGTGCCGAACACCCGCTGATAGTATTCCGCCACCAGCATCCGCTCGGTCTCGTCGCACTTGTTGAGGAACGAGAGGCGGAAGGCGAAGCCGTGGTCCTTGAAGATCGCGGTGTTCTGCGCCCAGGTGATGACGGTGCGGGGGCTCATCACGGTGGAGATATCGCCGTTGATGAAGCCCTGGCGGGTGAGGTCGGCCACCTTGACCATGTCGGCGATCAGCTTGGGTTCGATGCCCGTAACCTTCTTGCCGACGATCTCGCACTCCACCGGCTGGGGCAGATAGTTGAGCCCGACGACGATGTTCCAGCGGTCCATCTGTCCCTGGTTGATCGCCTGGGTGCCGTGATAGAGCCCGCTGGTATCGCCAAGGCCGACGGTGTTCGCGGTGGCGAACAGGCGGAAGTGGCTGTGCGGCCGGATCACCCGGTTCTGGTCGAGCAGGGTCAGCTTGCCCTCGGTTTCCAGCACGCGCTGGATCACGAACATCACGTCGGGGCGGCCGGCGTCGTATTCGTCAAACACCAGCGCCACCGGGTGCTGGAGCGCCCAGGGCAGAAGGCCTTCGCGGAATTCGGTGACCTGCAAGCCATCACGCAGCACGATGGCATCGCGCCCGATCAGGTCGATACGGCTGATGTGGGCATCAAGGTTGATGCGGATGCACGGCCAGCCGAGCCGGGCGGCAACCTGCTCGATATGGGTCGACTTGCCGGTGCCGTGATAGCCCTGCACCATGACGCGGCGATTGAAGGCGAAGCCTGCCAGGATCGCCAGCGTGGTGTCCGGATCGAACACATAGGTGTCGTCGCGATCGGGCACGCGCTCATCATACTGGCTGAAGGCCGGCACCATCATGTCAATGTCGATGCCGAAAACATCGCGCACGCTGACTTCGCGGTCGGGCGCGGTGAGGACGGTCTGGTTGCTGGTATCGAGGGCTTTGGTCATGACGCGAACCGCCTAGACGGGCGCGCCGCAGCCTGCAACAACCTTTGAACGGCAAAAACCCATTCGTGCAGCGCCGATGCCTTGCATCGCTCGCCGGGAGAATATCGATGCAGGTCTTCGGAATTCCGCTTTCACCCTTCGTCCGCAAGGTCCATTGCGCCGCTGCGGAAAAGGGCATCGCCATCGAGATGGTGCCAGCCAACCCGCGCGACCCATCGCCAGCCTTCCTCGCCGCCAGCCCGTTCCGCAAGATCCCGGCCTTGGTGGACGGCGATTTCCAGCTTGCCGATTCGACGGCGATCGTCACCTATTTCGAAGCCATCGTGCCGCAGCCTGCGCTGCTGCCCGCCGAAGCCCGGCAACGCGCCAGGGCTATCTGGTTCGAGGAGTTCGCCGATACGGTTCTGGTGCCTAGCGGTGCCAAGATCGTGTTCAACCGCTTCGTCGCGCCCCGCATCGTCGGCAGGCCGGGCAACGAAGAGGCGGCGCTGGAAGGCGAGCGGGAACTGCCGCGTTTTCTCGATTGGCTGGAGGGTGAGGTGCCAGACGCCGGCTGGCTCGCCGGTGAGCACTTTTCGGTGGGTGACATTGCCGTGGCTTCGGTGCTGCGGACGCTGGCCTATGTCGATTGGGGGCCGGATGCCGCCAGATATCCGCGCACCGCTGCCTGGTATGACCGGGTTGCCGCGCGTCCCGCCTGGCAGCAGGTTGCCGCGCTGGAAGCGGAGGTAGTCGCCCGCCTCTGATCCGGTGGTTCAGGCCACCACGCGGAAATCGGTGGCGCGGCAGGCGCGGTCGCGCCCATCGGCCTTGGCGCGAAGCAAGGCGCCGTCCGCGATCCGGTAAAGGCGCTTCCAGCCTTCTTCGTCGGTAACCGCGCCATCGGCGAAGCCGATGCTGACCGTGATGTCGGCGTCGAGTGGCATGGGATGATCCCGCACCGTGCGCAGCAGGCTTTCCGGCGAACATTCCACGGCGACACGATCAGGCACCAGCATGGCGAACTCCTCGCCGCCAAGCCGCACGGCCAGGCTGCCGGGCGGGCGGCATTTCTGGATGATCTGGGCGACCGTTCGCAGCACCTCATCACCCGTATCGTGACCGAACCGGTCATTGATCGCCTTGAAATGATCGATATCGACCAGCATCAGCCGGTGCCGGCCCTTGCGCCCCACCGCCAGATCGATGAAGGCGCGGCGATTGAGCAATCCGGTCAGCGGGTCCGTGCCAGCCAGCCGCCGGGCGAGTTGTTCGTTGGCGATGGCATCTTCCCGGTCGCGCGTCAGTTCGCGCAGCCGCAGAGTGACCATGATCGAGCTGAGCAGGGCTTCCAGCGAGGTCGCGATCAGGTTGCCGTTGTCCAGCCAGAAGCTGTAGCCCAGCAGATCGAAACCATGCAGCACGCGCAGCACGGACGTGAACACCGGCGCGCTCCAGGCGACGACGAACATCCAGAAATAGTGGCTGCGGCCGCGCCATGCCGCCAGCAGGATCGGCGGCACGTGCAGCAGCAGGCCGCCCATCGCGACGAAGTACAGCGTATCGAGCACCCGCATTCCCGCAGGTGCGCAAAGGGCGAAGCCGACACCGGCGGTGATGGCAAAGACGGATGCAATGTTGATAGACCAGCGAAGGCGCGACCCCAGGATTTCCGGTTCGAAAAAATGGCGGATGAACTGCAGCGCAGCCGCGCCCGACAGCGCCAGCAGCACATAGTTGAGCCGAAGCCGGTCATTGTTCGCCAGCGCCGGGAACAGTGCCATGGCCGTGCCTGACGAGGTGAAGGTATAGGCCCCGAGCATGGCCACCATGGCGCAGTAGAGCAGCTGGAAGCGATAGCGCATCGCCGCCCACAGCGCGAGATTGTAGACCACCAGGGCAAGGGCCAGTCCGGCGAAACCGGCGTAGAGCCCCGCCATCCGCATCTTCAGCAAGGTGCTCTGGTTGCGGGTGAGCAGTTCCGCGCCGTTGACCACGCCGCGCAGGTTGGCGGCTTTCTGCGCCACGATCGTGATATGATCGAGCGCTACCGGCTTCCACGGCACGGCATATTCGAAAATCGCACCGATCGTCAGCCAGGGGGCGGCACTGCGAGAGGAATAGGCGATTTCAGCGGTGGAGCCATCGGCGTAGTGGAACCGGATGCGAGTGCCGTCCTGCCAGCTGCTGGTAGTTCGCAGGACCAGCGGATCGTCGGCGGAAGCGCGAATGGGCGCAAATTTCAGCACGGCGAGGAAATTGCCGGAACCCAGCTCGGTCTGGTGCGAACGGCAATCCAGCCCTGCGGGATTGTCCCCCAGCAGGGCGATGTTCGCCCCGGCGGGAATGCGCAGAAGGCAGACGGAAACATTGCTCGTCGGGGCGGCCTGCGCCGGCCAGGACAGCAGCGCCGCCAGCAATACCAGCAGGCTCATCGCCAGACTTCGCCCTTGCCGCATGCCCGCCCCCTGACGCTGACTGGGGCGCAGCCTAGCGCGCCAGATGGCGGCGCGCAAATCGGATTGCCCCTATACCGACCAGTTGGTATGATGCGAGTCGATGGTCCCCAACCGCCCCTTCCGCAAGGTGCCGGTCACCGCGCGCGACAAGCTGCTGGAAGCGGCTGTGCGCCTGATCCGCCTGCAGGGTTTCGCGGCGACCGCGGTGGACGAATTGTGCCGCGAAGCGGGCGTTACAAAAGGTGCGTTCTTCCACCATTTTGCCTCGAAGGAAGCGTTGGGGGTCGCCGCCGCGCATTACTGGTCCGAAAGCACCGGCAGCTTCTTCGCCGAAGCCCCTTACCACCATCACGCCGATCCGGTTGACCGGGTGCTGGGCTATATCGATTTCCGCATCGCCATCATCGGCGGCCCGGTGGAGAGCTTTTCCTGCGTGGCCGGCACCATGGTGCAGGAAGCCTTCCGCACCAGCGCGGCGATCCGGGTGGCGTGCGAGGGATCGATCCTGGGCAACGCGCGTTTGCTTGAAGCGGACCTCGCCCTTGCCATGGCGCAGACCGGCGTAAGCGGCACCACACCCGAGAGCCTGGCGCGCCATGTCCAGACCGTGATCCAGGGTGCCTTCGTCCTGGCAAAGGCGGGCCCCGACGAAAGCGCCGCCGACACGGCGCGCGAAGCGCTTGGCCATTTACGGCGCTATTTCAGCATGTTGTTCAAGCGAGACATCCAGGAGAATGTACCATGACGAAAATGATCTTCATCAGCCTGCCGGTGACCGATCTGGAGCGGTCCAAGGCGTTCTACACCGCGCTGGGCTTCGTCAACGAACCACGCTTTTCCGACCATACGTCGGCAGCGATGCAATGGTCGGAGCACATCGTGCTGATGATCATGATCCGCACCCGCTGGGCCGATTTCACCGACCGCCCGATCCCTCCGGCCGGATCAAGCGAAGTGATGAACTGCCTGAGCTGTGACAGCCGGGAGGCCGTCGATGCGATGAACCAGGCGGCAGTGGACAATGGCGGCACTGGTGACATCAACCCGATCCAGGATCACGGCACCATGTATGGCCGCGACTTCGCCGACCCCGATGGTCACGCCTGGGGCGGCATGTGGATGGACCCCGCCGTTGCCAGTGGCGATGCCCCTCCCCCCGCCGCCTGATCGCAGGAGGCTGGCCATGACCTATATCGAAGGCTTCGTCATCGCGGTGCCCACCGCCAAGCGGCAGGCATTCATCGATCACGCACGCGAAATCGACGCCATATTCATCGAGCACGGCGCGTTGCGTGTTGTCGAATGCTGGGGCGACGACGTGCCGCACGGCACCGTCACCGACTTCCACCGCGCCGTTGCGGCCCGCGAGGACGAAACCGTCGGCTTCGCCTGGATCGAATGGCCTGACCGCGCCACGCGGGAGCGGGAAATGGCGCGCATCCGTGAAAAGATGGCAACCGACCCGCGCATGGACCCCATCACCAACCCGCCGCCGTTCGATGGCAAGCGCATGATCTTCGGCGGGTTCGAAGTGGTCGTCGATCTCGAAAACACCAAGGGAGAATGATGATGAGCAAGTTGCAGGGAAGCTGGATCTGGTACGAACTGCTGACCACCGATCCGGTCGCCGCCAAGGCGTTCTACGAACCGGTGCTGGGCTGGACCATCACCCTCGGCACCGAGCCGCCGCTCTACTATAGCCATATCGCCAATCCCGATGGCGGCAGCACCGGCGGCATGATGGCGCTTTCGCCTGACATGCAGGCACATGGCGCGCGGCCGATGTGGACCGGCTATGTCGGGGTGGACGATGTGGACGCGGCACTCGCGCAGGTCGTCGATCTGGGCGGCAAGGTGCTGATGCCCAAGATGAGCATCGACGTCGGCTCCTTCGCCATGGTCAGTGACTGCTGCGGTGCGCCGTTCTACGTCATGACCCCGATCCCCGCCCCCGGCAGCGGGCCGAGCACCGCCTTCTCCCCCACGCTCACCGGGCGCTGCGGCTGGAACGAGCTGATGGCGGGCAACATCGACAACGCTCTGGCTTTCTACACCGAACTGTTCGGCTGGGACTTGCCCGATGCCATGGATATGGGCGATTTCGGCAAGTACCATTTCCTCAGCAACGATGGCGTGGCCATCGGGGCGATGATGCAGAAGGCACCGCACGCGCCGGCCGCCGGGTGGAACCACTATTTCCGCGTCGCCAGCATCGCCGCGGCCAGGACCGCCATCGAGGCTGGCGGCGGCCAGGTAATCCACGGGCCGATGGAAGTGCCCGGCGGTGACTGGGTGGTCAACGGCATCGATCTGCAGGGCGCGCATTTCTCGCTCGTCGGCGCGAAGGGGGATTGAGCCATGGCCGAGTTCACCCTGTTCACCCACCCCATGTCGCGCGGCCAGATCGCGCGCTGGGCACTGCACGAGGCCCGCGCTGACTATGAAGCGGTGCTGGTCGACTGGACCGACCGCCCTCCTGCCCTCGCGGCAGCCAACCCGATGGGCAAGGTGCCGACGCTGATCCACCATACCCCGGGTGGCGACCGGGTGGTTGCCGAAACGGCGGCGATCTGCGCCTACCTCGCCGCAGTGCGCCCCGCCAGCGATCTTGCCCCGCACGAGGACGAACTGGCCGATTACCTGCGCTGGATGTTCTTTGCCGCCGGTCCGGTCGAACAGGCCATCGTCGCCGGGGCCATGGGCTGGGAAGTCGCCAGCGGGCGCGAAGGCATGGTCGGCTTCGGTAGTCTTGACCGGGTGCTGACCACGCTCGAAGGCCTGCTGGCCTCGCGCGACTGGGTCTGCGGCAGCCGGTTTACCATGGCCGATGTTTACGTCGGCAGTCAGGTTGACTGGGGGCTGAACTTCGGTTCGATACCGCCGCGCCCCGCCTTCACCGCATATGCCCAGCGCCTGCAGGCACGGCCCGCCTATCAGGCCGCGAAAGCCATCGACAACGCTCTTATCGAGAAGGCCCGAACATGACCCAAGCAACCCTGTGCCTGTGGTACGAAGGCGAGGCGGAAGCCGCCGCCCGGTTCTATGCCGCCACTTTCCCCGACACCGCCGTCCGATCAGTCCATCGCGCGCCGGGAGACTATCCCGACGGAAAGGAAGGCGATGCGCTGATGGTGGAATTCACCGTGCTCGGCTTCCCCTGCATCGGCCTTAACGGCGGGCCGCAGTTCAAGCACACCGAGGCGTTTTCCTTCCAGGTATCGACCGACAGCCAGGAAGAGACCGACCGCTACTGGGATGCCATCGTCAGCAATGGCGGCGCGGAATCGCAGTGCGGTTGGTGCCGGGATCGCTGGGGCATATCATGGCAGATCACCCCGCGCGCGCTCACGCAGGGGATGAGCGATGCCGATCCGGCAGCGCGCAAGCGGGTGTTCCAGGCGATGATGACGATGAAGAAGATCGACATCGCCGCCATCGAAGCCGCGCGGCGGGGTTAGTCCCATGCTCGCGCTCTATGGCCACCCGTTCTCGTCCTACACCTGGAAGGCACAGATCGCGCTGCACGCGACCGGGCTCGACTATGACTTCCGCGTGTTCGACGAGGCGCATCCCGAACACTATGCCTTCGTGCAGGAACAGGCCGGTCCGCTCGGCAAGTTCCCGGTGCTGGTCGATGGTGATAAGGTACTGTTCGAAGCCAGCACCATCGTCGAATATATCGCCCTGCACTGGCCCGCCGCCGTACCGCTGATCCCCGACGATCCCGACGCGGCCATCGCCATCCGCATGATCGACCGGGTGTTCGACAACTACCTGATGGGTTCGATGCAGGCTGTGGTGGACGAATACCTGCGCGACGGTGCCCGTCCCGACGATGCGCGCTGCGCGGAGGCGCGGGCTCGGTTGCTGCGCACCTATGGCTGGCTGGACCGCTGGCTGGCGCACTATCCGCTGCGCGGCAGCGATCACATCACCCTGATCGAATGCGCCGCAGCGCCGTCGCTGTTCTACGCCGACTGGGTCGAGCGGATCGGCGATGACTTCCCCCGGTTGGCAGCGTGGCGTGCCCACCTCAACGCGCTTCCCGCCGTTTCGCGCTGCATCGAGGCGGCGCGTCCGTTCCGCCCCAATTTCCCGCTCGGCGCACCCGACCGCGACTGAAGGAGAACAGTACCATGACCCATGAACTTTCGGTCACTCGCCACATCGCCGCCCCGCCCGCCCGGGTGTGGGATGTCATGACCAACCACATCGAGGAATGGTGGTGCCCCAAGCCCTGGCGCGCCGAATTCACCGGGCTGGAATGGCGCGCCGGCGCGGCGGCCAACTGCACGATGTACGGGCCCGACGGGGAGGTTCACGCCAACCCCGGTACGGTATTGGCATACGACGAAGGCCGGCGCTTCGCCTTTACCGATGCAATCGTCGGCGATCTGGAGCCATCCGGCCCCTTCATGATCGGCATCTGGTCGATCGCGGCCGAAGGCGACGGCACCCGCTATCTCGCCCGCGCGCGCCACTGGACCGAAGAGGCTGCAAAACAGCACGAGGAGATGGGCTTTACCGACGGCTGGAGTGCCTGCGCCGACCAGTTGGTGGCGCTGTGCGAAGCCGGCTGCTGGCATAAAGGTTGAGCTACGCGAAAACCGAAGACTTGCGCAGCAACTGGTAGGCTTCCACCACGCACTGCAGGCGCTGTTCCATCGAACGATCACCGCCGTTGCGATCCGGGTGATAGCGGCGGACCAGTTGCGAATAACGGCTGCGCAGCGCGTGCCGGTCGGCATCGAGCGGCAGCCCCAGCATGTCGAGCGCCTTGCGTTCTTCTGGCAGAACCATCCGGCCGTCCTGCCGCTCGGCAGGCTTTTGCGCCCGCGCCCGCCGGGCAATCGCTTCTAGCGGGTCGGCATAGTCCGCCCAGCGCGGCGCGGCGTCTATTCCGGCGGTCGGGCTGAACGCCCGGCTTTCGGTATCCCAGCCATGGATCGGCGATTGTGCCGCCTGGATTTCCTCGGCACTCATGCCCGCGAAGTAGTTGTAGCCGGCGTTGAAGGCGCGAACGTGATCGAGGCAGAACCAACGATAGTCGCCCGGTCCGTCAAAGCCCGACTTCCTGCCCCCCGGCGCGCGGAATTCGCCCGGCTGCTCGCAGTGCGGCGCTTCGCAACCGCGCTGGCCGTTCGCCATTCTGCCATGAAACCTGTCGTGACGCATCTGGCCCATGTGGCGATGGATAGGCTAGAAGGGAAGACATGACCGGACCCATCGCCCACGAAATCGAACACCTGCTCACCGCCGCCTTCGCGCCGGAAAGTCTGGCCGTTATCAATGACAGTGCCAGCCATCATGGCCACGCCGGCCACGACGGCAGCGGCGAATCGCACTTTACCGTGGAAATTGAAGCTGCCGCCTTCGCCGGCGTCTCGCGACTGGAACGCCAGCGCTTGGTGCTCCGCGCGCTGGGCGACATTCCCGGTCAGCGAGTCCACGCGCTGGCGATCAAGGCCAGAGCCCCGGGCGAATGAGCGACTCGCCGCGCCGCATCCGCCGCGCCGCGCGCGTCATCCTGCTGGGGCCTGATGACCGCACGCTGCTCTTCCGCTTCACCCCGGAAGGCCGCCCGCCGTTCTGGACCGCTCCCGGCGGCGAATGCGATCCGGGCGAATCCTTCGCCGATGCAGCCCGGCGCGAACTGCTGGAGGAAACCGGTATCCAGGGCGATCCCGTGCCGCTGGACCTGGTGCTGAAGTACGATTTCCTCTCGCTCTCCGGCGAGCCGGTCAGGGCCGAAGAGCACTTCTTCCACTGGCGCACGCCCCACACGACAATCGAAACCGGCGGCCACACCGAACTGGAACGCGCCATCATGCTCCATCATCGCTGGTTCGCGCTCGGCGAGATCGGCGGCTGGGCCGAAGCGATCTATCCGGTGCAGATCGTCGATCTCGTCACCCGCATCGTCAAGGAAACCGCATGACCGACTGGCCTCTAACCCGCGTCGAACTTGGCCGGAACATCGCGCTGGATGTGATCGACACCGGCCCGCGCAACGCGCCGGTGCTGCTGTTCCTCCACGGCTTTCCCGAAAGCCACCGGACCTGGCGGCACCAGATCGCGCACTTTTCTGACCGTTACCGCTGCATCGCGCCCGATCAGCGCGGCTATGGTGGCTCGTCCAGGCCGCAGGATGTTGCCAGCTATACGCCGGACAAGCTCATCAGCGACGTGTTCCAGCTGGCCGATGCGCTGGGCGTGGACCGGTTCACCATCGTCGGGCACGACTGGGGCGGAGCCATCGCCTGGGGTGTTGCCCTGCTCGGTCAGGCCAGCCGGGTCGAGCGGGCGATCATCGCCAATGCGCCGCATCCGGCCCTGTTCCAGCAGTTGCTCTACACCGATCCGGTGCAGCGCGCGGCAAGCCAGTATATGCGCGCCTTTCGCGATCCCGCCAACGATGCGCTGGTGCGCGACCATGGCCTTGGCGGGCTGCTCGCCAAGGCGATCACCTGGGACCGCCCTGCCGCCGCGATGGAGCCCGGCGAACGCGCCGCGCTGCTGGCGCGATGGCAGGATCGGGACGCCGCTTTCGCCATGCTCAACTGGTACCGCGCGAGCCCGATCGTTGTACCGGCCATGGATGCCCCGTTCGGTCTGCCAGAAGACTGGCGTGCGCCGCCCCTGCCACCGCTGCACATTCCGACCCTGGTGATCTGGGCCACCGACGATGAAGCGCTGCCCCCCTGCAACCTCGATGGCATGGCGGCGATCATCGATCCGCTGACGCTCGTGCCGGTGCCCGACTGCGGCCATTTCGTGCCCTGGGAAGCCCCGGACGCGGTCAATGCTGCCATGGAGCGGTTCCTGGCCAATGGCTGAGACTTTCGCGATGGCACACGGCCCGAACCACCCGTTCGAGAACCGCTCAAGCCGGGTCATCGCGCTTTGCCGGCTGGTCATGGTGCTGGTCTTTACCATCGTTCTCTGGCTCGATCCCGATCAGCCGACCCGCAAGGACGATCTGGGATCGGCGATGCTGGTGCTGTACATCACCGTTTCGGCGATCCTGCTGCCCATTGCATGGCGTGACTGGTGGCTTGATTTCCGCCTCGCGCCGGCCACCTTTGCGCTCGATGGTGCCATGTTCCTGGTGGCGGTGTTCTACACCGAATCGCCCAGCACCGATTTCGTCAGCCCGTTCCTGGCGTTCTTCACCTATCTGATGCTGACCGCGACGATCCGCTGGAACTGGCGGGTAACCCTGCTGGCCGCGACGATCCTTGTCGCCGGCTACCTTGCGCTCGGTTTCTTCATGACGTCTCGGGGACTTGACGTGAACCAGCTCAGGCTGGCGCGGCGGGTGATCTACATGGCGGTCATGTCGCTGCTGCTGATCTGGTTCGGCCTGCGCAGCCGCAGTTTCGACGTAGCGCCGCTCAGTGTAACCGACATAGACGACAACATCCTGCGGTTGGCGCTCGATCGCGCAATGCAGTCCTTCGGTGCCACCGGCGGGGCGCTGGCCTGGGCTCATGACGATGAGCCGCGCTGGCTGATGCTGACCGCCGGCACCTTGGGCACGCGCGAAGAACAGGTCGCGCCCGATATGCTGGACCTGCCCGCGGACAATCCACCGATGCTGTTCAGATCGCGCATGGCCCGCATAATGGTGCTGGACCGCGATGGCCTGCTCAAGGCGCGGACCGGCAACGATGCTGCCGGGCTGGCGGCGTACCTCGGCATGGAGGAAGGCCTCAGCGTGCCCTTGCCGGGCGAGACCGGGCGCGGCCAGCTCGTGCTGTCGGGCATTGCCGGTCTGGCGCGCGACGATGTCGAACGCGGCGTTGCACTGGGGCGCGAACTGGCGGCAGGCATAGACCGCACCGAAATGGCCAAGGTATCGCGCGATGCAGACATCAACCGGCTGCGCGGCACCCTGGCGCGCGATCTGCATGACAGCGTGGCCCAGTCGCTCGCCGGCGCGAGTTTCCGGTTGGAGGCATTGCGTGCGGCGGTGTCCGCCGGCAAGGATCCGCTGCCGGAAATCGACGCTGTCAGCCGCGACCTCAAGGCGGAGCAGCAGCACGTCCGCAGCCTGATCGAACAGTTGCGCCGCGGCGAACTTTCGCCTGGCAATCGCAATCTGGTGGCGGACCTGCGCGAACTGCTGGCCATGCTGGCCCAGCAATGGCGCATCGAAACCGTGCTGGAGAGCAACCGGGAAAGCCTGCCGGTTCCGGCGCTGCTGCTATACGACATGCAGCAGATCGTCCGCGAGGCGGTTGGGAATGCCGTCCGTCATGGCCACGCCCGGCGCGTCACGCTGACGCTCGATGCAACGGAAGGTGGCCTTCAGGCAGTGATTGCGGACGATGGCGAGGGATTTGCCGCCGATGCGCCGCTGCCGCGCTCGCTGTCCGAACGAGTGACGGCGCTTGCCGGCACGCTTGCCATCGATTCGATGCCCGGCAATACCCGGCTGGCGATCAACCTGCCAATCAAGGGACGGCCATGACCAGAGTGCTGATTGCCGACGACCACCCCTTCATGCGCACCGGTGTCGAGGCCGTGCTGCGCGGTGCGGGGATCGACGTGGTGGCGACGGCGGACGACGGCGACGCCGCGCTGGCAGCCATCGCCCGGCATACCCCCGACGTGGCCATTCTCGACATCCGGATGCCAGGCCGCAACGGTATCGCCGTGCTGGAAGCGATGCGCCAGGCGGATGACCAACGCCCGGTGATCCTGCTGACTGCCGAACTGACCGATGAGGCGCTGCTCGGCGCGGTCAAGGCCGGGGTCGATGGCATCGTATTCAAGGACGGCGCGGAGACCCGGCTGGTCGAGGCGGTGCGGACCGTGGTTGCCGGCCAGCCTTACATCTCGGAAGAACTGCAGGAACGCGCGCAGCGGCTGGCGCTGGAGAGCCCGCGCAGTTCACCGCTGGCATCGCTGACCGCGCGTGAACGCCAGATCGCGCTCGAAGTTGCGCGCGGCCGTCGCAACCGGGAAATCGCCGAGCTGGTGGGCATGACCGAAGGCTCGATCAAGGTCTACCTGCATAACATCTACAACAAGCTGGGCATCGAAAACCGCACCGAACTGGCGATCATCGCCCTCGAAACGGGCTACGCCTGAACCGGGTAAATGCGCCACCAAAGCAAAAGGGGGCGGAAATTCCGCCCCCTTCGCCTGGTTTCGGTCAGCGGCGCAATCAGCGCAGCGAGACGACGTTGTCCGACACGCGCGGATCGCGGCGGTCACCGCGATACTGGCTCGCCATCGGTTCGTCCGACACTTCCACCACCGCGCCCTGGCCAAAGCCGTTGAACGCGGTGCGCATGGCAGCGCCATAGGCTCCGAGCATGCCGATCTCGAGATAGTCGCCCGCCTTGACGTCGGCGGGAATCTCGAACGGGCCTTCCATGAAGTCCATGTCGTCGCAGGTCGGGCCGAAGAAGCTGAAGCCATCCAGGTCTTCCGCCGCGCCATCGCGCAGCAGCTTCACCGGAAAGCGCCAGCCGACATGGGCGGCATCGAACAACGCGCCATAGGCACCGTCGTTGATGTAGAGTTCCTTGCCGCGGCGGCGTTCCACCTTGACCACCAGCGAATTGTACTCGGCGCAAAGCGCCCGGCCCGGTTCGCACCACAGCTCGGACGAATAGGACACCGGCAGCGATTCCGCCGCACGGTGGATCGCACCGAAGTAGTCCTCCAGCGGCGGCGGTTCCATGCCGGGATAGATCGACGGGAAGCCCCCGCCGACATCGACGATGTCCACGGTAACCGCCGCGTCGACGATCGCCGCACGCACGCGCTCCAGCGCCTGGACATAGGCGAAGGGCGTCATCGCCTGGCTGCCGACGTGGAAGCAGATGCCAAGGCAATCCGCCACCTGGCGCGTTGCCTGCAGCAGCGGCGCGGCGTCGGCCAGATCGATGCCGAACTTGGCGGCAAGGCTCAGCTCCGAATATTCGGACGACACGCGCAGGCGCACGCAGAGCGAGAGGTCTTCGGCACCGTTGGTGGCCTTGACGATCTTCTCAAGTTCTTCCTGGCTATCGAGGCTGAAGGTGCGCACGCCGTGGACCGCATAGGCCTCGGCAATCGCGCCGGCCGGCTTGACCGGGTGCATGAAGCACAGGGTCGCTTCGGGCAGCGCGGCGCGGACCAGCCGCACTTCGGCAATCGAAGCGACGTCATAATGCGTCACGCCAGCGTCCCACAGCGCCGCCAGCAGATCAGGCGAGGGATTCGCCTTCACGGCATAGAGCGACTTGCCCGGAAACTTCTCAACGAAGAAACGAGCGGCGCGCGCAGCAGCCTGCGGACGGTTGAGGATAACGGGTTCGTCGGGCGAAAGGGCGCGAACTACAGCCGATGCATCTGGATGGATGTGCAACTCAAGGGACCCCCAATAGGCCTTTCGGCCAAAACACACAGGACGAAGCTGCCTTGCGGTTTGGAAGTCCCCATGGGGCAGCGGAGGAGCGCTATACCCCCCCCCCTGTGTGAACTGCAAGTGAAAATGGCCGCAGGGTTTCACAAAATTGAAATAACTCGAATGATCCTGATATTAACCATGTATCATGCTGATTTTCATATGTTATATTGCTGTCGCAAATCAGCAATCTAGCTCAGCCTGTCGCGAAAGGTCTCCCAGCCGAAGCGCTTGACGCATTCGAGCGAATCACTCGCACTATCCCACAGCCAGATCGAGGGAAGCGGCACCCCGTTGAATGTGGTGGTCTTGACCATCGAGTAGTGCGCCTGATCGAGGAAGGCGAACCGCTGGCCCGGCTCGCAAGACACCGGCAGCCGGTAGTCGCCGATCACGTCACCGGCGAGACACGACGGCCCGCCCAGCCGGACAGCACCGCCCTGCCCCTCATCGATTGCCTCGGGATCGCCGTCACGCTCGCCCAGCATCGCCGGGCGATAGGGTGCCTCGATCACGTCGGGCATGTGGCAGGTCGCGGAAATGTCGGTGATGGCGATCGGCATGCCGTTCCAGTGGGTATCGAGCACGGTGCCGATCAGAATGCCCGCATCGAGCGCCACGGCCTCACCCGGTTCCAGGTAAAGTTCGCAGCCGGTCTGCTCGCGCACACGCTTGAGGAAGGCTACCAGTTCATCGCGCTGGTAATCGGCGCGGGTAGTATGGTGGCCACCGCCGAAATTGAGCCACCTGATCTGCGGCAGATAACGCTCGATGTGGGGAAACACCGCATCCCACGTGCGCTCGAGCGGGGCGAAGTCCTGTTCGCACAGGGTGTGGAAATGCAACCCGGTCACGCCTTCGAGATCGGCATCCGTAAGCTGGTTCACCGGAAAGCCCAGACGCGAATGCGGCGCGCACGGGTCATAGCGCGGCACCTCGCCCTCGGCATGCATGGGATTGATCCGCAAGCCGATGTCGAACCCGCCGCCCTGCGCATCGAGAATTTCGCGGAAGCGCTTGATCTGGCCCGGCGAGTTGAAGATCACGTGGTCCGAAAGGCGGCAGATTTCGGGCAGGTCTTCCGCCTTGTATGCGGCACAATAGGTGGCAATCTCGCCCGCGTAGTGCTCGGCAGCCAGCCGCGCCTCCCACAGTCCCGATGTGCAGACACCGTCGAGGTATTCCCCCACGATGGGCGCGACCTGCCACATCGAAAAGGCCTTCAGCGCCGACAGCACCTTGATCCCCGCGCGGTTGCGCACCTCGGCAAGGATGGCAAGATTGGCGCGCAACTTCGCGGCATCCACCACGAAGGCGGGGCTATCGACGCGGTTGAGATCGAAGTGGGCAAAGGCACCCGGATCGCCGGCTCTGGTTTCCATTATGACATCGACCTTTCACGATCCTCTCCATTTTTGCGAAAGCACAAATGGGGAGGTGGCAGTCGCGCAGCGACTGACGGAGGGGTTATCTGTGCTGACAATATAACACCAGAGCCGCGGCTACATCCTCTGGCGATTTGAGAATATCGACCGCCGCAATCCGCGCGACGTCGAGCCCCAATTCCCTGAGAGTGGCATCCCGTACTTCATCGCGCTGCGGATTGTCGCCCAAATCGTGCGCAATACCGTCAATTTCTATGCAGAGCCTGGCCTTGGCGCAGTAGAAATCCACTATCAGATGTTCGCCAAGTGAGACCTGGCGTCGAAACACGATGCCAGCAGGGGCCCTTCGCAGCAGATTCCACAGCAGAACCTCCGGCAGCGACATTTCCTGGCGGAGTTGCCGCGCTCTTGCAGTGTTGCGCGGGGTCTTTCTGCGCGGCAATCACCCCTCCGTCAGCGCTTTGCGCTGCCACCTCCCCAAATGTGCTTCGCAAATTTGGAGAGGATCGTTTGCCTCAAAACGCCACCGGCCCGTCCAGTTCCTTCACCTGCCACGGCAGCCCATGCTCGTTCAGCATGGTCATGAACGGATCGGGGTCCATCTGCTCGATGTTGAACACGCCCTCACCCGTCCAGGCACCCGTCAGCATCATGGCCGCGCCGATCATCGCCGGCACGCCGGTGGTGTAGCTGATCGCCTGGTTGCCGGTTTCGGCATAGGCGTCTTCATGGTCGCAGATGTTGTAGATGTAGAAGGTCTTTTCCCCCGACCCGTCGAGCGCCTCGCCGGTGGCGATGTCGCCGATGTTGGTCTTGCCCTTGGTGGTCGGCCCCAGCGTTTCGGGCTTGGGCAGCACGGCGGCGAGGAACTGCAGCGGGACGATCTGCTGGCCCTGATATTCAATCGGCTCGATGCCGATCATGCCGACATTCTTCAGCACGGTCAGGTGGTTGATATAGGCGTCGCCGAAGGTCATCCAGAACCGTGCGCGTTCCAGTTCGGGGATGAACCGGGCAAGGCTCTCCAGCTCCTCATGGTACATCATGTACATGTTCTTCGGGCCGACCGCCTCGAAGTCGAAGGCCACCTTCTTCGCCAGCGGCGGGGTTTCGACGAACTGGCCGTTCTCCCAATGGCGGGCATTGGCGGTGACTTCGCGGATGTTGATTTCCGGGTTGAAATTGGTGGCGAAGGCCTGGCCATGATCGCCGCCGTTGCAATCGAGGATGTCGAGCTGGCGGATCGTCTTGAGCTTGTGCTTCTTCAGCCACATCGCGAAGACGCTGGTCACCCCCGGATCGAAGCCTGAGCCGAGCAGCGCCATGATGCCGCGTTCGCGGAAGCGGTCGTGCAGGTCCCACTGCCACTTGTATTCGAACTTCGCGACGTCCTTCGGTTCGTAGTTCGCGGTATCGAGGTAATGGGTGCCGGCGTTGAGGCAGGCCTCCATGATGGTGAGGTCCTGATAAGGCAGCGCGAGGTTGACGACGAGCTTCGGCCCGATCGCCTCGATCAGCGCGGAAAGCGCGGGCACGTCCTCGGCATCAATGGCGTAGGTCGCCACGTCCACGCCGGTGCGCGCCTTGACCGATTCGGCGATGGCATCGCATTTGGTCCGGGTGCGACTGGCGAGGTGAATGTCGCTGAAAATGGCGGGATTCATCGCCATCTTGTGTACCGCCACCGAGCTGACGCCGCCTGCGCCGATCACCAGAACCTTGCTCACTGCCGTAACTCCTTCATCCCACCGGGCTTCCATAGGGAAAGGCGTGCATATAGGCTGCCTTTATGACAGCACAACATCCCCCAGCCCCCACCGCTTTCGGCGTGGCAGAGGCCATGTCGAAACTGGCGGAAATCCTGCCGCCCACCCCGCTGTTGCCGGTGGAGATCATGGGGCAGACGGTGTGGTGCAAGGCCGAATGCCTCCAGCCCATCGGTGCCTTCAAGATTCGCGGAGCCTGGCACCGGCTGACCGCGCTGAAGCGGGCGGAGCGCGAGGCGGGCGTGGTCGGCGTTTCCAGCGGCAATCACGCGCAGGGCGTGGCCTGGGCAGCGAAGCGTCTCGGCATCCGGGCGACCATCGTCATGCCGGTGGACGCGCCGGCGATCAAACTGGACGCCACCCGTGCGCTGGGCGCGGAGGTGGTGCTCTATGACCGGCCCGGCGGCGAAGACCGCGACGCGGTGGCGGCAAGGCTCTGCGCGGCCAGCGGCGCAACGCTGGTTCATGCCTTCGCCGATCCCTGGGTAATCGAAGGGCAAGGCACCATCGGTCTGGAACTGGCGGCGCAGATGGCCGGTCGCTGCGACGGACCGCCGACACGCATCGTCGCGCCCTGCGGCGGCGGCGGCTTGACCGCCGGGCTGTCGCTCGCCTGCCCCGATGCCGAGATCGTGCCGGTCGAGCCCGAAGGCTGGGACGACGTCCGCCGCAGCCTGGCAGCGGGCGAAATTGTCGCCGTGGCCAGCGACGCCCCGGCCACCGCCTGCGACGCCTTGCAGACGCCATCGACCCGCCCGATCAACTTCGCGGTGCTGAAAGGCAGGGTAAGGTTTGGCCTTGTCGTCACCCCGGCGGAAGTGCGCGCCGCACAGCGCTTCGCCTTCGAGCGGCTGCATCTGGTGGTCGAACCCGGCGGTGCCGCCGCGCTGGCGGCAGCGCTGGCCGGCAAGGTTGCGCTGGACGGGCGCACGGCCATTGTCCTCTCGGGCGGCAACACCGATGCACAGGCCTTTGCCAAGGCGATCCTTGGCCCATGATCGCAATGTTACAGTCCGGTTCGCAAAACGGTCACAAGACCGCAACCGAAGCGACCTAGGCGCGGTCCCGAACCTTAATGAACGGGGCCGTGCATGCCGAACGCCGCTACCACAAAAATCGCGCGCGCCGTCGTCCGCGAAGACGCCTCGCACACCTCCCGGCTACTCGACAAGGCCTTTGCCTTTGCATTCAAGGGCCTTGTCTACGCGCAGATCTGGGAAGACCCGGTAGTCGACATGCAGGCACTCGGCATCCAGCCCGACAGCCGGATCGTGACAATCGCCAGCGGCAGTTGCAACGCCTTGTCCTACCTCACCGCCAACCCTGCCCACATCACGGCGGTGGACCTCAACACCGCGCACATCGCGCTGGGCAAGCTGAAGATCGCAGCGGCGCAGCACCTGCCCGACTACGAGTATTTCAGGCGCTTTTTCGTGCAGGCCGATTTGCACGCCAATCTCGTGGCCTATCGGCGCTATCTGCGTCCGGTACTCGACGAGACGTCTCAGCGCTATTGGGAAGGGCGTGACCTGACCGGGCGGCGGCGCATCCATGGCTTCCGCAAGGGAATCTACCGTCGCGGTCTGCTGGGCAACTTCATCGGTCTCGCCCATTTCGTCGCCCGGCTCAATGGCCTCGATCCGCGCGAATTGCTTTCGGCCACTTCGCTGGAGGAACAGCAGCGCATTTTCGTGGAACGATATGCACCCGTGTTCGACAAGCGCATCGTCCGTTGGCTGACCGAGCAACGGGCATCGCTGTTCGGGCTTGGCATCCCACCGGCCCAGTATGATGCGCTGGCTGGCGACAGTCACATGGCCGACGTGCTGCGCCAGCGGCTGGAAAAGCTGGCCGCGCATTTCCCGGTCAATGACAACTACTTCGCCTGGCAGGCTTTTTCGCGCGGCTACGGGCGTGAGCCCGGGCTGCCTTTGCCGCCCTATCTCCAGCCGCAATGGTTCGAAACGGTGCGTGATCGTGCCAGCCGCATCGATCTGCGCCACGCCAGCTTCACGGAATTTCTCGCCGGTCAGCCGGACTCCAGCCAGGATCGCTACATCCTGCTCGACGCGCAGGACTGGATGGATGACGGTCAGCTTGGCGCGCTGTGGAGCGAAATCACCCGAACCGCCCGCCCCGGCGCGCGCGTGCTGTTTCGCACCGCTGCTGAACCCACACTGCTTCCCGGACGCGTGCCCGAAGCGATTCTGTCACGGTGGGACTATGCCGAGGCCGATTCCGCCCGCTTCACCAAAGGTGACCGCTCGTCAATCTACGGCGGGGTCCATCTTTACGTGCTCAAGCCGTGACCGTCGGACTGACCGGATCCGGCATTGACCACAGCGCGCTGATGGATTCGGTCTATCGCGGCCAGCGCCACATCTATGATGCGACGCGCAAATACTTCCTGTTCGGCCGCGATGCGCTGATCAACGGGATCAAAGCGGCCGCCGGCATGCGTGTGCTGGAAATCGCCTGCGGTACCGGGCGCAATCTTGACCTGATTGCCCGGCGCTGGCCCGGCGTATCACTGCATGGGCTGGATATCTCCGCCGAAATGCTCAGGAGCGCCAACGCCCGGCTGGGCGACAATGCCGAACTGGTGCTGGGGGACGCCACCTGCTTCGATGCCAAGGCGCTGTTTGGTCAACCGGCGTTCGACCGGATCGTGCTGTCCTATTCGCTGTCGATGATCCCGGACTGGCGAGCCGCACTGCAGCACGCCGCCACGCTACTCGCGCCAGGCGGCTCGCTGCACGTGGTCGATTTCGGCGATGCTGCTGGCCTGCCCTCGCCGCTGCGCTGGGTATTGGAGGTGTGGCTGGCAAAGTTCCACGTTACCCCCCGACCAGATCTGAGCGGCTGCGCAGAGGAGATCGCCACTCGATC
>JAGWTB010000111.1 GCA_028869175.1 Sphingomonadales bacterium
GCTCCTCCCCTGGAAGGGGAGGTGGCATCGCGCAGCGATGACGGAGGGGTGTCGCGCCATCGAGGGGGTGACACCCCTCCGCCCCTGCGGGGCACCTCCCCTGTCAGGGGAGGTGCAAGCACGGGCAGGCAGCTCCCCACCCCAACCCCTCCCCTGAAGGGGGGGGGCTTGTGACCGTCTCCGACACCCGCCTCGCCCAGATCGCCGCCCGCTTCGCCGAACTTGAGGCGCGCCTCGCCTCGGGCACGCTCGAAGGGCCGGACTTCGTTGCCGCCAGCCGTGACTATGCCGAATTGGAGCCGGTGGCCCACGCCGCCGCCGAAGTCGTCGCCATGCGCGGTGAGCTGGCCAGCCTTGCCGCCATCGACGATCCCGAGATGTGCGAGCTGGCGGAGGAAGAGACCGCCCGCATCCGGGCCGAACTCCCCGAGGCCGAGCGCCGCCTGGCCATCGCCATGCTGCCGCGCGATTCCGCCGATGCGCGGCCCGCCATGCTGGAAATCCGGGGCGGCACCGGCGGCGACGAGGCCGCGCTGTTCGCCGCCGATCTCTACCGCATGTACGAAGGCTATGCCGCGCAGCAGGGCTGGCGTATCGAGTTGATCAGCGCCAACGTCTCGGACATCGGCGGTTTCAAGGAGGTGGTCGCCAACATCCAGGGCAACGGCGTGTTCGCCAAGCTGAAGTTCGAAAGCGGCGTCCACCGGGTGCAGCGCGTGCCGGTCACCGAAAGCGGCGGGCGCATCCACACTTCCGCCGCCACCGTGGCAGTGCTGCCCGAACCGGACGAGGTCGATGTCCAGATCGAGGACAAGGACGTCAAGATCGACATCTACCGGGCGAGCGGCGCGGGCGGTCAGCACGTCAACACCACCGATTCCGCCGTGCGGCTCACCCACCTGCCCACCGGTCTGGTGGTGATCCAGCAGGACCAGCGCAGCCAGCACAAGAACAAGGCCAAGGCGATGCAGGTGCTGCGCACGCGCATCTACGACCTGCGCCGCGCCGAAGCTCACGGGGCCGAGGCCGAGGCGCGCAAGGCCATGGTCGGCTCGGGTGACCGCTCGGAACGCATCCGCACCTACAACTTCCCGCAAGGCCGGGTGACCGACCACCGCATCAACCTGACGCTGCACCGTCTGCCCGAGATTCTCGAAGGCAGCGGCCTGGGCGAACTGATCGATGCGCTGGCCGCAGAGGATCAGGCCAAGCGGCTGGCGGCGCTGGGGGAGTGAGTGGATCTGACGAAGCGCGCGACATAGCCCCCTCCTCTTCAGAGGAGGGGGTTGGGGGTGGTGGCCCGACGCGTGAAGTCCTGCTGAAACGCGCTGCGGCAATGCGCGCCAATCCTACCGAACCAGAGCGGCGACTGTGGATGGCGCTGCGTGATCGGCGCTTCGCCGGGTTCAAGTTTCGTCGGCAGGCGGTGATCGGCAAGCGGATTGTCGATTTCCTCTGTCCGGCCAAGGCTCTGGTCATAGAAATCGACGGCGAAACCCACGATGCGGCAGCCGATGCGCATCGCGACGCCGCAATGCGCCGGCAGTTCGGGCTTCACGTGTTGCGGTTCACCAATTTGCAGGTCATGCGGGAGTTTGAAGGCGTGCTGATCGCCATGCATGGCTGGCTGCAAGCTGCCCCTGATCGCTGGGAAGCGGGTGGGGCCACCACCCCCCAACCCCCTCCTCTGAAGAGGAGGGGGAGCTAGATGTTCCCCACCATCAACACCGCCCTGCGCGCGGCGGCGGAGAGGCTTGCCGCTACTTCGGACACGCCCCGGCTCGATGCCGAGGTGCTGATGGCCCATGCGCTGGGCGTGTCGCGGTCTGATCTGTTGTTGCGGCACATGCGCGATGCCGTGCCGGACAGCTTCGCCGCGCTGATCGAGCGGCGGCTGGGGCACGCGCCGGTGGCGCATATCACCGGGCAGCAGGAATTCTTCGGCCTGCCGTTGCGCGTCACCCCTGACGTGCTGATTCCGCGCGGCGACAGCGAGGTGCTGGTCGAGGCGGCGCTGGCGGCCTGCCCCGGCGCGCTGCGGGTGCTCGATTGCGGTACCGGTTCGGGCGCATTGCTGCTGGCGGTGCTGGCGCAGCTGCCAGAGGCGCAGGGCATCGGCATCGACCGTTCCCCCGCCGCGCTGGCCGTGGCGGCGGACAATGCCGCGCGGCTGGGTCTGGCGGCGCGCGCCATGATGGTGGCGGCGGACTGGGACCAGTCCGGCTGGGCAGCGCCGCTGGGCGGACCGTTCGACCTGATCCTGGCCAACCCGCCCTATGTCGAGGATGCGGCGGAGCTGGCCCCTTCCGTGCGGGGGCACGAGCCGGCGGGGGCACTATTTGCCGGGGCCGAGGGACTCGATGCCTACCGCATGCTGATCCCGCAATTGCCCGGCCTGCTGACCCCCGGCGGGGTCGCCCTGGTCGAGATCGGCTACCGGCAGGCGGCGGCGGTTTCGGCGCTGGCGGGCGCGGCTGGCCTTGCCGCAGCGCTCCACCGCGACCTTGGTGGGCGTGATCGGGCGCTGGAACTCAAGATTCCGCTTGGCAAGAGCGGGTGCGGGGGGTAAGCGCAGCAACAGGCCCGCCGCCGGATGTTCGCTTCCCGGCCCGGCAGGCCCAGCTCCAGCATTTGCAAACGGGCATGTCGCTCAACGCCATGCGCCACCGCAAATGCCGGGTCCACGGCACCCCCGTGCGACAGATGTGCGTCCGGCCAGCGGGCCTGAAAGCCTGCGGTCCTCTATGGGTTTAAGGACAACTTACCCTTGAACAATAACAATCGTGGCAACAACAACAACCGCCGTCGCGGTCGGAACAACAACAATCGGCAGGGTGGCGGTGGTCAGCAGATCAACCGCATCGACAGCCGTGCGCGCGGCAACGCGCCGCAGATGCTGGAGAAGTATCGCAAGCTTGCGCACGATGCCCATCTCAACGGGGACCGGGTGCAGGAGGAGTATTTCCTCCAGTTTGCCGATCACTATTTCCGCGTGATCGCCGATACGCGCCAGCGCCAGGAAGAGCAGCGTCTGCGCCGCGATGATCGCTGGCAGGAAGGCGGCGAAGGCTCGCGCGACGAGGGTGAGGATCAGGGCGAGTACGGCGGCGAGGCCGAATATGCGCCCTATGCCGACATGCAGAACTATGGCCGGCCCGAGCGTCAGGAACGGCAGGACCGGCCCGAGCGGGCGGAGCGTCCCGAACGGGCGGAGCGTCCCGAGCGCGGCGATCGACAGGATCGCGGCGAACGTCCCGAACGGACAGAGCGCGCCGAGCGGCCCGAACGTCAGGAACGCCAGTTCGACAATCGCCGCCGTGATCGTGACAGCCGTCCGGAACGCGAGGCGGCCCCGGCCCCGGTTGAAGCAGTGGAGGGCAGCGAGGACGCCGCCAACCCGTTCGAGCCGCCCGAAAACCCCTTCGTCCGTGAAAATCGCGGCACCCGCGGGCTGCGTCCGCGCCGTGAGGATCGCCGTCCGCGCCGTGATGACGGCGGCGAGGGCGAAGACGCTCCTGCCGGTCTCGATCCCGCTTCGCTCCCGCCGGCGATCTCCGCCGTGCGCGACGATGCGCCGGACGTCGCTGCCGAAGCCGTCAGCGAAGACAAACCCAAGCGCGGTCGCGGCCGTCCGCGGAAGATCGCAGCCGACGATACCGGCGAGGCGCTGGAGTCGGTGGGTTGAGCCATGCAGCCTCCCCCCCGTGGGGAGGCCTGCCTGATCGCCTGTCTGCACGATTGATCGCGCATCCGGGCGCTGCCGCCCTGGTGCTGGGCAGCATGGCGGCGCTGGGCTTCCAGCCGCTGATGCTCTGGCCGCTGACCCTGCTGGGGCTGGCCGGGCTGGTCGCGCTGGTGGTGCGCGCTGATCGGGTCAAGACAGCACTGCGGCTAGGCTGGCTGTGGGGCGTCGGTCATTTCACCGTCGGCAACGGCTGGATTGCCACCGCCTTCACCTTTCAGGCCAACATGCCCGCATGGCTGGGCTGGATCGCCGTGTTCCTGCTCGCGCTTTACCTCGCGGTGTTCCCGGCAGCGGCGGCCCTGGGCGCGTGGCTGGTGGCGCGGCGCAGGCCGCCGGTTTTCATCGCCGCCTTCGCAGCAAGCTGGATTCTGGCCGAATGGCTGCGCTCTTGGCTGTTCACCGGTTTTGCCTGGAACCCGCTGGGCGTGGCCCTGCTGGGCCCTTACGGCCATCCGGGACTGGCCGCGCTGGCGGCGGTGCTGGGCACCTATGGACTGTCCGGCCTCTGCGCGGCACTGGGCGCAGCGCTTTCCGCCGCCTTGTCCCGCGCGGCGGAGCCGGGTCCGCAGCGGGCGGCATGGGGCGCTTTGGCGCTGGGCCTTCTGGCCCTGCCGGGACTGGCGATGCTGTTGCCGACGCCCCGGGCCGCGGCTGGGCACATGCCCTTCACGCTGGTCCAGCCCGACATCCGACAGGACGTGCTCAACAATCCCGCCGAATACGAGAAACAGTTCGTCAAGACCGCGCGGCTGACGCTGCCGCAGCGCGCGGGCGAACGGCGGGTGGTGTTCTGGCCCGAATCGGGCGTGCCCGACTATCTGCGCGCAGGCTATCCGCTCTATTTCTACCAGCAGACGACCTTTGCCGCCGATCCGGTGCTGGCGCGCCGCCGCATCGCCCGGGTGGTGGGCGCCGGTTCGGTGCTGCTGACCGGCGCGACCGATCTGGAGATGCGGGGCGGAGCCGTTGCGGGTGCGCGCAACACGGTGACGGCGCTGGATGATACCGGAGAGATTCGCGCCAGCTATGCCAAGGCGCATCTGGTGCCTTACGGCGAATATCTGCCAATGCGCGCGCTGCTCACCCCGCTCGGCCTGTCGCGCTTCGTGCCCGGGGACATCGATTTCTGGCCCGGCCCGGGGCCGCGCACGCTCGATCTCGGGCCATGGGGCAAGGCCGGGGTGCAGGTGTGCTACGAAATCGTCTTTTCGGGCGAAGTGGTCGATCATGCCCACCGGCCCGATTACCTGTTCAACCCATCCAACGACGGCTGGTTCGGCCGTTGGGGCCCGCCGCAGCACCTGGCCCAGGCGCGGCTGCGGGCGATCGAGGAAGGCCTGCCGGTGCTGCGCGCCACCACCACCGGGATCAGCGCGGTGATCGATTCGCACGGCGTGGTGCGGCAATTCGTGCCGCGCCATGTCGCTGCCCGCATCGACGGGCTGATCCCGCCGCCCGCCGCGCCGACCCCGTTCGCGCGCGGAGGCAATGCGATTCCGCTTGGGCTGGCGACAGTTCTTCTTGTCCTGTCGCTGGTTGCCATGCGCCTCCGCAGAAGCTAGAGCGCTTTCCCGGACATAAAGCTTTCTTTATATGGGCAACCGCTCACCGAGGAACCGACAGACCATGCGCAGCGAATATCTCTTCACTTCCGAAAGCGTTTCCGAAGGCCATCCGGACAAGGTTTCCGACCAGATCAGCGACGCCATCGTCGACCTGTTCCTGTCGAAGGACTCCGAGGCGCGGATCGCCTGCGAAACGCTCACCACCACCCAGCTCGTGGTCCTTGCCGGCGAAATCCGCTGCAAGGGCGTTTACGAAAACGGCGCATGGGCCCCCGGCGCCCAGGACGAGATCGAAGCCACGGTGCGCCGCACGGTGAAGGAAATCGGCTACGAGCAGGATGGCTTCCACTGGGAAAAGTTCGAATTCATCAATCGCCTGCATGGCCAGTCGGCGCATATCGCGCAGGGCGTGGACGCCGGCAGCAACAAGGATGAAGGCGCCGGCGACCAGGGCATCATGTTTGGTTACGCCACCGACGAAACGCCCGAGCTGATGCCGGCGACGCTGTACTACAGCCACAAGATCCTGGAACGCATGGCCGCAGACCGTCATTCGGGTGCGGCTCCCTTCCTCGAACCCGATGCCAAGAGCCAGGTGACCCTGCGCTACGAAGGCAGCCTGCCGGTCGCCGCGACCGCCGTGGTCGTCTCGACCCAGCACGCGCCGGGCTATGACGAGGGTGCCAAGGAAGCCGAACTGCACGCCTATGTGAAGAAGGTGGTCGCCGACGTGATCCCGCCGGTGCTGCTGCGCGAGACCGAATACCACATCAACCCCACCGGCAGCTTCGAGATCGGCGGGCCTGACGGCGACGCCGGCCTGACCGGGCGCAAGATCATCGTCGATACCTACGGCGGCGCGGCTCCGCACGGCGGCGGCGCGTTCAGCGGCAAGGACCCGACCAAGGTTGACCGGTCGGCGGCCTACATCACCCGCTATCTCGCCAAGAACATCGTCGCCGCCGGCCTTGCCACGCGCTGCACGATCCAGCTGGCCTATGCCATCGGCGTGTCGAAGCCGCTGTCGCTCTATGTCGATACGCATGAGACCGGGACCGTGGGCGACGACAAGATCGAAGCCGCGCTGATGGGCATCGCCAAGCTCGGCGGCCTGACCCCGCGCGGCATCCGCACCCATCTGGGGCTCAACAAGCCGATCTACCGCAAGACCGCTGCCTATGGCCACTTCGGCCGCAAGGCGGAAGGCGATCTGTTCCCGTGGGAGCGCACCGATCTGGTCGAAGACCTCAAGGCCGCGCTGGCCTGAGTCCACTCACGGCAAATCAAACGAGCCGGGGGCCGCAAGGCCTCCGGCTTTTTTGCGGGTGCCATCGTCAGGTCGGTATCAGCGCTGCTTGCGGGCCAGTGGCGCGGTGAAATCAGGGTCCTTGCCCGCAACCCAATCGACGAACTTGCGGATCGCAGGCGTTGCCAGCAGCGCTTCGACATCCATGCCGTGGCGTTGCAGTTCGGAATTGGTGAAATTGGTGATCAGCGTCTGCTGGCAGATCGGGTGCATCGGCACGACATCGCGTCCGCCCCGGCTTTTGGGTACGGGGTGGTGCCAGACAATCGTCTTGCCGGTGGGCCGGCTGCATAGCCAGCACGGTTCCACAATGGCCGGAGTTTCCTCCTCACGGTCGATGTCGTCATAGGGGCCGTGCCTGGGATGCTTGCGGGCCATGTGTCTGCCTGAAACGCGGGAATGCCTGGCCGCCCCCTATAGCGGAGCGGCCGGGAATACTATCTAGGCCGTAAACTCATAAACGGCACCATCGAGGCGTCCAAATGGCGAACATATCGGGCGAAGCCGCCCGCCGGGAAGGCTGGTTGCTCCTTCGACAATGCTCAGGACATGCTTTCCAAGGGCGGCTTTGGCCGAGATGGAAGCCATTTGAACGCCCCGCAGGGGTTTGACCAGAATGGCCCAGTGCGGCGTCGAGAAGTCTTGAAATATCGACATATTCCTGCGCCTTCTCTCCTTGCACCGGGCCATTCTGCCTCAAACCTCGATGGTGCCGTTTATGAGTTTACGGCCTA
>JAGWTB010000023.1 GCA_028869175.1 Sphingomonadales bacterium
GCGGCGGGAAGTCGCCCGCCGACCGTCTGGACCATCAGCCGCAAGCCGCATCCTTTCGAAATCAAGGAGTTTGAGCCGATATGACTGACACCGCCGCCACCATGCCGCTTGCCCGGATCAAGCCGGGCGGCAATCCCCGGCGATTCTTCAGCCCGGCCAAGCACGACGAACTGGTCAACTCGCTCCGTCTGCGCGGGATGCTGCAACCGATCCTGCTGCGCCCGGGCACCGAGCCCGACAGCTTCGCCATCGTCGCCGGCGAGCGGCGCTATCGGGCCGCGCTGGATGCGTTCGGCGCTGACGGCTCGGTTCCGGTCATCGTCCGCGACCTGACCGACCAGGAAGCGCTTGAGGCGGCAATCGACGAAAACGACGTGCGCGAGGACGCCTCGGAGACGGAGCAGGCCGACGCTGCAGTTCGTGTTCTGGCTGCCTGTCAGAACGACCGCGCCGAAGCTGCCAAGCGACTCGGTTGGTCAACCGCGAAGCTCGATCGACGTCTCGCGCTGGCCGGCCTTTCCGATGCGGTGAAGTCCGCGCTGGACGAGCGGCGGATCAAGGTCGGCCATGCCGAACTGCTCGCTGCGGTTCCTACCGACAAGCAGGAGAAGGCGCTCGAAACCATTCTGTCCGCCGACATCGATGTCGCCAAGACGCGCGAGCTGCTGATGCGCATGACGCAGAACCTTGCCGCCGCGACCTTCGACAAGACCGAATGTGCATCGTGCGGATACAATTCGGCCCGGCAGTGCGCATTGTTCGAGACGCATGTCGATGATGGCCATTGCACCAACGGCGCTTGCTTCGCGCTCAAGACCGAGACTGCGGAGAAGGCGCGGGCCGAAGCTCAGGTTGCCGCCGCGCCGTCGCAACCCGAAGCACCATCTGATTCCGGAGAGGCGGGTGGCGAGAACACCCCGGCGGCCGTGCCGGGCGACGCTCGCCCGAGTACCCCGGATAGCTCTCCTGCTCCACGGTCGGGGCAGGGGAGCGCCCCCACCAAGGCATCGGCCCCAGCCAAGCCCAAGGTCACCGTGCAAGGGCTGGCCGACAAGATGGCGGAAACGCGCGAGAAGGCCTGGCGCAAGGCAGTGGCTGACGCCTTCGCCGACAGCGCCGACCATTTGCGCATCTGCCTGATCGCCGAGCAGGCTGTGCGCAGCGGCCAGCCGATCCATTTCGCCACTGTCGCAGGCTATGCCGACGAATTTGAGGTTGATCTGCGCAGCAGCTGGCGTGTTGACGGTGACTTCCTCGCTCAGCTCAGCAAGGACGAGCTCAAGTTCGTCGCGCAGGAATGCGGCCTCGTCGAACACACCGGCGAGAAGGCCTTCGCCAAGCTGCTCGCCGTGCCGGTCTCGGATCTGATCACCGGCCTGCTGCACGTTACCGGCTTCGATTGGGCCGGGCGGCTCCCGAGTTGCATTACGCTCGACGGCAAGGTCGGCGTGCCCGGCGACGTCACCACCCCTGAAACCGCTACCGAAAAGGACTGACCCCGATGCTGGTCACCAACCTGTTGCCGCTGCTCGCCAGCTACTCCCTCGGCTTCGATCTGGTCGCCGGGCCGGATGATACCGTCACCCTCACCATTGTCCCGCGCAAGGCCGATGGCTCGAAGCGCGCGCTCGAAGCTGGTGAGGCGCGGCCGATCTCGATCACTGCCACCGCCACCGAGATCGACGAGGAACTCGGCAAGGGCACCCAGGGCGCGCTTGGGAAGCTGTTCGTGGCCCGCAAGGCGCTTGGCGACCAACTCGCCGAACAGCACGCCGCCGCCGAGCACGCGAAGACCACTGCTGCGGCGAAGGCAAAGCCTGCCGCCAAGCCGGCGGAGAAGGCGGCTCCCGCTCCGACACCCGCGCCTGCTCAGGCTGCGGACAAGCCCGGCGAGCCAGCCAGCCTCTGGTGAGGCGCTCGATACCCACGACCAACAAGCCGGGAGGCACCCATGCAGATTACCGAACTCACCCGCACCTATCGCTATGACGGCATCGACCTGCCGGTTCCGCCGCACCTGGCGAACGATCCCGCCGCGCTGCGCGCCTACCATGCGACCCTCTACCCCGCGATCCTCAACGCCGAGATGGTGGACGCCGGCGTCACCAACGGGGTGCTGGTGACCGAGTACCGGCGCGCGGTCGGCACCAAGGGCTGATGACCGCCGTCCCGCCGCCGCCCCGCAAGACCTTGCTCGAATGGATCGATACCGATGATGGCGACACTCCCGACAGTACCCTGCCAGATTGCAGCAAGGCCGTCCGGTCGCTGCACACCCTCGCGGCGTTTCCGCCAGCCGCCAGCGACCCGTTCGAGCCGCTCGCGTCTCCCGCTGGCCTCGCCCTCGCGCCCCTCGGCTGATCTGGCGGGCCGCGCGGTCGCGCTATCCCCGGCAATCCCGGCAGGGTTCGACGCGCCTCTTGCAGCGCACCACAAGGCAATCGGGCGCTGGATCGCGGAGAACGCGCCCGCAGCCGATCACCTCACCCGGGTCGACGCGCGCACGCATATCGAGCAAGCCTTCGACCAAGCGGTGCAGGACATATTCGGCACCTTCGACCTCGCCGACCTGCGCGTGGTGGTGCTCGAGGGCGATGACAAGCCGCCGGCAATCGCGATCATCTGCGACAGCATGGGCCAGATCGACCTTGGCTGGATCGAAAAGACCAACGTGCTGATGCACACGTTGCGCGGGTCGGTCGCGCCGGTCGAATGGCGCGCGCGGGCCTACAAGGCGCTGTGCGATACGCTGTCCATCGCGCTGCCGGTGTTCGGCTACGGCGAGATGATCGAGGAGCTGGCCCAATACTATTGGGACGGGGACACCGACGACGAGCGCGCGCGCCGCAACATGGTCGAAGGCTATGGCTACGACTCCGACGATCTGATCCTGCCCAGCCACGTCGCCGCCAAGCGCCCGGATTTCATGCTGGCGGAGAACGCCGGGCCGCTCAAGAACATGCCCAAGCCGCTGCGCGCTCGCCTCAAGCGGCTCCACACCGCCCATGATGCGCTCAAGGCTTTCGGGCACGAGGCCAATGCCTGGTACTTCGACTTCCACGAGACCTGCGAATACGCGCCCGACTACGAGGAATGCGCCACCCTGCCGCCGATGACGCTGGTACCCAACGATCAGTTCGGCGCTGAGCTCGACGAGGTCGGTTGGAGGGGCATGGAAACGCGCTTCCTCGACATCGCCGGCATGTGCCCGCTGACCAATGCGAGCGCGATCTCGCATTGGTTCGCCTCGCTGCACCTTGGCGCTGAGCTGCTCGCTGCTGCCCAGGACCTGATCTTGATCGATCCGACGGGAGAACGCGCGTGACGGTCAGTACCCAATTCGAAGCAACCACCGGCGGCCTTGCGCTGCAGTCGGCGATCCTGCTCTATCGCACGTCAGGGCGCAGCGGCGACATTGCACCAGCCTTCGCGAGCATCCATGCGGTCGAGCACGGCGACGGCGGCCCGGTGATCGCTGCTGGCTCCCCGCTCACCCGGCAGCACCTGCGGCGCTGGACCGAGGCGCTTGGGCGCAATGCGCCGCCGGAAATCCTGCCGGACAACGTGCTGGTCGCGCATCCCGACGTGCTGGCGTGGTGGGTGCCCGAGCAGGTCCGCCCGGCCTATTTCCATCTTGAGAGACCGCTCAAGGACCTCAAGGCCATCGCCAAGCGCTGCATCGTCCCGGTGCCGTACCCGGCGCACCTGTTCATCGCCACGCGCAAGGGCCTCGGGGTCTACGCGCTCGCCAAGAGCGAACGACCCGGCGCTGACACGGTGGTTCTGCATTCGCCGGTGCTCAACGTGTTCGTCGACGGCAAGCTCTGCTGGGGCAACATCGCCAAGCCCAAGAAACTCTCGGTCGCATCGATGGCGGAATACGAGCGCGCCGTGTTCGACTCCTGGTCGACCCATCCCAACGCCGGGCAGGACCAGACCGTCGCCGGCAAGACCGGCCTGGTCAGGCTGTGGGACGACCTCGCGGCGCGCGGCGCGCGGCGCTTCCCGGTTTCCCGCCTCAAGCCCTTCCATCCTGTCCCGCATCGCCCGGCCAATCTCGCGCCGGTCACCGTGGCGCAGCTTATCGCAAAGGCTGTTTGATGATCCTCGCCGAAGACCCCACCGCCGCCGCCGTGCTTGATGCGGTGCCGTGCTACCCGGTTCCGCCCTCGGGACGCTCGCCCGCTATCGACACGCTGCGCGCCAGCCGCGCCGGACATGGGTTCATCGTCGGATCTGACGGCATGATGCTGATCCTGCGGCGTCCGTGGCTCAAGCTCGACTACCGCGTCACGGAAGGGCCGGAATGCCATGCCCCCTACGGCGAGGTTGGCAGCGACGCGACGCTCCTGCTTTGCGGCTTGATTCCCGGCGAATTGCTGGTGCGAATCCTCGACCACTTCCGCGCCTCGCTGCCGAACGAGGCTGCTGCGTTCATTCTCTGGAACGAGCGGACCGGCGAGTTCTCGATCGACTTTCCAGAGATCGAAGCCGCCACGCCCTCACGCCTCGTCTACCGCACGCCGCAGCCCGGGCCCGACTGTCATGTAATCTGCGATCTGCACAGCCACGGGACCATGCCGGCGTTCTTCAGCGCCACCGACAACGAGGATGACGCGCACGCCACCAAGGTCGCTGTGGTGGTCGGAGGGCTCAGCTATCCCGAAGGCCCGGACTTTGCGGTCCGCCTCTGCGCTGGCGGTCTGTTCATCCCGCTGCCCCGCCTGCCGTTCGCGGAGGCCGCTTATGCTGCCTGAACGTCATTACCTCCCGGCCAAGCTCCAGGACGGCGCGATCAAGCTGCTGCTGGTCGGGTGCGGCGGCAACGGGGCGCAAATGCTCATGGGCCTTGCGTCGCTCGATACCGCGCTGCGGGCCATATCGTCGCGATACCTCGACGTGACCGTGGTGGACGACGATACGGTGAGCGAGGCGAACCTCGGTCGCCAGCCGTTCTATCGGTGCGATCTGGGCAATTCCAAGGCGCGCACGCTGGTCGAGCGGATCAACATCGCGCACGGGCTGGACTGGACCGCGGTGCATGGCCGCGCGCCGGGGGCGGTTGACGTCCGGGGCTTCGACGTCCTCGTCACCTGCGTTGACACGGCCAGCGCCCGCCGAGCGATCAGTGCGGCGATAGACAAGTCTCTGGCGGCCGACCACTACGTGCCGCTGCCGAACTACTGGCTGGACCTCGGCAACCGCGCGACGGATGGCCAGTTCCTGCTCGGCGAGCCCATGTCGCGGCGGGTGGGCGTGAACGCGCCTGTGCGCCTGCCCACGGTGCTCGAATACTTCCCCGAGCTGGCCGACGAAAGCGCAGCCGAGGACGACGTGCCCAGCTGCTCGGTGGCGGAAGCGCTCGAGCGTCAATCGCTGTTCGTGAACCGGGTCGTCGCCAGTCACGCGCTGGCGCTGCTGTTTGACCTGCTCGGTCGAGGTTCGATCAGCCACGCCGGCGCTTTCATCAATCTGGCGAGCGGGCAGGCGATGCCGATCCAGTTGCCGCGCAAGAGCGAGGACAACTGACATGGACGAACACGAACCCAACGACCCGCTCGACGGCCTGCGCCACTGCGAAGCGTGTGGCGGTGCTTTCCTGCCCGAGGACATGAACGGCGACACCTGCCGCGAGTGTGCAGAAGACATCGAGGAACTTGCGTAATGGCTGACACCACCAAAATCGAATGGGCGGACGGAACCGCGAACTTCTGGATCGGCACGACGGTCGAGAACCAGACCGAGGCTGATCGGCGGCGCGAGCATCTGCGCGCCACCCCTGCCGCGCTGCACTTCGTCAGCTATGAGCCTGCGCTTGGTCCGGTGGACTGGACGGGATGGGAGTTCATCCGCTGGCTGATTTCCGGCGGAGAGAGTGGTCCGCAAGCGCGGCCTTCGCACCCGGACTGGTATCGCGCGGCGCGTGACTACCTCAGGAGCAAGACCGATGGCGAGTGACGGTACATGCCAGCGTTGCCACGGAACGGTCGCGCTTCACCGGCAGGACTGCGGCTCGCACGGCCTTTCGCTGCCGTGCGCCGACTGCCTGATCGACGACTACGACGAACTGGCTACCGAATGCGCCAACTGCGGTGGCGAAGGCTTCACCTACGGCTGCTCGTGGGACTGGCAGTGCGACACCTACGACGAGGGCGAGGGCACATGTCTCTGCACCCGGCGCTGCGATTGGTGCCAGCCCTTAACCCCCGCCGAACAGAAACAACGCGCCGGATTGCAAGCGGTTCTCGGTGAAGCACTCAGGAGCAAGCATCATGGTTGAAGTGATACAGGAGTGGAATCCGGCAGGTTGGCAGCGGAGGCATAAATATCCGGACTGGGGAGCTTGTCCGCCGTGGGAACAATGCTCGGCGGCTGAAGCAACAGGAAATTTTGAACGCCTGCCCGGCTATGAGTACCGCCCGATCTACACCCCCGCCACCCTCTCACCCACTCCGGAGCATCAAGCCCTGTTCGCGCCGGAAGCGGACGCGGTGGAAGCGCTGGCGATCAAGCCATCAGGGTGGGTATATGAGCATCAGCGTACCGCACAAAGGATCCTGGAACAGGCCCCCTGCGGCGATCTCTATACCTTGGATTTGGGCTGGACAGAAACCGCCCTGTACGATTCCTCCACCATCGCCGCCCTGATCGAAAAGGCGAGGGCGGAGGGGCGAGACGAGGCGATCATCGTCAACTCGCCGCTGGGCATCACGTTGGAAGAGGTTGACCGCGCCGTCGCCAAGTTCCCGCTCTGGCCTACCGACCCCCTCCATGCGAACGGGGTGCTTGGCGAGGAGTTCGGCGAACTGTCTAAGGCGGTGCTGCAAGCGGTCTACGAACCGCACAAGAGCGGCAAGGCACAGGTTCGCATGGAAGCGATCCAGACTGCCGCCATGGCGCTCCGGTTCATCGCCAGCCTTGATCGCTACAAGTACCTGCCGGGCGAGCAACACGCTCAGCCGGTGTCCGCCATCCGCGCGGGGAACGGGGGTGAAGGGTGAGCCTGATGCACAAGCCTGATGATTGGCCCGGCGGACAGGCCAAAAAGGTTCTGGAAGAGTTTCGTGCCGCCCTAGAGGGCGGCTGGCCAACAAAGACCTATCCGCGCATGACATGGGCCGCGAACCATAGCCACACCTGCAACCTATGTGACCCGGAGAAGAACCCGGACCATGGCTGCAACTGTGGCGCGGAACTGATCGACCTGATCCGATCCGAATTGATGAGCGACGAACACCCGATTTCGGAATGGGAAGTGCAGTTCGCCGAGAAAATCAAAGCGCTCCCGATGTTCAAGGAACCCCGCCCATGACCCTATCCGAACGCATCGAAGCCGCCGAGGGGCCGAGCAGGGAACTGGACTGGCTGATTGCGGAAGCCCTTGGTTGGACGCGCCGCCAAGTGGGGCAGGTGATAGCCTACTATGCCCCCGGCGACGGCATTATGCGCGCCGGTCCGCCGAAATGGACCGCCAGCCTTGATGCTGCCATGTCATTGGTGCCGGAAGGGTGGAGGACTTCAATCAGCAACACGACCGGGTTAGGCTGGTTTGTGTTAGTCTGCGAGTATGGCAGATTTGGCGAAGCATATGCCAAAGCCACTACCCCCGCGCTCGCCCTCGCCGCCGCAGCGCTCAAGGCGAGGGGGCTTTGATGGCATACGCAGCAGAAACCTCAGTCAACTTCGACCGGTCCATTTCCGAGGTCATCACCCTTCTTCGCAAGGTTGGGGCGCAGCAAATCGGCCAGGTCGAAGATGTCGGCCTCTACGCCATTCAATTCACCCTTGCTGACCGCATGATACGATTTCGCTTGCCTTTGGTCACCGAATACACCGGGCCGAAGCGCTCGAGGAATGGCCGTGCAATCGATCCGCAAAACGTCATCGATCAGGCTCGCCGCCAGCGGGGACGGGCGCTGTTGTTGGTCATCACGGCCAAACTTGAAAGCGTCGAAAGCGGAATTGAGACGATTGAACAGGCGTTCCTCGCCCATGTCGTCCTTTCGGATGGGCGCACGGTCTATGAGCGAGCGCAAGAGGTGATCGCCATCGAGTACAGCACCGGCAGGCCATCGGCAGTCGCTGGATTGCTTGGGGGGCCGGAATGACTGCGCACCGTCAACATAACCCGGTGCGCCAATGAGTGACCTCGCTACACTCGCCCGGCACTGGATGAACCAGACCGCCAAGGGGAAGGGGCTTCGTCTTGAAGCCGGCGACCTCGACCTGCTCAATACCATCGGAATCGGCGAACTGATCGCCGTTGAAGCCGCGAAAGCACTGAGGGACCAATGCCACAAGAGGACGCTCCGCTCTATTCCAGGGGGAAATACAGGCTCGATTGGGACCGAAAGCGGGATGGAACCCTCCGCTCGCCCTTCATCCAGATCGTCTGGTACGACGATGCAGCCGGGCGTAATCGAAGCCGCTCAACGGGCACAGCGGAGATCGGCCCCGCCGAGGACGCGCTAGACGCCCTCTACCTTGAGCGCGAGCGCGGGCTTACCGTTTGTCATGCCTGTGGCCGACCAATGGATGGCAGCACGGCGCACCTCGTCACCGTGGCTATCTCGGACTACCTGATTGCGCGCCGGGAGCGGGCGTCGTTCGAGTCCATCCGCCCGCGCTTGGCTCACGTTCTGGATTTCCTTGATGCGACGACCCGAACCGGGCTGGCCTGTTCAGATCTTGACGCCACCCTGATTGATGAGTTTCGCCGCTGGTCTGCCAAGCAGCCGGTCATCACGGGTACGGTCAACCAGAAGTCCCGCGACCGCGCGCCCGGCACGACCGAGGCCAGCGTCAGCACGCTCGCCGCCGCGATCAACTTCGCTTATGATCGGGGCGACACGCCGTTTCGCGCGAAGTTCGCTGCCCTGCCGCCGTCAGCCGTCAGCCGAACACCTACCTACCGCGCCAGCATCGAAATGCTCGCCGCGATGTTCCGGTACTGCATCGACCCGCAGGCCCCGACAGGCGTGGTGTGGAGCGACAAGATGCGCGGCAGGCAGAAACTCCACCGCCGCAACCTCCTGCGCTTCCTGCAGGCCTCGGTGGCGACATGGGCGCGGCCTGATGCTGTTCTCGACATTTCGACAGCGCCAGAGCGCGATCAGTGGATTTTGCAGGCAAAGGTCCTGCAGCTGAACCAAAAGGGCAGGGCGCAGACGAAGAAGTACCGCCCCGCCGTGCCGGTGCCGGAACGCTTCGCCCGCCTGCTCGATGGGACCAATGGATTCTTCATCCCCGCCGCTTCGATCCGCAAGGCGTTCGAGGCGATGCAAGATGCTCTTGGCCTGCCGCGCGACCGCGAGACGGGAACCAAACTCGTTCGCCGCTCGGTCGCACAGATCGCCCGCAAGCGCATCGGTGAGGAACGCTGGCGGCAGGGTGAGATCATGCTGGGCCATGCCAAGGCCAGCACCAGCGACCTCTACGCCCTGTTTGACCCCGCCAATCTTGGCCTCGCATTGGAGGTCACCAGCGGCATCATAAGCGAGATTGAAGCGCTCGCGCCGGGGGCGTATTCACCGCTTCACACCGGGACAGCACCGGACCTGCGCCTTGCGGCTGCCGGTCCCCAGAAGGGGAAAATCGCATGATTTCAGAGAAGTTGATTGGTCGGGGAAAGAGGATTCGAACCTCCGGCCCCTGCCTCCCGAAGACAGTGCTCTACCAGGCTGAGCTATTCCCCGACCGTTCAAGGGCAGCCGAAGCCGCCCGAGGCAGGAGCGCGCCTATAGAGAGCGTTTGCCGGGGTGGCAAGCGGGCTTTCGCGAAATTCGGCGCGTGTCTATCACGCTGCCATGGCCCGTTCCGCGAACACGTCCGATTCTCCCGCCGCCGACCATTGGGAAGGGCAGTATCTCGCGCTGATGCGCCGCATCTGGGAGCAGGGCGATGAGCGGGTGGACCGCACCGGCGTGGGGACGCGATCAGTGTTCGGGACGCAGCTGCGCTTCGATCTTGCCGGCGGAGCCATGCCGCTGCTCTCCACCAAGCGAGTCTATTGGAAGACCGCGACGCGCGAATTCCTCTGGTTCCTGACCGGCGACACCAACATCCGTGCACTGTGCGCGCAAGGCGTGGATATCTGGACCGACTGGCCGCTCGCCCGTTATCGCCGCGAAATGGGGGTGGATATTTCGCGTGCCGATTTCTCGAAGCGGATCGTCGAGGACAGTGAATTTGCCGAACGTTGGGGCGATCTCGGGCCGGTCTATGGCAAGCAATGGGTCGACTGGCCAGTCTACGAGCCGGTAGCGGGCGGCCTCTACCGCAAGTGGCCGCTGGGCGTGAACCAGGTGGCGCAGGTGGTCGAAAGCCTGAGCGACAATCCCGGCAGCCGCCGCCACATCGTCGAAGGCTGGAACGTTGCCGAGATCGAGCAGATGGCGCTGCCGCCCTGCCACAAGAGCTATCAGTTCCATGTTGCGGACGGCCGCTTATCCTGCGCGCTGTACCAGCGCAGCTGCGACGTGGCGCTGGGTCTGCCGTTCAACCTTTGGGGCGCGGCGCTGTTCACCCGGATGCTGGCGCAGCAATGCGATCTGGAGCCGGGCGAGCTGGTGTGGATGGGCGGTGATACCCACCTCTATCTCAACCATGCGGAACTTGTGGAGGCCCAGCTTTCCCGCACGCCCTCGGGTGCGCCGACCATGGCGATCACGCGGCGGCCGGATACGATTTTCGATTACCGGATCGAGGATTTTGTCGTGGCCGATTATGCGCCGCAGGGCCATATTTCCGCTCCTGTGGCGGTATGAGTTCCTGCGCGACTGCAGTTGGTTGACGATGAAACCAGTTTGAAATAAAATAACGCCGACGGATAATTTTGCATCGGCCGCGTGAGTCGCGCGCCGGTGTCGGAGAGAGCGCCATGACCGAGCGGCCCACCCATGCCGGACCCTTGCGCGGCAACCTGCCGCCGCTCAGTCTGCACGTGCCCGAGCCGCGCTTTCGCCCCGGCGACATAGTCGATTATTCGCACCTGCCGATCCCCGCCGCCGGCCAGCAGATGCGCCCGGACGAGGGCTGCGCTGCCGCCGATACGCATCCGCTGTGCAACGACCTGATCCGCGTGCTGGATGCGGATCACCGCGCGGTAGGGCCATGGGACCCCCGGCTCGACGCTGAAACGCTGCGGCAGATGCTGCGCACCATGGCGCTGACCCGCGCCTTCGACGACCGGATGTATCGCGGCCAGCGGCAGGGCAAGACCAGCTTCTACATGAAGTGCACCGGCGAAGAGGCGACCTCGGTCGGCTCGGCCTTCGCCCTCGCGCGCGATGACATGGTGTTCCCCAGCTATCGCCAGCAGGGCATCCTGATCGCGCGCGGCTATCCGCTGGTCGATATGATCAACCAGATCTATTCGAACCGCGCCGACCGGCTGAAGGGCCGGCAGCTGCCGATCATGTATTCGGCACGCGACTTCAACTTCTTCACCATCTCGGGCAATCTCGCCACCCAGATGCCGCAAGCGGTGGGCTGGGCCATGGCTTCGGCGATCAAGGGCGACAGCCGCATCGCCTCGGGCTGGATCGGCGAAGGGTCGAGCGCCGAGGGCGATTTCCACGCGGCCATGACTTTCGCCGCCGTCTACAACGCGCCCGTCGTGCTCAACGTGGTCAACAACCAGTGGGCGATTTCGAGCTTCTCCGGCTTTGCCGGATCGGAACGCGCGACCTTTGCCGCGCGCGCGGTGGGGCATGGCATCGCCGGGCTGCGCGTGGATGGCAACGATGTGCTGGCGGTCTATGCCGCAGCGCAGTGGGCCGCCAACCGCGCCCGCGCCAATGCCGGGCCAACGCTGATCGAACACTTCACCTACCGCGCTGAGGGCCATTCCACTTCGGATGACCCCGCCGCCTACCGCTCGGCGCAGGAGCGCGAGGAATGGCCGCTGGGCGATCCGATCATGCGGCTGAAGCGCCACCTGGTTGCGCTGGGCGAATGGTCGGTCGAGGCGCACGAGGCGATGGACCGCGAACTGGTCGACGAGGTCAAGGCGGCGACGAAGGAAGCCGAAAAGAACGGCACGCTGGGCCATGGCCTGCACCATCCGTTCCACACCATGTTCGAGGACGTGTTCGAGGAACTGCCCTGGAACCTGCGCGAACAGAGCGAGCAGGCCATGCGCGAGCGGCGGATAAAATGGCCGGACTGGAAGGAGTGATGGGCGTGAAACACAGCGCAGGTGCCCGTTCCCCCCTCCTTTTCAGAGGAAGAGCAGCGAGACTTGGTCTTGCGCAGCAGGACCTAGTCGCAGCGGGGTGGTGCTTCGCCCCAC
Organism: Sphingomonadales bacterium; assembly: GCA_028869175.1. Taxonomy (GTDB): domain Bacteria; phylum Pseudomonadota; class Alphaproteobacteria; order Sphingomonadales; family Sphingomonadaceae; genus Novosphingobium. The sequence goes on from JAGWTB010000023.1 coordinate 12,293, forward strand.
GTACGCCGTTTTGCGCCGTGCCACCACCCCCGACCCGCTCCTCTAAAGAGGAGGGGGCTAGACGATGACCCAGGAAGAATCCCCCGTGTCGCTCCACGATGCTCCCAGCCGCCGGCTCAACATGATCGAAGCGATCAACGATGCGCTCACCACGATGATGGCGCGCGATCCCGATGTGGTGATCTTTGGCGAGGATGTCGGCTATTTTGGCGGTGTGTTTCGCGCCACTGCCGGGTTGCAGGCGAAATTCGGCAAGCACCGGGTGTTCGATTCACCGATCAACGAATGCGGCATCATCGGCGCGGCGGTGGGCATGGCGGCCTATGGGCTGCGTCCGGTGCCGGAAATCCAGTTTGCCGACTACATTTATCCGGGGCTGGACCAGCTGATCTCGGAAGCGGCGCGGCTGCGCTATCGGTCCGCCGGGGAGTTCACCGCGCCGATCACCGTGCGATCCCCCTTCGGCGGCGGCATCTTTGGCGGGCAGACCCACAGCCAGAGCCCGGAGGCGCTGTTTACCCACGTCGCGGGGATCAAGACGGTGATCCCCAGCACTCCGCACGATGCCAAGGGCCTGCTGATCGCAGCGATCGAGGATGACGATCCGGTGATCTTCTTCGAACCGAAGCGCATCTACAACGGCCCGTTCAACGGCTATTACGACAAGCCGGTAGAGCCGTGGAACCGCCACCCGGACAGCGCCGTGCCCGAGGGATACTATTCCATTCCGCTCGGCAAGGCGCGCGTGGTGCGAGAGGGCCAGGCGCTGACCGTGCTGGCCTATGGCACGATGATCCACGTTGCCGAGGCGGTCTGCCGCGAGAAGGGCGTCGATGCCGACATCATCGACCTGCGCACGCTGGTGCCGCTGGACATCGAGACGGTGGAAAAGTCGGTGGAAAAGACCGGCAGATGCCTGATCGTCCACGAAGCCACCCGCACTTGCGGCTTCGGCGCGGAGCTTTCGGCGCTGGTACAGGAGCGCTGCTTCTACCACCTCGAAGCACCGATCGAACGGGTGACTGGTTTCGATACCCCCTATCCGCACAGCCTTGAATGGGCATATTTCCCTGGTCCTGTCCGCATCGGCGAGGCGCTGGACCGGTTGATGAAGGCATGACGCTCCATGGGTAAGTTCACTTTTCGCCTGCCCGACATCGGCGAAGGCATTGCCGAGGCCGAGATCGTCGCCTGGCACGTCAAGCCGGGTGACCGGATCGAGGAAGACGGTCGCCTGGCTGACGTGATGACCGACAAGGCCACGGTCGAGATGGAAAGCCCGGTTTCGGGCACCGTGCTCGAACTGGCGGGCGAACCGGGCGACCGGATCGCCATCGGTTCGATGCTGGTAGTGATCGAGGCTGACGGGGAAGGGGAGGTCGAGTCAGACGGCAACGCGGGGCCTTCGGCAGGCGCAGGACGAACGGAGGTTGTTGAGCAGCCGGTCATGTCCGCGCCCGAACCGCTACCGTCGCCGTCTGCGCCAGCACCAAAGCCCGCTCAGCCTGAGCCTGTCGAAGGCCCGGCTCCGACACCCGCCCAACCCGTCCCAACCGCAAGTCATCATACTGCCAAGGTCCTCGCCAGCCCCGCCGTTCGTGCCCGGGCGAAGGAACTGGGGATAGACCTGGCGCAGGTCCGCCCTTCCGAGGAAGGCCGCATCCGCCACGCCGATCTGGACCAGTTCCTCGCCTACAACGCGGCATCGGGTTATGCTCCGGCAGCCAGGCGCGGGCAGGACGAGCAGGTGAGGGTGATCGGCCTGCGCCGCCGCATTGCCGAGAACATGGCTGCGTCCAAACGGCACATCCCGCACTTCTCCTATGTCGAGGAATGCGACGTTACCGCGCTCGAAGCGATGCGTGCCCAGCTCAACGCCCATCGCGGCGACAAGGCCAAGTTGACCATGCTGCCGCTGTTCATTGCCGCGTTGTGCAAGGCGGTGCCTAAGTTCCCGATGATTAATGCCCGATATGACGATGAGGCGGGTGTGGTGACTCGTTTCGGCTCGGTCCATCTCGGCGTGGCGACGCAGACCCCCGGCGGCTTGATGGTGCCGGTGATCCGCGATGCGCAGGATCGCAACCTGTGGCAGCTGGCCGCCGAGATTGTCCGGCTGGCCGAAGCGGCGCGCGGCGGCACGGCGCGCGTGGACGAGCTTTCGGGCTCTACCCTTACCGTCACTTCGCTCGGCCCGCTGGGCGGGGTGGCCCACACGCCGGTTATCAACCGGCCCGAAGTGGCGATCATCGGCCCCAACCGGATCGTCGAGCGCCCGATGTTCGTGCCCGACGGGATGGGCGGCGAACGCATTGAAAAGCGCAAGACGATGAACATCTCGATCAGTTGCGATCACCGCGTGGTTGACGGCTGGGATGCGGCAAGCTTTGTTCGCGCGGTAAAGGAACTGCTTGAAACGCCGGTGTTGCTGCTGGCGGGGTAGGGCAGGAGGAGCCTGGTTCGAAGCGTGGCCAACCGCCGCTCGACACGAGCGGGGGCGGTTGGTTGAATTCGAAACAGGACGAAATTGGGAGGATGCCGATGATGTCCCGCGATGCCCGGATCGACGCCTATATCGCCAAGGCCGGACCATTCGCCCGGCCGATTCTGGAGCACCTGCGCGAACTGGTCCACGGCACCATCGCCGGGCTGGACGAGGACATGAAATGGGGGATGCCGCATTATGTGCTGAACGGCAAGAACCTGGCCGGCATGGCGGCATTCAAGGCGCATTGCACCTTCATGATCCACGGCGATGGCCGGCAGGGCGATGCCATGGGGCAATTCGGCAAGATCACGCAGCTGTCAGACCTGCCGCCCGAAGCCGATCTCAAGGCAAAGCTTCTTGCTGCCGCAGGGCGGATCGAATCGGCGGGCACCGCGCTCAAGCCAAGGACCGCGCCGCGTCCGGCAAAGGCTGAGATAGCCATGCCGGACGATTTCGCCGCAGCACTGGCGGCAGCCCCGCGCGCCATATTCGATGGCTTCAGCCCGTCGCAGCAGCGCGAATACCTCGAATGGATTGTCGAGGCCAAGCGCCCCGAAACCCGGGCCAAGCGCATCGCCCAGGCCGCCGAATGGATCGGCGAGGGTAAAAAGCGGAACTGGAAGTACGAGGGCTGCTAAGGCCCGGCAGTCAGCGCACGATGGCGGAATAGGCGATGCGGCCCCGGCCATCGGCAGCGCGATCAGCGGGAACGTGCCAGCGAACATGGGTGACGTCCTCGGGCGTTGCCAGGCGGTCGCCCAGACGCAGCGAGCCGATCCGACCCCAGCTGCGGCCGCCATCGACCGAGACTTCCTCGTCATCTTCGGCGCTGCGCTGCCAGGCGACACCGCGTGGCAGCGGATTGGTGACGGTGAAACCGCCCGAACCGCCCAGCCGGTACCAGGTCACCACGGTCACCACCCGGTCGCCGCGATTGAAGCGGCTGGCCGTTTCAAGGCTGCGGACAAGATTGCCGTCGCGGTTCTGTGTCCGCTCGACGAATACTGCGCTGTCCAGCGTCACCGCTGGCGCGGCGAGCGCGGGCATGGCGAGGCCCAGCGAAATGCCCATGGCCGCGATTGCGGCGGTGCGGCGAAGTGTCACGTCGGAATGCCCCCGTTGCGAATTTCCGGTCATGGTTGTCGCAGGAAGGCGCGAAAGAATGGTTAATGCCGGCTTCCGGATACGCTTGCGCGGGTGCCTGTTTCGGGCGGGTGTTCGGCCCGGCTTCCCCAGGCGGCCAGTGCGCGGCATAGAGGCACCATGACCGGACACGCGAATTTCGGGCCCAGCGAAGCGGCCAGCCGAATCCTTCAGGCCTTTGGCGATGGCCATCTTGAGGACCTGATGCGGGCACGCAGGATGGAACTGAAGCCCGGCCTTTTCGCCGGTATGGAAGAACCGCTGGTGTCACTGGACGATCTGCAGGAAGCGCTGGCGCATGGTCGCTTCATCGAATCGGAACTGCGGGTGGCTGCCGGACGGACGATGATCGACAAGGCGCTGATGCAATTGGCCGATGGCAGCCGGATCGATCTGCGCCGCCTTGAACAACTGGCGCGGCAGGGCATCACCATGGTGCTCAACAAAGTGGACTGGCGCATCGCCAAGGTCGGGAATTTTGCCCGGGCCTTGGGCGAATGGCTGGGGGAGCGGATCGAAGTGGTTTCGGTAGCCTCGTTCGGCAACCAGTCGGGCTATGACGAGCACTATGACGAGGAGAATGTCTTCATCGTCCAGCTTGAAGGTGCCAAGCACTGGACCTTTTTTGGCGAACCGCTCGATCTTCACCAGCCGCAGCCCGTAGCGGCCAGCGAGGTCACGCAGGAACTGGTGCTGAACGCCGGGGACGTGATGTTCCTGCCATCGGGACTGCGGCACGTCTGTTCGGCGGTGGGGCACTCGCTGCATCTTGGTGTGCTGATCAAGCACGTCGATGGCAGCAAGCTGGCCAAGCGGATCGCCGCGCAGATTGTGGCCGATCCCTACATGAAGGTGCCGAATCCGGTCATGCTGGGTGAGGCTGAGTTTTCGCGCCAGGCCGAAGCCTATCGCCAGCATATTCATGCGCTGGTCGACCGGCTCGATTTCGCCGAAGAGCTGCGCCGGGAGCAGGCGCGCAAGCGCTATCCCGCCGATTTCCGGCTGCGCTGGCCTGACTGAATTTCTTGCCGCCAAGGCGGTTGACAGGCTGGGCGACCGGCCCTAGATGCGCGGCTCCCCAAGGGGCGCTTCCCAAGGAATACGCGGGTGTAGCTCAGTTGGTTAGAGTGCCGGCCTGTCACGCCGGAGGTCGCGGGTTCGAGCCCCGTCACTCGCGCCACCTTGGGGGATTTGCTGCTCAGGCAGCAAGGTGAAGGCCGCTTCGGCGGCCTTTTCTGTGTCCGGAATCCAGCGGTGCGGCGTCAGCCCCAGCGGCCGGTCTCCATCCAGATCAGGAAACGCCGCAGCGGCAGCAACCAGACCAGCCCCAGCACGATATAGACCGGCAGCTGCAACAGCGTTGGCCAGCCCGCCATCAGCGGAGCGAGAAAGCGGGCGATGGCCATGCCGTAGACCAGCAATACCACGACCAGCGCCAGCACGCCGGCGGGGATTCGCCATGTGGGTTCGCGGCGCATCAGGTCTGTCCTTCGTAGAATCGGGTAGGGGTTACGACGGCGGCGAGCGGCAGATCGTGCGGTTCCAGCGGCAGGCTATCGACCAGCTGGCAATCCCAGCCCAGGCCTATCCGCAGCACGCCGGGGTGCTCAGCCAGCCAGCGATCATAGTGGCCGCCGCCCTGACCGATCCGCTCACCGCGCGCGGTGAAGCCGAGCAGCGGGATCACCGCGACATCGGGGACCACCACTTCGGCTGCCTCGTCCGGCTGCCTTGCGCCCCAGGGATCGGGCTCGAGCGCGTCATCGTCCCACGGATCGGTCCAGCGGCGGAAGGTCATCGGCGCTTCGCGACCGGCAAACCATGGCAGGGCAAGGCTGCGGCCGTTCTCGTGCAGCCAGCGCGCCCAGCCCAGTGTCGGGGCTTCATCGCCGATAGCGTTGTAGAGCGAGACGGTCATGCCTTCGGGGATCAAGGAAACCAGCGGCGCGGGCGGGCGCTTCAGCACCAGGGCGCGGGTGGAGGCGGGCAAGGCGGCCACGTGTTCGCGCCGGATCTGGCGCAGGCGGCTGCGCAACTGCTTCTTTTCGTCCATGCAGGCCTGATCGGGGTCTTTCCGGTTGTGAATGAACCATCACCAAAGTCCCGCTCGACACCAACGGGTACTGGTGATTGACGTGATTCCGATTGGCACCAGCCCGTGCGGGCCGGCGAGAACGGGTGACGGGACCACCATGGGCCGTTGCCGGGGAAATCCACTGACGCGTTCACGTCAGGTGGGAACCATATGTGCCGAACCCCTATGCGAAATAGTGGTCCTGCCAGGGACAGCCCCCATTAGGATTGCTTATAGCCTCAGGGATGTTCTGTCGGTTCGCACCGGGCAGTACCCGTCAAGCCCTATCTAGGCGCTTGCGTGCCCGCCCTCAAGGGACACGGCGAGATTTTCGAGCCGGAGCGCAATCGATTCCAGCCGGTCGGGCGAAACGGCGGGGGCGGCAGCGGTCTTGCCGCGCAGTTCGTGGACCTCATCGGCCAGCAGCAGCGCGGCAAACAGCAGGCTGCGCGCTTCGCCCTGAACGCTGGCATTGCCCATCGCGGCCAGCTTGCCGTCGATCACCTTGCCCAGCTTGAGGATGTGGCCTTCCTCACCCTCGGCGCAGGCCACCTTGTAGTCGCGCCCGCCGATGGCCAGGGTGACGTCGCTCATGCCTGTTCCCCGTCGATCAGCAGGTCAAGCCGGGCGAGCGAGCGAGCAACCGTGGCGCGCAGCGCTTCATGCCGGGCGGCGAGTTCGGCATCGGCGGAAGGATCGCTCGCAGGCGCGGGGGTTTGCTTCGCCGCGCTTTCCAGCCGGGCAAGAGCCGCATCGATGCGGCGCAAGGCGTTGTCGGTGCGATCACCCTCCATGACACAGGGCTTAGCCAAATGTGACGGCAGGGCAAAGGCCCCGGCAGCGCTTTGTCGCCAGTTTTGCACCGTTGCGCCGATCCGCCTTGCGGCCCGCGCGCTTGACGGGGCGTGGCCTGTCCCTAAAGGGAGCGGCATCGAATCGACCTTTCCAGCCCACTAGCGGGAGCCTTCCGGATGACCCTCGACACCGCCCGCCTTGGCCCGATGGCCAATGCCATTCGCGCCCTGTCGATGGACGCCGTGCAGGCCGCCAACAGCGGCCATCCCGGGATGCCGATGGGCATGGCCGACGTGGCGACGGTGCTGTATTCGCAGTTTCTCAAATTCGATCCCGCCGCGCCGAAGTGGCCGGACCGCGACCGGTTCGTGCTCTCCGCCGGGCACGGTTCGATGCTGCTCTATTCGCTGCTCCATCTCACCGGCTACGCCGCACCGACGATGGATGACATCCGCAACTTCCGCCAGCTGGGCAGCCCCTGCGCGGGCCACCCCGAGAACACCCACCTGGCCGGTGCCGAATGCACGACCGGCCCGCTGGGGCAGGGTCTGGCCATGGCCGTGGGCATGGCGCTGGCCGAGCGCCACCTCAATGCCGGCTTCGGCGACGATCTGGTCGATCACCGCACCTGGGTCATCGCCGGTGACGGCTGCCTGATGGAAGGCGTGAACCATGAGGCGATCGGGCTGGCCGGCCACCTCGGGCTCGGCCGGCTGATCGTGCTGTGGGATAACAACCATATCACCATCGACGGCGATACCAGCCTTTCGACCAACGAGGACATCGCCGCGCGCTATGCCGCCACCGGCTGGCACACCGAGGCGTGCGACGGCCACGACCCGGCGGACATCGCGCGCGCGATCAAGGCGGCCATGGCTGACGAGCGTCCCTCGCTGGTCGCTTGCCGCACAGTGATCGGCAAGGGCGCGCCCAACAAGCAAGGCACCCACAATGTCCACGGCGCGCCGCTGGGCGCAGACGAGATTGCCGCGGCGCGCGCGTTTCTCGGCTGGACCGCCGCGCCGTTCGAGGTGCCCGCCGACATTCTGGCCGACTGGCGCTCGCTGGGGGCCAAGGGGGCAAAGGCCCATGCTGCGTGGGAAAAGCGTCTCGCAGGGTCGAGCCTCAAAGGCGATTTCACCGCCCGCTTCGCCAGCGTTGCCCCGCTCGCCGCGCCGGCGCTGGAGAGCTATGTTGCCGGGCTCGTCGCCAATCCGCAGAAGGTTGCCACGCGCAAGGCATCGGAAATGGCGCTCGGGCTGCTTACAGAGCAGTTGCCGCAGCTGGTCGGCGGTTCGGCAGACCTCACTGGCTCGAACCTGACCAAGACCAAGGCCACCACGCCGCTTTCGCCGCAGGATTTCGGCGGTCGCTATGTCTATTACGGCATCCGCGAATTCGGCATGGCGGCGGCGATGAACGGCATGGCACTGCACGGCGGCGTGGTGCCCTATGGCGGCACCTTCCTGGTGTTCTCTGACTATTGCCGCAACGCCATCCGCCTCTCCGCGCTGCAGCATGCGCAGGTTGTCTATGTCCTGACCCACGATTCGATCGGGCTGGGCGAGGACGGGCCGACCCATCAGCCGATCGAGCACATCATGTCGATGCGCATGATCCCCAATCTCAACGTGTTCCGCCCGGCTGACGTGGTTGAAACGGCGGAGTGCTGGGCGCTGGCGCTGCAAAGCACCGGCACGCCTTCGGTGCTTGCCCTGTCGCGCCAGAACCTGCCGCAGTTCCGCGGCGAGGGCGATGCCAACTGGAACGCCGCGGGCAACCGCTGCGCCAAGGGGGCCTATCGCCTCAAGGCAGCAGAACATGCCCGCCAGGTGGTGCTGATCGGCACCGGTTCGGAAGTGGAAGTCGCCATGGCCTGCGCCGCCCAGCTGGAAACGGCGGGGGTCGGTGCCGATGTCGTCTCGATGCCGAGCTGGGAACTGTTTGCCCAGCAGGATGCCGGCTACCATGCGGACCTGCTGCCTGCGGGCGTGCTCAAGGTTTCGATCGAAGCGGGTGTCACGCTCGGCTGGGAGCGCCACGTCGGCGCCAATGGCATTACCATCGGCATCGACAGCTTCGGCGCTTCGGCTCCTGCGGAGGAACTCTACCGCCACTTCGGCATGACTGCGGATGCAATCGTGCCGAAGATCATGGAACATTTCGACATTTAATCAGGACCATATCAGGGAGTTTTGACATGGCGACCAAAGTTGCGATCAACGGTTTCGGACGTATCGGGCGCAACGTCGCCCGCGCAATCCTCGAGCGGACCGACCACGACCTCGAACTCGTCTCGATCAATGATCTGGCCGACGCCAAGGCCAATGCGCTGCTGTTCAAGCGCGATTCGGTCCACGGCGCTTTCGCCGGCACTGTCGAAGTGGACGGCAATGATCTGATCATCAACGGCAAGCGCATCCACGTGACGGCTGAGCGTGATCCCGCCAACCTGCCGCACAAGGCCAATGGCGTCGACATCGCGCTGGAATGCACAGGCTTCTTCACCAACCGCGCGGGCGGCCAGAAGCACATCGATGCCGGCGCGAAGCGCGTGCTGATCTCGGCCCCGGCCAAGGAAGTCGACCTCACCGTCGTCTTCGGCGTCAACCATGACAAGCTCGCCGCCGAGCACACCATCGTCTCGAACGCATCGTGCACCACCAACTGCCTCGCGCCGTTCGCCAAGGTGCTGAACGATGCCATCGGCATCGAGCGCGGACTGATGACCACGATCCACGCCTATACCAACGACCAGAAGATCCTCGACCAGATCCACGAAGATCCGCGCCGTTCGCGCGCGGCGGCGATGTCGATGATCCCCACCACCACCGGCGCGGCCCGCGCGGTGGGTGAGGTGCTGCCCGAACTGAAGGGCAAGCTCGATGGTTCGGCGATTCGCGTGCCGACCCCCAACGTCTCGGTGGTCGACCTGACCTTCCAGCCGAAGCGCGACACCACCGTCGCCGAAGTCAACAGCCTGCTCAAGGCGGCTTCGGAAGGTGCGCTGAAGGGCGTGCTGGGCTTCTCCGAAGAGCCGCTGGTCTCGATCGACTATAACCACGATGCCCACAGCTCGACCATCGACAGCCTCGAAACTGCGGTGATCGACGGCAAGCTGGTGCGCGTGCTGAGCTGGTATGACAACGAATGGGGCTTCTCCAACCGCATGGTCGACACGGCCGGCGCTATGGCGAAGTTTCTTTGATGAACTGTCCTTCCCTCTTGCTGGGGGAAGGATGCGCAGACTGGCCGCATGGCGGCCTAGTCGAAGCTGGATGAGGGTGATGCGCCGCTGGACGCAGTGTCCGGTGGAGAGCACACCCTCTCCCGACTGCGGCTAACCGGCTCTGCCGGTAAGCCTCCGTATCCCTCCCCCATCAAGGGGGAGGAAGGAGAATTACATGACCAGGTTCCGCACGCTCGACGATCTCGGTGACGTTACCGGCAAGGTTGCCCTTGTCCGCGTTGACCTCAACCTGCCGATGCAGGACGGGGCCGTGACCGACGATACCCGCGTGCGGGCGGCGGTGCCGACCATCGTCGAACTGGCCGACAAGGGCGCAAAGGTGCTGCTGCTGGCGCATTTCGGTCGCCCCAAGGGTGAGCGGGTCTCCACCCAGTCGCTGTCGATGGTGGTGGCCGAAGTCCAGAAGGTGCTGGGCCGCGAGGTCATGTTCGTGCCCGAGATTGCCGGACCGGTGGTCGCCCAGGCAGTCGGCATCCTTGGCAATGGCGACGTGGCCATCCTCGAGAATACCCGCTTCTGGAAGGGTGAGGAAGCGAACGATCCGGAACTGGCCAAGGCCATCGCCGCCAATGGCGATTTCTACGTCAACGATGCCTTCTCCGCCGCGCACCGCGCCCATGCGACGACCGAGGGGCTGGCCCATGTGCTGCCCGCCTATGCCGGTCGCTCGATGGAAGCCGAACTGACCGCGCTCGACAAGGCGCTGGGCAACCCGGTGAAACCGGTTGCCGCCGTGGTCGGCGGCGCCAAGGTTTCCTCCAAGCTCGACGTGCTCAAGCATCTGGTGACGCAGGTCGATCACCTGATCATCGGCGGCGGCATGGCCAACACCTTCCTTGCCGCGGGCGGCATCGATGTCGGCAAGTCGCTGTGCGAGCATGACCTTGCCGCCACCGCCGAGGAAATCCTGGACAATGCCGACAAGGCGGGCTGCACCGTCCATCTGCCCTATGACGTGGTTGTCTCGAAGGAATTCGCCGCCAATCCGCCCAGCTTGCGCGAATGCAACGTCCACGAAGTCGCTGCAGACGAGATGATCCTCGACGTTGGCGCATCGGCGGTGGAAGCCTTGGCCGACGTGCTCAAGACCTGCCGCACGCTGGTGTGGAACGGACCGCTCGGCGCGTTTGAGACCGAACCGTTTGACAAGGCCACCGTCGCGCTGGCCCGCACTGCCGCCGCGCTCACCCGCGAAGGTTCGCTGGTTTCGGTGGCCGGTGGCGGCGATACCGTTGCGGCGCTCAACCACGCAGGGGCGGCGAGCGATTTCACGTATATTTCCACCGCCGGCGGTGCCTTCCTGGAATGGATGGAAGGCAAGGAACTGCCGGGTGTGAAGGCGCTGGAAATCTAGTTCCACTGTTAACCCTGACGAGGTTGCGCTGCTCGCGCATCGTCGCTATGCGCCTCGCGCTACATACGTATGCAGAACCAGATTCGCGAAAACAGGGACGGACCCATGAACACTGCCGAAATGACCGCCAAGATGGCCCAGGGTAACGGTTTCATCGCTGCGCTTGACCAGTCGGGCGGTTCCACGCCGAAGGCGCTGGCCGGTTACGGCGTCGAGGCTGGCGCATGGAACACCGAAGAGGAAATGTTCGGCCTGATCCACCAGATGCGCGCCCGCATCATCTCTTCGCCCGCCTTCACCGGCGCGAAGGTCATCGGCGCGATCCTGTTCGAGCGCACCATGGACGGCACCGTCAACGGCCAGCCGACCCCGTCAGCGCTGATCGCCAAGGGCGTGGTGCCGTTCATCAAGATCGACAAGGGTCTGGAAGACGAAGTCAACGGCGTCCAGCTGATGAAGCCGATGCCGGAGCTTGATGCACTGCTGGTCAAGGCCAAGGCGCTGGGCGTCTATGGCACGAAGGAGCGTTCGGTAATCAACTCGGCCAACCGCGCAGGCATCGCCGCCGTGGTCCGGCAGCAGTTCGAAGTCGGCCAGCAGGTGCTCAGCCACGGCATGATGCCGATGATCGAGCCCGAAGTGAACATCAAGAGCGAAACCCGCGCCGAATGCGACGCGATCCTGCTTGAGGAAATCCTGAAGGAACTGGACGCGCTGCCCGAAGGCCAGCAGGTCATGCTCAAGCTGTCGCTGCCGGTGCAGTCCGGCCTGTTCGGTCCGCTGGTTGACCACCCCAGGGTGCTGCGCGTCGTCGCGCTGTCGGGCGGCTACAAGCGCCCCGAGGCCTGCGTCGAGTTGAGCAAGAACCGCGGCATCATCGCCAGCTTCAGCCGCGCGCTGCTCGAAGACCTGCGCGCGCAGATGACCGATGCGGAGTTCGACGCATCGCTCGGCGGGGCGATCGATGACATCTACAAGGGTTCGACCCAGAAGGTCGCCGCCTGATTTTCGCCTGAACAGCGAGAGAATGCGCCGGGCAGGGCAACCTGTCCGGCGTTTTTGTCGGCGAGGCTTGGTGCGTGGGCTTCGAAAGGCTCAGCCTGAGCGGGTGCTGACTTACGACTCGCTCAGGCGCTGAGTCTGTCGAGGCTCACGCGCAACCAGGCCGCGCTACAGCCCGCCAGCAAACCGGAATCCGAAGCGGTAGTCTTCGGGATAGAAGGTGGTGTCCTTGCGCTTCTCGGGCATGACTTCGACCAGGGTCAGCGTGCCGTCGGCAACCTGCTCGCCCTTGCCCAGCGTCAGTTCGCGGGTTTCGCTGCGCGAACCGAGGTCCACGCGCACTTCGATTCGCACCTGACCGGCCCAGACGCATTGCACGCCCTGCGGGCAACGGCTGTCTTCCAGCAGTTTCAGCGGGGTGACCTTGGGGCCGCCGACGATCACCGTCTCGCCGATCTCGGCGCGGTCGGTGCCGTCGTCCTTGATGTGGTAGGCAATGCAGCCACTGAGCAGCAGCGGGGCAAGCAGGACGGCAAGAGCCGGCAGGACTAAGCGCTTCATCGCACGGGCATAGCAGCATTCGCACCGGCCTGACAGCCGGGGACTCGGCAGGGCGAGGTCCATGCGCTAGGGGCAGGGGATGAGCACCTGCCAGATCTATCTCATTTCGCCGCTCGACGTCGGCGGAGACTTCCCCGCCCGGCTCGCCCGTGCGCTCGATGCCGCACCGGTTGCCGCCTTCCAGTTCCGCGTAAAAGGGATCGACGAGCACGCCGCCGCAAAGTTGGCGGAGCCCTTGCAGGCGATCTGCGCGGAACGGGATGTGGCGTTCATCGTCAACGATTCGGTCAGCCTTGCCAAGCGGCTGGGGGCAGACGGAGTCCACCTCGGCCAGACCGATGGCGCGGTGAAGGACGCGCGCGAGGAACTGGGACGCGAGGCGCAGATTGGCGTGACCTGCCATGACAGCCGCCATCGCGGGCTCGACGCTGGCGAGGCGGGGGCGGACTATGTCGCTTTCGGGGCCTTCTACCCCAGCAATACCAAGGAAACCACGCATACCCCGGAGCTCGAACTGCTCGAATGGTGGCAGGCGCTGATGGAAATTCCCTGCGTGGCCATCGGTGGCATCACCCCGGACAATTGTGCGCCGCTGGTCAAGGCCGGGGCCGACTTCCTTGCCGTATCAGGCGCGGTGTGGAACGGTGACGAAGCCGCGAACGTCAAGGCGCTGCACGAAGCGATTGCTGCGGCGCAAGCAGAAGCGGCAGCCGAGCAGGAATAGCCGCGCGGTGCATGCCGCCATCACAGGAGGTCCGGATGGGACAGGTCAGGGTTGCAGGATTTTCGATCTCGCTCGACGGATACGGTGCCGGGCCGGAGCAAAGTCTTGAGGCTCCGCTGGGAAGGCGCGGCAATGAGCTGCACGGCTGGTTCGTCGGGACGAAGACGTTCAAGACCATGGTCGGTGCGCCGGGCGGCTCGGATGGGGTGGATGAGAGCTTCGCCCACCGTTCGATGGACGGGTTCGGTGCATTCATCCTGGGACGCAACATGTTCACTCCCGAGCGCGGGCCGTGGCTGGACCAGGACTGGAAGGGCTGGTGGGGTGACAACCCGCCCTATCATGCCCCGACGTTCATCCTGTCGCACGCGCCTCGCGAGCCGATCACAATGGAGGGTGGCACCACGTTCCACTTCGTCACCGAGGGCATCCATGCCGCGCTCGAGCACGCCCGCGCCGCAGCCGGGACGCTGGACGTCAAGATCGGCGGCGGCGTTGCGACGGTTCGGCAGTATCTTCAGGCGGGTCTCATCGACGAACTGCACGTGGCGGTATCGCCGGTGCTGCTGGGGCAGGGCGAGGCGCTGTTCGCCGGTCTGGACCTGCCGGCACTCGGCTACCGCGTGATCGAGACGACCACTACCGAACTGGCGATGCATGTGGTGATCGGGCGTTGATCGCGCACCAGCAGTTTTCCCCAACCGGTTTCGTTCGATACCATTCCCCCATTTCCTACACGCGGCAACTGTGTCATCACGCTTGAAATCCTGACCTGAAGGCAGGGGGCAATTCGCTCCATGCCAACGCGCTCCATGCGGCAGGACGGGGACTGGAACGATGTACGGAAAGGGCCGCGATGCGTGAACTGACGATCCGGGGCGTTGTGCTCGGGGCCTTGCTGACGGTGCTGTTCACAGCGGCAAACGTCTATCTCGGACTCAAGATCGGGCTGACTTTCGCCACTTCGATCCCGGCGGCAGTGATCTCGATGGCGGTACTCAAGGCCTTCTCCGGCTCGACCATCCAGGAAAACAACATCGTCCAGACCATAGCCTCGGCAGCGGGAACGCTCTCGGCGATCATCTTCGTGCTGCCGGGCCTGATCATGATCGGCTGGTGGACGGGCTTCCCCTATTGGCAATCGGTGGCGGTGATCGCGGTCGGCGGCATTCTGGGGGTCATGTATTCGGTACCGCTGCGCCGCGCCCTGGTGACCGGATCCGACCTGCCCTATCCCGAAGGCGTGGCAGCGGCCGAAGTGCTGAAAGTGGGCGCCGGCGTGGGCGGCGATGAGGAGAACCGGCGCGGGCTGGCGGCCATCGTCTTCGGTTCGGTGCTGTCGGCAGGCTACGCCATCCTCGCCAAGATGAAGCTGGTGGCCGAAGAAGCGGCGACCGTGGTCAAGCTGGGCAGCGGGGCAACGAGTTTCTCCACCTCGTTCAGTCTGGCGCTGATCGGCGTTGGCCATCTGGTCGGGCTGGCGGTGGGCGTGGCCATGCTGGTCGGGCTCGTGATCGGCTGGATTTTCCTGCTGCCGCATTTCACCGCCGGGGGGCCGCCTGCCGGCACCGAACTGGCCGATTTCGTGTCGCAGACTTTTCGCCAGAAGGTCCGCTTCGTCGGCGCGGGCACCATCGGCACGGCGGCGGTGTGGACGCTGCTCAAGATGCTGGGCCCGATCATGCGCGGCATTGCCGGGGCGCTGGCGGCGGCGCGGACGCGCAAGGCCGGGCAGGGGGATACCCTTGAACTGACCGAGCGTGACTTGCCGATCGGCGTGGTCGGCGCGGTGATCGTTGCCGCCATGGTGCCGATTGCTGCGCTGCTGGTGTCCTTTGCCGCTGGCGGACCCGTCGCGCAGTCGCTGGGGCTGACCATCGGGCTGACCGTGCTCTACATCCTGGTCGCCGGCATCGTCATCGCCTCGGTATGCGGCTATATGGCCGGGCTGATCGGCGCATCGAACAGCCCGATTTCGGGGGTCGGCATCCTTGCCGCGCTGGGCATCTCGCTGCTGCTGGCGGCGATCTTCGGCCATTCGAGCGATCCGGGGCAGACCAAGGCGCTGGTCGCCTTTGCGCTGTTCGTCACCGCCATTGTCTTCGGCGTGGCGACGATTTCGAACGACAACCTGCAGGACCTCAAGACCGGGCAACTGGTTGGCGCGACGCCGTGGCGGCAGCAGGTGGCGCTGGTGCTGGGCGTGGTGTTCGGTGCGCTGGTGATCCCGCCGATCCTGGGCCTGCTCAACAGCACATTCGGATTTCAGGGCGCGCCGGGCGCGGGCGAAAACGCGCTGGCAGCCCCGCAGGCGGCGCTGATTTCGGCCATCGCGCAAGGCGTGCTGGGCGGCAACCTCGACTGGGGTCTGATCGGCACCGGCGCAGCCATCGGCGCGGCGGTGATCCTGATCGACGAAGTGCTGCGCAAGAGCGGCAAGGGCAGCCTGCCGCCGCTGGCGGTGGGCATGGGCATCTACCTGCCGATGGCGCTGACCGCGCTGATCCCGTTGGGGGCCATCGTTGGGCATTTCTATGAAAAATGGGCCGAACGCGCACCCGATCCGGCCTTCGCCCAGCGCATGGGCGTGCTGGCGGCGACCGGGCTGATCGTGGGCGAGAGCCTGTTCGGGGTTGCCTTTGCCGGCATCGCGGCGGTCACCGGCAGCCCCGAAGCGCTGGCGGTGCTGAAGGACAACGCCTTCGCCGCTCCGCTGGGCATTGCGGTATTCGTCGGAGCCATCGCGCTGCTTTACGCCCGCACCCGCAAGGCGGCGGGGGAGAAGCTGACGGCTTGACTTGTGCTTTCGGTTAGCCCTTCGGCTTTTCCAGGTGTCCGCCAAAGGCAAAGCGCATTGCCGACAGCACTTTTTCGGAAAACGCGGCCTGACCGCGTGAGGCGAAGCGGTCGAACAGGGCGGAGGACAGGACTGGAGCGGGCACGCCCGTGTCGATGGCCGCCTTCAGCGTCCAGCGGCCTTCGCCGGAATCGGAAACCCTGCCGCCAAAGCCCGCCAGTTCGGGGTCAGAGCGCAGCGCCTGCGCGGTCAGGTCGAGCAGCCAGGAACTGATGACGCTGGAATGCCGCCACACCTCGGCGATGGCGGGCAGGTCGAAATCGAACTGGAAGTACTGCGGTTCGCTCAGCGGCGCAGTTTCGGCGTCCACTTCGTGCGGGCGCTTGCCGGTATCGGCTGCCTGCAGGATGTTCAGCCCTTCGGCATAGGCAGCCATGACGCCATATTCGATGCCGTTGTGGACCATCTTGACGAAGTGGCCCGCGCCGTTGCCGCCGCAGTGCAGATAACCCGCGCCGGCGGTTCCCAGCGCCGGATCGGCCGGCCCAGCCGGTCCCGGAGCGAGCGTGGCGAAGATCGGGTCAAGCCTTTGCACCGCCCGGTCCGGTCCGCCGATCATCAGGCAATAGCCGCGCTCCAGCCCCCAGACACCGCCGCTGGTACCGGCGTCGACCAGATCGATGCCCCGCGGTTCAAGCTGTGCCGCCAGATCGATGGCATCACGGTAGTTCGAATTGCCGCCGTCGATCAGGGTATCGCCGCTCTGCATCAGGGCGGCGAGTTCCAGCGCGACCTTGCCGGTAAGCGCGGCGGGCAGCATCAGCCAGACGTTGCGGGGCGCGGCCAGCGCGGCGATGAATTCCGCAGGCGATGCCGTGCCGGTCGCGCCTTCCTTGACCAGCGCGGCCACGGCGTCGGGCGAAATATCGTAGACCACGCACTGGTGCCCGCCGCGCAGCAACCGCCGCACCATGTTCGCGCCCATCCGGCCCAAACCCATCATGCCGATTTGCATAGTCTTCTCCTTGCCGCTGACGCGCTGTGACAGTCAGTGTCGGTCATTCCCGGGCGAAGTCCATGCGAAAATGATGACATTTCCGTCATCTTGCCCCGTGCCCGCCAGTTGGAACGCCTTGCCTGCCGGCCGGGCTGGCACTGGTGGCGGCAATCTGCCATGCCACCGCCATGCCTGCCCAGCTCGATCCCCGCGCACTCAAGACCTTCGGTGCCGTCTGCCGCGCCGGATCGATCAGCGCGGCGGCGCGGGCGCTCAATATCTCGCAGCCATCGGTGTCCAACACCGTGGCGCTGCTCGAACGCCGGCTGGGCGCGGTGCTGTTTGAACGGGCGCGCAGCGGCATCGTGCTGACGGCGGAAGGGCTTGCCCTGCAGCGGCGGGCCGAAGCGCTGGAGGCGCTGCTCGACGGCGCGGTAGAGGAGCTCGAATCGGCACGGCTGGGCGTGGCCGGGCCGTTGCGGGTGGGCGGGACGCCGGGCGCATTGGTCAGCCTGCTGCCCAAGGCCATCGCCGATCTGGAGCGGCGCTTCGGTGCCTTTTCGCTCAACGTGGTCGAACGATCCGACCGCGATCTGGTCGATCTGCTGCACAAGGGGGAGATCGAGCTGGCCTTCGTCACCACCGAGATCGAGGCACCGCCCGAGGGGTTGCACGAAATCACCCTGTCGCGTGATCCCTTCGCCCTGATCGTTGGCCAACGCCACGCGGACCTGCCTGCCGAATTGTCATTGCGGGACGTCGCGCATTTGCCCTGGGTTCTGCCCGAGGCGCAGGGCGCGTTTCGCCGGCAGGTCGATGCGCTGTTCATCGCCGGTGGGGTCGCGGCTCCACGCGATGCGATCCGGTGTGATTCGCTGCTGGCGACCAAGGCCATCGTCCGCGCTGGCAACCGGGTGACGATCCTGCCGCGCGAGGTTGCGGCGGCAGAGCTGTCGATCGGCGTGTTGCGGGCCGTGGTGATTGCGGAAGCTCGCTTCGAGCGCAGCGTCGGGGTGCGGGTTCTGGCTGAAGCGGCGCTTTCACCGATGGCGCAGGCGCTGCTTGCGGCGCTTGCCTCGGCTGAATCGTGATCGTGCCGGCCTATCGCCGTTGTAAGTGCGCCGGTTGTTCCACTATCGTGCTGCAAGGCGGAACTGCTGTCTCTGCCAGGATCGGGAGAATGCCGGGTGATTGATCGTCGTTCCATGCTTGCCGCCACTGCTGCGCTTGCTGCCAGCCCTGCCATCGCGCGGGTGCGGGCAAAGCCGGTCAACCCGCAGTTTCCGCCCCGCTTCCTCTGGGGCGCGGCCACGGCGGGCCATCAGGTTGAAGGCAACAATATCAACGCCGATTGCTGGCTGCTCGAACAGGTCAAGCCTAGCGTCTTCGCCGAACCTTCGGGCGACGCGGCGAACAGTCTGGAGCTGTGGCCGGTCGATCTCGATCTAGTGAAGGGGCTGGGGCTCAACACCTATCGCTTCAGCCTGGAATGGGCGCGGATCGAGCCGGAGAAGGGGCAGTTCTCCGTGGCGATGATGGATCACTACAAGGCGATGATCGCCGGTTGCCGCGCGCGCGGGATCATTCCGATGGTCACCTTCAACCACTTCACCACGCCGCGCTGGTTTGCGGCGGCGGGCGGCTGGCTGCACAAGGACGCGGCGGACCTGTTCGCCCGTTTCTGCGATCGCGCCGCGCGCCACCTTGCCGATGGCATCGGCTATGCCACCACGCTCAACGAGCCGAACTTCGCGGGCAAGTTGCAGGACTTGCTGCCCGGCAACTTCCTGGCCGGCGACAAGGCCATGGCCGAAGCGGCGGCGCGGGCATCGGGATCCGAGCATTTCCTTGCCGGCAACGCACTGTTTGTCGCTGATCCCGAACTGATGGCAACCAACCTGATTGCCGGGCACAAGGCTGGCCGCGCGGCGATCAAGGCAGTGCGCGGCGATTTGCCCGTGGGCGTCAGTCTGGCCATGATCGACGATCAGGCGGTGGGCCGCAACAGCAAGCGCGATTCCGTGCGGGCAAAGTTCTACGGTCGCTGGCTGGAAGCGGTGCGCGGCGACGATTTTCTGGGTGTGCAGAACTATCAGCGGCTGGTCTGGAACGACAAGGGCCAGTTGCCTCCGCCGGCGGGAGCCCGGCTCAATGCGATGGGCGCGGAAGTCTATGCGCCGTCGCTGGCGGGTGCGGTGCGCTATGCCCACGAGGCGAGCGGCTGCCCGATTATCGTCACCGAGCACGGCGTCGGCACCGATGACGATACCATCCGGGCCGAACTGATTCCCGCCGCGCTGACCGAGCTCAAGAAGACCATCGACGATGGCGTGCCGGTGCTGGGTTACCTCCATTGGTCGCTGGTCGACA
>JAGWTB010000112.1 GCA_028869175.1 Sphingomonadales bacterium
ATGGCGGCCAGCATGGGTGGCCACGTGCGCGTCGGGCTGGAGGATTCGCTGTGGCTCGGCAAGGGGCAACTCGCCGAAACCAACGCCGCGCAGGTGCGCAAGGTGCGCCAGATCATCGAAGGCCTTGGCCACGAGATCGCCACCCCCGATGAAGCCCGCGAAATCCTCAGCCTCAAGGGCGGCGATAAGGTCGCATTCTGACACCATGCGCCGACCGGATTTTCCCCGGATTTGATCGTCATGGCGCAGGACTTGCGGTTGCCGTCGAATAATAAGCTTATATATGGTTCGTCCACGGGCCAAGTCTGCCCGCTCGGGGAATTGTGAACATGGCATCGAAGACGAAGGCAACCGGCACCGACAAGAAGAACAAGGATTGGGGCGTCGCCCCGGCCCGCCCGCGCAAGGTTGCGCCGCAACCTTACTTGCGGATCGGCTTTCTGGTGCACGATGTTTCGCGGATGCGGCGCACCCTGTTCGACCAGCGCCTGAAGGAACTCAACATTACCCGCGCACAATGGTCGGCGCTAGCCGCGCTGTCGCGGCGCGAATCCGAAGGCGTGATCCAGGCAGACCTCGCCCGCGAGCTGGAAGTGGGCAAGGTGACGATCGGCGGGCTGATCGACCGCCTCGAAGCCAGCGCCATCGTCGAGCGGCGCGGCGATCCCAGCGACCGGCGAACGCGCCGGGTCTATATCACCGACAAGGGTTTCGAGATCATCGAGCAGATGCAGTCGATCGGACGGGAGCTCAATTCGGTGATCATGAAGGGGCTGACGCTCGACCAGATTCACGCGGCCGAAGACGTGCTGCACGTCATGAAGGTCAACCTTCGCGAAGCGCTGAAATCCGATCCGGACGCCTGATGCGGGTCGCGTTGGCAAAACTAATTCGCTTGCATACGATCTATCGATGACCTAGTCACCGCCTCGCAGCGAGGGCCGGGATTCCCGTGCTCCGATCGGAACCGGGAGTCAGGACATGGCATACGATTTCGTGGTCGTCGGCGCGGGAAGCAACTCCCTGACCACGGCATGCTATCTTGCCAAGGCGAGCTGCTCGGTGCTGGTTCTCGAACGCGAGGAGCAATGCGGCGGCGGCGTCGTCTCGATCAACACCGATCCGCGCTTCACGCACGATCCCCACGCCATGGGCTACCTGATGCTGCTGGCTAACCCGGCACTGAAGGATGACGAGCTGGAGCTGGAAACCCGCTTCGGCCTGAAATTCGCCTATGCCCCTGCCCCCTTCGCTTCGCTCTATCCCGATGGCGCGGGCCTCATCAGCTACACCGATTTCGACCGTGCGGTGAAGGAGATCGCGGCGATTTCCGAACACGACGCCCGCGCCTATACCCAGCTGGTCGAGGAAGCGAACGAGCTCCTGCCGCTGCTCTCGCGCGGGTTCTTCATGCCACCGATGCCGCAATCGACGTTCCTAAACCTGCTCGATGCCAGTCCGAAAGGCCGCAAGATCAGGGCCGAACTGGAAGGCAATGTCATCGATTTCCTCAACGCGCGGTTCGAAAGCCCGCACGTCAAGGTGCACATGGCCAAGTGGGCGTCCGAAGTGATGAGTGCGCCGGACTATCCCGGCACCGGCCTGACCATGTACCTGATCCTCGGCCTCGGACACAAATACGAGATGGCCACCGTGGTCGGCGGGGCCAAGAGCGTAACCAACGCCCTCATCGCCTGCCTCAAGCACCACGGCGGGGAACTGCGCACCGGCGTGACGGTGGAAGGCTTCCTCGGCGGCGGCGGCAGGATTGACGGCGTGGTGACCGACAGCGGCGAGGAAATCCGCGCGAAGAAGGCGGTGGTCGCCAACCTGCATCCCTGGGACATGGGCAAGCTCGTCCCCGGGATCGACAAGGGCGTCGCCGAGCGCGCCGCGGCGGTGAAGCTGTCCGAATACGGTGCGATCAACCAGCAGATCGCCTTGTCCGAACGCATCGAGTGGATCGGCGGCAAGGCCTATGACGAAGCGATCCTGGTCGAATGCATGGAGCCGGACTGGGACAATTTCCTCAAGCCATTCCACGCCTATCGTCGCGGCGAGTTTCCCTACGACGTGCTGCAACCGCTGGGCGGCCCGCAGAGCAACTTCGATCCCAGCCGCGCGCCCGAGGGCATGACCGCGCTCTATCTCTATTGCTTCGCCCCCTACGAAACGAAGGATGGCTGGGCGGTGGACAAGCAGAAGGCGGCGGATGCCCTGTTCGACTGGTTCTGCAAGTTCACGCACAACATCGACCGCAGCAAGATCCTCGGCCGCCACATCGAATGCCCGCCCGATCACGCTGCCCACAGCCGCATCATGCGCAAGGGTGACATCATGGGCATCGCAATGACCGCCGACCAGCTGATGGGCGCGCGACCGACGCCCGAGCTTTCGCAATACCAGATCCCCGGGATCGAGGGTCTGTTCCTTACCGGCTGCACCACCCACCCCGGCGGTCTTGCCACGCTGGGCGGCCGGGCCTCGGCGATGAAAATCTACCGCAAACTGGGCATCCCGCTCGAAACCGGCTTCAAGGTCTGGTGAGGAGGTATACGATGGAACTGATCACCACCGACAACGAAAACCTGATGACGGTCGAACGGCTGGAAAAGCAGGGCAACAACCTGGTCGTCCACGGCGAGATCATGGGCACCATGCCGGTCCGCGCCGTGCTGACCCCCGATCAGGCGCGCGCGGCACTGAAGCTGATGAAGCCCGGCGTGCTGTTGTTCCTGTTGACGATCCTGTTCCGCCCGGGGGCAAAGCGATAAATCAGCCTTTCCGCACCCAGCTTGGCGGTGCGCGTTCCGTCGCCTCGGCATAGCCCGGCGCGACGCATTCCACGAGCAGGTCGCACTTGTCCGCGCTGGGCCGCCAGCCCAGTTCCAGCCGCGAGCGAGGCGCGCGGGTGCGACTGCAACCGGAAAACACGATTGGCCCCATGAACGGGTCCCAGACCTCCGCCGCCTCGGCTATGGTTAGCGAGCGGGTGCCCACGCTAAGGTGGCGGGCGATGGTTTCGGCCATGGTGCGGAATGCAACTTCGCCCGACGCGAGGTGATAGAGCGCCCCGGCCACGCCCTTTTCCAGGGCCAGCGCGTAAAGTTCGCTCAGGTCATCGACATGGACGTGGGTATAGAGGTTGAGCCCGCTGCCGACGTAGCACACCGCGCCGGTCTTGCGGGCGGAGTGATAGAGGTCCTCGATGATGCGGCAGCCGCCGTGCCCCCAGATCAGCGGCGGTCGCACGACCATTGCGCGCACGCCATAATGTGCGGCAACGCGCACCATGGTCTCGATTGCCCGGCGCGGGGCGACCTGGCGGCGGGGCAGGAAATCATCGTATTCGGAGAACGTATCCTCGCTCCATTCGCCATTGGTCGGCTGCGAAACCAAGCTGGTGCCGCTGGTGAAAATGAAAGCCTTGCCGCTTTTCGCCAGCGCCCGTAGCGCAGCGGCGCAGAACGCCTCCTCCTCCTCGAGCATCAGTTGCGCCGCCCACAGGACGCCGTCATAGGGCGCAAAGAATTCCGGCGTGAAGGCCATGTTGCGGGCATCGCCCACCAGCGCCTCCATGCCATCGGCGCGGAAGGCGGCGGCGCTGGCTTCGCGGCGCACCACCACGGTAACGGCATGGCCCTTCGCCGCCAGCAGGCGCGCTGCTTGGCCGCCGATGTAACCAGTCGCGCCGAACAGCAGGATGCGCACTACACCACCCCGCCGCTGACCAGCGGTTCGAGCCTGTCGACCAGTCCCAGTCCCTCGCGCTGGAGGTTGGCGACCGGCACGGTCCAGGTGTGGACCGGCGGCGGGAGTTTGCCCCGGGTCTTGATCAGGCGGAATGACCAGCCGCCCTGCGTATGGCCATAGGGATCGATCCACGTGCCGCCCACGCCGGGATCGCGGTGCGCAACCACCATGGTCACCGCGCCGTCACCCAGCCGCGGGCTGCCCTTGCAGAGGTAACCCTGCCCTTCCTCGTAGTTGTCGAAGTTTTCCTGCCAGATGTTGCAGAACTGGAAGGTCCAGAAATCGCACGGGATCGGCGTGAAGCGGACGATCAGCGCCTGATCCTCCGCGCATTCCCACGCACCGAAGCCGTGGAAGCGATCATCCTGCACGCCGCCGTTCGACAGGTAGAGCGCCTCGTCGAAGCGCACGGTATTGGGGCGGCTGGCGAGGTTGTCCTGCCACCAGCTGCGCGCCAGTTCCGCATAGGCGAGCGTCATCTGCCCGGCCTTGGCGAGCGCGCCCGAGAGGAACGCCGGGTCGATCGGGCGCGGCGGGGCAGAATCGAGCCGTTCGATCCGCATGGTCATCGGCGCCACGCCTTCGCGGGTGACATAGACCGCGCGGCACAGCAGCATGGTGGTGTCCGCCGTGGCGCGCAGCCAGTCGCTGTCGTCGTCGGGCTTGTCCTTGCTCACCACCACCCGGAAATTGCCAGCATCGTCGAACGTGATCGCGCCGCTTTCGATGGCGCCCTGCGTCTTCAGCAGCGCGGTGTTGAACGCCTTCAGCCCCTCCACCCCGGCTTCCGCCCAGTCACGCTCGGCGAAGTCGGCGGGGCCGTCGAAGGCCAGGCTGGCGATGACGAAATAGGGCATCTGCCCCTTGTTGCCGGTGATCACATAGTCGGCGCAGCCATCGGGGAAGTCGGCGAAGAAATGATCCTGCAGCGGCGAGGTGAAGTTGATCGTCTGCCGCCAGGTCATCTCGTGAAAGCGCGGCCGGGTGGGCTCGCTGCATTCGACGTAATGCTCGAACCCCATGCGGACATAGCGCGAGAGGAAGCGATACCACTCGGTGCGGTCGAGCTCGGTCACGTTGTCGCCGAACTGCTCGATCATGTGGCCGGTGCGGCGGATGGTTTCGCAGAAATCGTCCCACGCCCGTCCCGACAATGTCCGCTCGGCTGCCTTGCCGGTCATGGCCGCTCCCCTTCCACCCGCTCGCGCGCAACTGGAAATGCGTCGTAATAGAAAGCAAAGCGTTCGCGCAGTGCGCCAATATCGACGCCGAACTGCCCGGCGAGATCGTAGTGTACCCGTCCGTGCCTGTGACGCCGGTTCTCGTCCATATAGGCCGCGAAGCGGGCGCGCGCTCCGGGGGTGATTTCCAGCCCATTGGCCGCGCAGATCCGCTCCACCGTGCCCACCTGATCGGCCATGTATTCATCGAACATCACGTCGATCACCCGGCCCTGCGGCACTTTGGCGCGATCGTCGACGCATTTGCGCAGCAGGCGTTCGATCCGGGCGATCCAGTATTCGGCCAACCCCGGCAGGTCCGCCTCGTGCCGGCGCAGGCGATCGAGGTAGGCCATCATGGTGATCGCCGATTGCAGCACGGCCACCGGATCACGGTGGGTGATCGCCACCGTCGCATCGGGATAGGCGGCGAAGACGGCGGGGAGGTTTTCCATGTTGGGCGGGCTTTTCATCACCCACCGGTTCGGCCCCTTGTACCAGGTCATGATCTGCACGACCTTTTTGGCATAGAGGTAATGCGGTGTCTGGTCGTGGTCGTAGTAATACTGCTGCCAGCGCGGCACCCGGGCGAACCAGTCGAGCATGTAGGAGGCGAAATCGAAGCTCTGCAGCTCGCACTCCTCGTGCACATGGCCGGGTGCCCATTCGTGCATCGCCGCCCAGTGCGGCAGGACGCGGACCATCACGTCCCACACTTCGTTCGAGCGCACATAGCGCGGGTTGCTCTCGTCCGATGCCCATGAATGCTCGTTGTCGAGCGGCACCGGTTCGTTGGTTTCCCACAGCTCCATCGAACGCAGCCCCGGATGCTGCGCGATGACATTGACCAGATGGGTCGTCCCCGATCGCGGCAGGCCGGCGATGATGATCGGCTTTTCTATCGGAATATCGGTAATTTCCGGATGCTTCCTGAGCAGGTCCTCGATCTTCAGCCGGTTGGCGGCAAAGCGGATGAACGACTGGGCGTTGCTGGCCCGCCCGAAGTCGTTCAGGCCCTTGTCCTCGTCCAGCGCCTGCAGCCAGATGGCCAGCCGCTCGCGGAAATCGGGCGCGCCGAAGTCAGAAAGCCCAGTCTCGGCCATGGCCGCGCCGAGCACCAGTTCGGGGGTGAGGGCCATCGGCGGGGCGGAATCGACCGTCGCCTGCTCGACCGGGTTGAGCACCGGCCGGGCAAGGTCGGTCAGGAAGATATCCTCGCTCATGTCCGGCTCATGCCGCCATCGACAACCAGGACCGCGCCGACCATGTGCCCCGCCGCCTTGCTGGCCAGGAACAGCGCGGCCATGGCGATGTCGTCCGGATCGCCGGCGCGACCGAGCGGCGTGCGGGAAGCGATGATCTGGGCGATCTCCGGCACGTCCAGGACCGGCGCGATATGCGGCGTGCGGATCGGCCCAGGGGCAATCGCATTGACATTGATGCCCAGCGGGGCAAATTCGTTGCCGAGCGAGTGGGTGAGAGAAATCAGCGCCGCCTTGGAGGCGTTGTAGCCCGCCAGGATCGGATCGGGCCGCAGCCCGGCGATCGAGGCGACGTTGACGATGCGTCCGCTCTTCCCCGCTTCCACCATCTTCGCCGCCGCACGTTTCGACAGGGCGAAGGCCGAGCGCAGGTTGCGCGCCATGGTGGCGTCGAACACCTCCTCGTCCAGTTGCAGCGCCGGGGTGAAGGGGTGCATGCCGCCCACGGCGTTGACCAGGATGTCAATCCCGCCGAACGCCGAAACGGCCTTGGCGACGAAAGCGTCAAGATCGGCATTGTTGCAGACATCGCCCGAAACCGTCTCGCAGCGCCCCCCCGCGCCTTCGATTTCGGCCCTGGTGGCGGCGAGGCCCGCCTCGTTGTGCCCGGCGGCGATCACTGCGGCCCCGGCCTCGGCAAGGCGCAAGGCGATGGCCTGGCCGATCCCCTGCGCCGCGCCGGTCACCAGCGCGACCTGGCCCGACAGGTCGAACATCTGGGCAATCGTCAGTCTGGTCATGGTGCAGCAATCCCGAATTGCACCGCCAGCCTGGCGGTATCGCGGTAGAATGGCCTGATTTCCGCGACTCTGCCGTCGCGAACGATCCAGCGTTCGAAAACCTCGCAAGCCATCGGCGCGCCGTCATGGGCGCGACCCTCGACCAACATCGACAGCGCAAACGCTTCACCTGCGGGATCGCCGATTGCCCCCTGTGGCGTGATCTTCAGTTCACGCCAGACTTCCTGCATGTGGCCGAGCATGGCAAAAAATGCGTCCAGCCCCCGATGGATGCCA
>JAGWTB010000024.1 GCA_028869175.1 Sphingomonadales bacterium
ACCATGGCGATGCCCTGCCCGCCGCCGATGCACATGGTGATCAGGCCGTACTTGCCACCAGTCCGCTTCAGTTCGTAGGCGGCCTTGATCGTCAGCATGCAGCCCGTCGCGCCGACGGGATGCCCCAGGCTGACGCCCGAGCCGTTCGGGTTCACCTTCTCCGGATCGAACCCCAGCACCTTGGCGACTGCGGCAGCCTGCGCGGCGAAAGCCTCGTTGCTCTCGATCACGTCGATCTGGTCAAGCGACAGCCCGGCGCGCTGCAGTGCGATGGGAACGGCCTTGATCGGGCCTTCACCCATATATTCCGGCTCGACCCCGGCGTGACCCCAGGCGACGATCCTGGCCAGCGGCTTCAATCCGCGCTTTTCGACTTCGGCTCCCGTCGCAAGAACAACGGCGGCTGCACCATCGTTGATGCCGCTGGCATTGCCGGCGGTAACGGTACCGTCCTTCTTGAACGCAGGACGCATCGCGCCGAGCGTTTCGGCGGTGGTATCGCCCTTGACGTGCTCGTCCGTGTCAAACAGCACGGTGCCCTTGCGGGTCTTGATCTCGATGGGGAGGATCTGCTCCTTGAAGCGGCCCTCCGCCTGCGCACGGGCGGCGCGGCTATGGCTGGTGACCGACAGCGCATCCATGTCTTCGCGGGTCACGCAGTGACGGGCTGCGACGTTTTCCGCCGTGATACCCATGTGAAAGCCGCCGATGGCATCCGACAGACCGACAGTCAGCGCGTCTTCCTGCGTGTTGTCACCCATCTTCTTGCCCCAGCGCACGCCGTGGTCGTGATAGGGCACGTTCGACATCGATTCCGCACCGCCCGCGACGGTGATCGCGGCTTCGCCCAGCTTCATCATCTGCGCCGCCGAAACGATCGCCTGCACGCCCGAGCCGCACAGGCGGTTCAGCGTCAGCGCCGGCACGGCATAGGGAATGCCCGCGTTGAGCGCGATGACCCGGCTGAGCATCTCGTCCTTGGCCGAAGTCGGCATGACCTGGCCGATGACAACGTGCTCGACCGCTTCCGGCTCAACGCCCGCACGCGCCAGTGCTTCGGCAACGACCTTGCCGCCGAGATCGCTTGGCATGAAGCCCTTCAGCGTGCCGCCGAAGTCTCCGATCGCGGTGCGCACGCCGCTGACGATGTAGATGTCTTGCATCTTCTTTTCCTTTCGATCCTCCCCGCCGGCGGGAAGGTGGCAGTCCGGCAGGACTGACGACGGTGGGGGCTCTGCGGAAACGCTGTGCATGCGGAGAGCCCCCTCCACCATACTGCGCATGGTCTCCCTCCCCGCTAGCGGGGAGGATGACCTAGAGCGGAATGTTGTCGTGCTTCTTCCACGGATTCTCGAGGTTCTTGTTCCTCAGCTTGCGCAGCCCCAGCGCGATCCGGCGCCGGGTCGAGTGCGGGTAGATCACCTCGTCGATGAAACCCTTGCTTGCCGCGACGAAGGGGTTGGCGAAGCGGTCTTCGTATTCCCTGGTCTTCTCGGCGATGCCGGCGGCGTCGAGCCCGCGGAAGATGATTTCCACCGCGCCCTTGGCCCCCATCACCGCGATTTCGGCGGTCGGCCAGGCGTAGTTCAAATCGCCGCGCAGGTGTTTTGAGGCCATGACGTCATAGGCACCGCCGTAAGCCTTGCGGGTGATGACGGTGATCTTGGGCACGGTCGCCTCGGCGTAGGCAAACAGCAGCTTCGCGCCGTGCTTGATGATGCCGTTATGCTCCTGCGCGGTGCCGGGGAGGAAGCCGGGCACGTCGACGAAGGTCAGGATCGGGATGTTGAAGGCATCGCAGAACCGCACGAAGCGCGCGGCCTTCTTGGACGAGTTGATGTCAAGCACCCCGGCGAGCACCATCGGCTGATTGGCGACGACGCCCACCGTCTTGCCCTCGATCCGGCCGAAACCGCACAGGATATTGCCCGCGTGGGCCGGCTGCACTTCAAAGAAATCGCCTTCGTCCAGCACCTTGCGGACGACTTCGTGCATATCGTAGGGCTGGTTGGCCGAGGCCGGGATCAGCGTATCAAGGCTGGCCTCTTCGCGGTTGTACGGATCGGCAGAGGGCCGTTCCGGTACTTCCTCGCGGTTGTTGAGCGGCAGGAAATCGAAGAAGTCGCGCGCGGCAAGCAGGGCTTCGATGTCGTTTTCCAGCGCGAGATCGGCCACGGAGGTCTTGGTCGAATGGGTGATCGCGCCGCCCAGTTCCTCCTGCGTGACGATCTCGTTGGTCACGGTCTTGACCACGTCCGGGCCGGTGACGAACATGTAGGAGCTGTCCTTCACCATGAAGATGAAGTCAGTCATCGCCGGCGAATAGACCGCGCCGCCCGCGCAGGGGCCCATGATCAGGCTGAGCTGCGGCACCACGCCCGATGCTGTGACGTTGCGCTGGAAGATTTCGGCATAGCCGCCCAGCGAGGCGACACCTTCCTGGATGCGCGCACCGCCGGAATCGTTCAGGCCGATGACGGGCGCGCCGACCTTCATCGCGTTGTCCATGATCTTGCAGATCTTCATCGCGTGCCGTTCGGACACCGCGCCGCCGAACACGGTGAAATCCTGACTGAAGACATAGACCAGACGACCGTTGATCGTGCCCGATCCGGTGACCACACCGTCGCCGGGAATGACGTTGTCCGGCATGCCGAAATCGACGCAGTTATGCTCGACATACATGTCGGTTTCTTCGAAGCTGCCTTCGTCGAGCAGCACTTCCAGCCGCTCACGCGCGGTGAGCTTGCCCTTGGCATGCTGGGCAGCAATGCGCTTTTCCCCGCCGCCCAGTCTGGCAGCGGCCCGGCGGCTTTCCATCTCGGCAATATTGGCTGACATGCGCGCAGAATCCCTCGGTTGATCGCCATTGCCTAAGGCACGCGAAAAACCGAGCGTCAACTGTTTTAAGCGAGCGGTTAAATTTCAGCGGAAGGGCGATGCACCATGCTGCCCGTGCTCAGCGCATCAGCACCAGTTCTTCCGCCATGGAAGGGTGCAGCGCCACGGTATCGTCGAACTGGGCCTTGGTCAGCCCGGCCTTCACCGCGATGGCGGCAGCCTGCAGGATTTCCGGCGCGTCGGGGCCGATCATGTGGACACCGACAACCCTGTCGCTCGCGGCATCGACCACCAATTTGTAGAATCCGCGCTCGGGCCGTTCGGAGAACATGTTCTTCATCGGACGGAAGTCTGACGTGAACACCCTCACCTCGCCCAGCGTTTCGCGCGCTTCGGCCTCGGTCAGGCCCACGCCGGCGAGCGGCGGCTGGCTGAACACGGCGCTGGGGATGCAATCATAGGAAATCGTGCGCGGATTGCCGCCGAACACGGTGTCGGCAAAGGCATGGCCTTCGCGGATGGCAACGGGGGTAAGCTGCACGCGGTCGGTCACGTCGCCGACGGCATAGATGCTGGGGCACGCCGTGCGATTGAATGCATCCACCGGCACCTCGCCATTGGCACCCAGCGCGATGCCTGCGCTTTCCAACCCCAGACCATCCGTCTTCGGACGGCGGCCAGTGGCGATCAGCACCGCGTCTGCCGCGATGGGCGCGTGGCCAGCGGTATCGACCAGCAGGCTGCCATTGGCCTCCTTTACCACTCGCTCGATCGGGCTCGAAAACCGGAACCGGACGCCCCGCGCCTGCATGATCGGCAGCAACCGTTCGCGCAGTGACAGGTCATAGCTGCGCAGGATCTGGTCGGAACGGTTGACCACGGTGACATCGGCGCCGAGCGAATTGAAAATGCCAGCGAATTCCAGCGCGATATAGCCAGCGCCCTGGATCACCACGCGGCGGGGAAAGTCGCGCAGGTGGAACACCTCATTGGACGTGATGACATGCTCGTTACCGGGAAAGTCAGGCACCACCGGCCATGCCCCGACCGCGATCAGGATGACCTTCGCCGTGATGTCACGCCCGCTCGCAAGACGCACCGCGTTCGGGCCGGTTACGGTCGCGCGTTCATGGAAATGATCGACCTTGTTGTTGTCGAGCGTCGAGGTGTAGGCGCGTTCAAGCCGGTCAACGTCGGCGTTGACGAAATCGCGCAGGGTCGGCCAGTCAAACCTCGGCTCGCCGATGGACCAGCCATAACGGGCCGCTTCGTGCAGTTCGTCGGCGAAGTGCGATCCGTAGACCAGCATCTTCTTGGGCACGCAGCCGCGAATGACGCAGGTTCCGCCAACCCTGTGCTCCTCCGCCACCGCCACGCGCGCACCGTGGCTGGCCGCGATCCGGCTGGCGCGGACACCGCCTGAGCCGGCACCGATGACGAAAAGGTCGTAGTCGTTTTCCAAAGGTCCATCCCTCCCTCATCGTCATTCCCGCGAAGGCGGGGATGACGAATATTTGGCTACCGGCAAACCTTTGATCAAGCCAGTCCCGCCGCCTTGAGCAGGGCGTCTGTGCTGGCATCGAAGCTCACCCCGCCCGCGTCGATGGCGTTGGCGATCTGCTTGCCCAGCTCCACACCGAACTGGTCGAAGGGATTGATCCCCATCAGCACCGCGTTGGCGAAGGTCCGGTGTTCATGGAAGGCGATAACCGCACCCAGCGCCGCCGGGGTCAGCTCGTCGAGCAGGATGGTCGCCGAGGGGCGGTCACCCGGATAGGCGCGGGCCGGATCGTCGCTCTGCTTGCCGGCCATCAGCGCTGCGCCCTGGGCGAAGCAATTCATCAGCAGGATACGGTGATGGGCGGGGTCGAGGTCATCCCCCGGCGCAATTGCGGCGATGAAGTCCACCGGCACGATGTTGGTGCCCTGATGGAGCAACTGGAACACCGCATGCTGCGCATCGGTACCAACCCCGCCCCAGGTGATCGGCGCGGTTGGCCCGGAAACCGGCTGGCCGTCCGCCGTCACTGACTTGCCGTTCGATTCCATTTCCAGCTGCTGCAGGTAGCTCGGCAGCAGTTTGAGCCGCTCATCATAGGCGAAGCTCGCGCGCGTCTGGCAGCCGCGCAGGCGGGTGTAGAGCTGATCGGCGAAGGCGGCGCGAAGGGCCAGGTTGGCGGCTCCATCGGTTCCGGCGAAGTGCTTGTCCATCACTTCCGCGCCTTCGAGCAGCTCGGCAAATTCTGCCCAGCCGAGCGCCAGTGCTACCGGGAAACCGATCGACGACCACAGCGAATACCGCCCGCCGACACTCTCGCTGAAGGGCAGCACGCGGGTTTCGTCCACGCCCCATTCCACCGCCTTGTCCGGACTGGCGGTGAGCGCGATGACCCGCCCGAACGAATCGGCGACACCGCCCTCGGCAAGCCAGTCAAGCGCGGACTTGGCGTTGGTCATGGTCTCGATGGTGGTGAAGGTCTTGGAGGCGACGGCGATCAGCGTCTTCGCCGGATCGCACCGCTCGAATGCTGCTTCCAGCGCGCAACCGTCGATGTTGGAGACGACATGGACGTCCACCAGCGCCCCGTCGCGCGCCAGCGCGTCAATCGCCAGCGCCGGGCCAAGCGCCGATCCGCCGATGCCGATATGGATCAGATGCTTGATTTCACCCAGCAGCCCGCGATGGATCGCATCGACCAGCATGTGCATCCGCGCGTGGAATGCCTGCGCCAGAGCGACGCTTTCAGGCGCGCCCGTGCCACGCTGCGCCGTGTGTTCGGCGGCACGTTGCTCGGTGACGTTGACCTTTTCACCCGACAGCAGCGCGGCGCGTTTGCCGGCAAAGTCGCAAGCCCAGGCCAATTGCTCGAACAGCCCGATATGCGCCGCGTCGAGGTGGGTCTTCGACCAGTCAAACAGGATCGACCCACCAGGAATATCCAGACGGTTCGAGAGGCTGGCCAGGCGATTCGCATCGGCAGCGAACAGTTCCGCCAGCCGGGGGCGCGGAAGTGCCGCCAGTTCGCCCCAAGCCTTGTTCACCGCTTCGTTCATCGCCGGACCTTTCCTGCTGCCTTGCCGCAACCTATGCCCTGCCCGAAGGCTGCGGCCAAGGGTGCAGTGCAGCAGGAATTGCTATTCAGGCGCTTGACAAGCCGCCGGGCGCTTCCCACGTGATATACTCAAGTAATACACTTCGCTACACCTCGGGGCTTGACGAGCGCGCCCCCGGCCAACATGGACAGGCAGATGACCGAAAACGCACCCGCAGAAGCCGTCTCCCCGCCCGCGTTGGCCGCTGAGAGCACCGTTGCCAAGCCGGAAAAGAAGGAAGACAGCTTCGCCGTCTTTCTGATCAAGCTGGTGGTAATCGTGGCGATTTTCCGCAGCTTCATGTTTTCGCCGTTCAACATTCCGAGCGAATCCATGCTGCCCCGGCTGGAAAACGGTGACTATCTGCTCGCCGCGAAGTGGCCCTACGGCATCACCAAATACTCGATGCCGTTCAGCCTGCCGCTGGTGCCGGGCCGCCTGTTCGCCCATGAACCGAAGCGCGGCGACGTGGTGATCTTCAAGGCGCCGCCGACCAATGACATCGACTATATCAAGCGGGTGATCGGCCTGCCGGGCGATCAGTTGCAGATGATCGGCGGCCAACTCCACATCAACGGCCAGCCCGTGCTCAAACAGCGCGTTGCCGATTTCGAGATCAGGATTTCCGACAACACGCGCTGCTACCTGCCGCAGTTCGAAGCCAAGCTGGCTGATGGCACGCCCGTCTGCCACTATCCGCAGTACCGCGAGACCCTGCCGAACGGGGTAAGCTACAACGTCCTGGACCTTGGCCGGACTCCGCAGGACGATACGCCAGTGTTCGTCGTGCCCGAAGGCAAGATGTTCCTGATGGGTGACAATCGCGACAACTCGCTCGACAGCCGGTTCCCTGCCGTCGCCAATGAGGGCATTGGCATCGTTCCGCAGGAAAACCTGGTCGGCCGCGCCACGATCATGATGTTCTCCACCGATGGCTCGGCATCGTGGATCAAGCCGTGGACCTGGTTCACCGCCGCGCGCTGGAATCGCGTCGGGGGCACCTTTTGAGCGGCGAAGCGCTCTCGGCTGAAACCCGAACCTTCCTCACCGAACTGGCCGGCGGGGCGTTATCCGACGAGGCGCTGTGGCTCGAAGCCCTGACGCACGGCAGCACCGGCCATGCACGCAATTACGAGCGGCTTGAATTCCTCGGAGACCGGGTGCTTGGCCTGACCATCGCCGAATGGCTGCATGAGCGCGAACAGTCCAACGAAGGCAAGCTTTCGCAGCGGCTCAACGCGCTGGTCAGCCGCACACAATGCGCCGAAGTGGCGCGAGCGATCGGGCTTGGCCGCCATGTGGTGCTGGGCAAGCAAGCCCGCGACGACGGCGGCCATGACAGCGACAATATCCTGGGCGACGTGGTCGAGGCGCTGATCGGGGCGAGCTTTGTCACCCGCGGCTTCGACCTGACCCGCGCCATGGTGCGCCGCATGTGGAGCGATCCGGTTGCGGGCAAGGTCGGGCAGAAGAAGCATCCCAAATCCGCCCTGCAGGAATGGGCGGCCGGTAACCGGCGCAAGATGCCGGAATACCGCCTGACCGACCGCACCGGACCCGATCATTCCGCCCGCTTTACCGTCTGCGTCGAAATCAAGGGCGTGGGCGAGGCGGAAGCTACCGGTGCCAGCAAGCAGGAAGCCGAGACGCTGGCCGCCGAGGAATTCCTGCGGAGGTTCGGATGAGCCTGGCGCAGCCCTCCCCCACAGGATACAGACATGACTGAACATTGCGGCCTCGTTGCCGTCCTCGGCGCGCCCAACGCCGGCAAATCCACGCTGGTCAACGCACTGGTCGGCCAGAAGGTGGCCATCGTCAGCGCCAAGGCGCAGACCACCCGGGCGCGGTTGATGGGTATCGCTCTGGAAGACGCCGGGGAGACCCGGACCCAGATCATTCTCGCCGATACGCCCGGCATCTTCGAACCAAAGCGCCGCCTCGACCGCGCCATGGTCAGCGCGGCCTGGGAAGGCGCGCAGGAAGCCGATGCTATCCTGCTGGTGGTGGACGGGCGCAAGAAGAAGCGCGACTATCTGGCGACGATCCTCGAAAGCCTGGCCGGACGCCCCGAACGCAAGATCCTGGTGCTCAACAAGGTCGATGAAATCGCCAAGGAACCACTGCTGATCGCCGCGCAAGAGCTTGCCGGCGAAGGCCAGTTCGATGAGGTGTTCTTCGTTTCCGCGCTCACCGGAGACGGGGTGCCTGAACTGAAGGCCCGTCTGGCGGCGCTGATGCCCGAGGGGCCATGGCACTATCCCGAGGATCAGGTGTCCGACGCCAGCGAGCGCCTGCTCGCCTGCGAGATCACCCGCGAACAGCTCTACAAGCAGCTGCACGACGAACTGCCCTATGACAGCGCGGTGCGCCCGGAAAGCTACACCCAGCGCAAGGATGGTTCGGTGGAAGTCCACCAGCAGATCGTTATCGCCCGCGACAGCCAGAAGGGCATCGTGCTCGGCAAGGGCGGCAGCAAGCTGAAAGCCATCGGCGAGGCGGCGCGCAAGGAACTGGCGAACATCCTGGGAGTGAAGGTCCACCTGTTCCTGCACGTGCGCGTGGAAGAAGGCTGGGCCGACGCCAACCGCGAAATCTACGAAGAAATCGGCCTGGAGTGGGTGAAGTAGTCCCGTCGTCCCGGCCTGCGCCGGGACGACGGGGGTTAGCGCAGTTTGGCGATCCCGATCCCGTCGGCCTTGGCACGGTCCTTGGTCGATTCCTCGCTACGGTTCAGCGCCTTGGCGATTTCCTTGAGGCCCTTGCCCTTGGCCGCCAGCGTGTGAAGCTTCTGCAGTTCCTCGGGCTTCCAGGGCTGGCGGTGGCGTTCGAACTTCTCGGCCATCAGAACGGGACATCCTCGTCCGAGACCTGCTCGGCGGCGGCCTTCTTCGGGGCGGCTTTCTTTGCCGGAGCCTTGGCCTTGGCAGGTGCCTTCTTCCCAGCAGCCGCCTTCTTCTTCGGCGCGGCCTTTTTCTTGCCCTTGGACGGGCCCTTCGCGGCCTTTTCGTCGATCAGGACGACGGCGGCTTCGGCGGTGAGTGCTTCGGGCTGGGTGCCGCGCGGCAGGGTGGCGTTGGTCGTGCCGTCGGTGACGTAGGGGCCATAACGCCCGGCCATCAGCTTCATCTCCCCGCCCGATGTCGGGTGCGGGCCAAAGGTCTTGAGCGGCTCCGCAGCGGCACGGGCACCCCTGCCCCCGCCGGCAGCAGCCTCGGCCAGCTTGACTACGGCGGCGTTCATCCCCGTCTCGAAAATTTCGGCGGTGGAGCGCAGTTTCGCGTACTTGCCGTCATGCGCCAGATAGGGCCCATAGCGCCCGAGGCTGGCCGTGATCGGCTTGCCGCTTTCCGGGTGATCGCCAACGGTGCGCGGCAGGCTGAGCAGTTTCACCGCCCAGTCGAGATCAAGCTCGCCGATGTCCTTGGGGATCGAAGAGCGCTTGGCCTCCTTGCCCTCACCCAGCTGGATGTAGGGACCAAAACGCCCAACCTTGCGCGTAATCGGCTCGCCGGTTGCCGGGTCCTTGCCCACCTCGCCATCCTCGCCGCCTTCGCCATTGCCACCGGGCTGGGCGAACTTGCGGGTGAACTTGCACTCCGGATAGTTCGAACAGGCCACGAAGGCACCGTATCGCCCGCCGCGTAGCGACAGGCGGCCTGCCTCGCATTTGGGGCATTTGCGCGGATCGCCGCCATCTTCCTGCGGCGGGAACAGGTAGTCGGAGAGGAATTCGTCCAGCGCCTCGGTCACTTCCGAAGGCTTGCGCTCCATCACCTCATCGGACTTGGGCTTGAAGTCCTTCCAGAACTTTTCGAGCAGCGCCTTCCACGCACCGCGTCCGCCGGAGACTTCGTCAAGCTCGTCCTCCATCCCGGCGGTGAAGTCATAGGCGACGTAGACCGGGAAGAATCGTTCGAGAAAGGCTGTGAGAAGCCGGCCAGACTCCTCTGCAAAGAAACGATTTTTTTCGGTCCGTACGTAAGAGCGATCCTTGAGCACCTGGATCGTTGCGGCATAGGTCGAAGGCCGGCCGATGCCGAGTTCCTCCAGCCGCTTGACCAGGCTCGCTTCGGAGAAGCGCGGTGGCGGCTGGGTGAAGTGCTGGGTGGCATCAACGCCCTTCTTCACCGGCGCATCGCCCTTGGCCATCGCAGGCAGCAGACCGCTTTCCTCGTCATCGGCGTCGGGCTTGCTATCACGGCCTTCCTCGTAAACCGCGAGGAAACCGGGGAACTTCACCACCTGCCCGGTGGCGCGCAGTTCGTTGCGGCCCGTGCCGTCGCGCAGGGTAACCGTGGTGCGTTCGATATTGGCCGAGGCCATCTGGCTGGCCAGCGCGCGCTTCCAGATCAGATCGTAGAGCTTTGCTTCATCGCCGCTGCCGAACGTGTTGCGGGCAAAGTCGGTCGGACGAATCGCTTCGTGGGCTTCCTGCGCGTTTTTCGCCTTGGTTTCGTAATGGCGCGGCTTTTCGGGCAGGAAGTGTCCGCTATAGCGATCCGAAATCGCCTTGCGCGCCGCCGAAATCGCGCTGGGGTCCATCTGGACACCGTCGGTCCGCATGTAGGTGATCGCACCGGCTTCGTAGAGGTGCTGCGCCACCCGCATGGTATGGCTGGCCGAATAGCCCAGCTTGCGCGCGGCTTCCTGCTGCAGCGTGGAGGTGGTGAACGGCGGATAGGGATGGCGGCGGGTGGGCTTGGTCTCCACCTCCTCCACCTTGAACGCACCGGCCTCTACCGCTGCCTTGGCGCGCGCGGCAATGCCTGCTTCGCCAAGGCTCAGCCGTTCCAGCTTCTCGCCCTCGAACTTGACGAGCCGCGCGCCGAATTCGGTGCCGCCCTGTTCCAGCCGGGCCAGAACCTGCCAGTATTCCTGCGGCTTGAACGCCTCGATCTCGCGCTCGCGCTCGACGATCAGACGCAGTGCAACCGATTGCACCCGCCCGGCCGACTTCGCCCCCGGCAGCTTGCGCCAGAGCACTGGCGAGAGGGTGAAGCCGAACAGGTAATCGAGCGCTCGTCGCGCGAGGTAGGCGTCGATCAGGTCCTGATCGAGCTCGCGCGGGTGCTGCATTGCCGTGGTCACCGTGTCCTTGGTGATGGCGTTGAAGGTGACTCGCTGGACATCCTTGGGCAGCGCCTTGCGCTTGGCCAGCAGTTCGCGCACGTGCCACGAAATCGCCTCCCCCTCACGGTCAGGGTCGGTGGCGAGGATCAGGCGGTCAGCCGTCTTGGCGGCATCGGTGATCGCCTTCACCTGCCGCTGCTTGTCGCCATAGAGCTCCCAGTCCATGGCAAAATCCTCGTCAGGGCGCACCGAGCCGTCCTTGGGCGGCAGGTCGCGGACGTGGCCGTAGGAAGCCAGGACCTTGTAGTCCTTGCCCAGGTACTTCTCGATGGTCTTGGCCTTGGCCGGGGATTCTACGATGACAAGTTGCATGGTGGTTATGTGGTGCCCTTACACGTGCATGTACACGCACGAGGGTGGAGGGGTGATTGCCGGGGCGTCAAGCGCCGATCAGGCGAAGATGTCGCTCAGCCGTTCGCGCGGGCCAGAAATGAGGTGATAGATCGCTACGGAGAGCGCCGTGCTGCCCATGCCGATCAGGCCTGATGCGAAATTCGTCCCGAGATTGAACAGGAACCCCGGCTCCTCCCCGCCGCGCGCGGCGGTGAAAGCGCCGAACCCGATGACGCCAATCACTACCAGAAACAGCACGCCGAAGATCAGGTACATCGCCAGGATCGACCAGGTGGACCCGCGCGTGGCCTCCCAGCTTTTGCTCATCCCCTCGGTCGCGGTGCAGCCTTCACCAATGATGAAGGGTAGCGCGACCGACCAGCGCGCCATCAGCAGCACGCCGGGAAGGATCAAAAGCAGCATTCCCAGGATCATCCCCAACCCCGACAGGATCGAAGCACCGATGTAGGAGCCATAGCGCCGGCCACTGCCGGTATCGTGGAGCAGGCCTTCCTGCTCCAGTACGGCTTCAAGAACGTGGTAACCGATGAAGATCGAGACGACCAAAGACAGGCCGGTCCTGGCCCCCGATGGCACGAAGGTTTCGTTCAATGCCAGCACTACCGCCTGAACCGCAGCGACGATGCCGAACAGCTTGAAATTGCGCCCCACCACATCGCCAAAACTGCTGAACATCGCGCCCAGCGTCAGTTCCTTCGCCATTGCTACCCCTCTATTCCATGTCGCAGCAGCGCGTTACGCTGCCAGGCTCACCCGCCCCCCGGCGTGCCGCACCAGCCTGCCCGCAAGATCGAGCTCGAGCAAGGCCAGTTGCACCGC
Source organism: Sphingomonadales bacterium (assembly GCA_028869175.1). Taxonomy (GTDB): domain Bacteria; phylum Pseudomonadota; class Alphaproteobacteria; order Sphingomonadales; family Sphingomonadaceae; genus Novosphingobium. Next base: position 12,238 of record JAGWTB010000024.1, read on the forward strand.
AGCCGGGCTTTCCCCGCTCTGGCGGATCAGTTCGTCCACCGCAACTGGGGCGGTGGTCAGCAGTGCGCCGATCTCCGCCGGCTCGTCACCCAGCTCGTCCGCCACGCCGAACGAGGCCGGCGTGGCTTCCCGGAAGCGCGAGCGCGGGTGGCCGTCGAACCCTGAGAGCAGTTCGATCACATCTTCCGGCGATTGCACCAGAACCGCCCCATCGCGGATCAGCTGGTTGCAACCGTGCGAACGCGAATCGAGTGGTGATCCGGGAATCGCCATAACCTCGCGCCCGAATTCCCCGGCCAGTCGCGCTGTGATCAGCGAGCCGGACTTGGGTGCAGCCTCCACCACCAGGGTTCCCGCCGCCAGTCCGGCGATGATCCGGTTGCGCGAGGGGAAATGGCGCGCGAGTGGTTCGGTGCCGGGCGGTTGTTCGGCCAGCAGCAGCCCCTCATTCGCTACCTGCTCCTGCAAATCGGCATGTTCGGGCGGATAGGCGATGTCGATACCGCTGGCGATCACGCCGATGGTCGCCCCGGCGGACAGCGCCCCGCGATGCGCCGCGCCGTCAATCCCGCGTGCCAGACCGGAGACAACTGCCAGCCCGGCTTCGGCCAGCGCGGCCGCGAAATCGCGGCTCAGCTTCACCGCCGCCGCCGAGGCGTTGCGCGCACCGACAATGGCCACCACCGCCCGCGCTGCCAGCGCCGCATCACCGCGCAGCGTCAGGATCGGCGGCGCACCGCCGGATTCCGCCAGCAATGCAGGATAGTCTGGCGAATCGTGAAACAGGTAGCGCGCGCCGGCGCGCCGCACGGCCGCGATTTCCGCCGCGATGCGTTCTTCCGGAGCCGCGCGGTACCTGGCACCGCCGCGCGCCGCCAGATCGGGCAGAGCCGCCAAGGCGGCTTGGGCATCGCCAAAGCGGTGCAGCAGCTGGCCGTAGCTCACCGGTCCGATGTTGGGCGAGCGCAGCAGGCGGATGCGGGCGAAGGCTTCGTCCTGGGTCAAGGTCGCAGCTTCGGTCTGGTTCACCCCTTGCTGCCCCCGGAGCCGACGCGAGGTTCGCTTCCGACGCGCAGCCGGGCGATGTTAGCGCGGTGGAGCCAGAGCACCAGTGCGGCCAGCAAGCCGAGTACGGGCGCATAGGCGGCATTGCCCGACGCCAGGGCAGCCAGCGGCGCGACAACGGCGGCGGTCATCCCGGCCAGCGAGGATATGCGGGTCACAGCCAGCATCCCCAGCCAGGTGACCGCATAGGCAAGGCCAATCGGCCAGGCGAGGCCGAGCGAGACGCCCATCAAGGTCGCCACGCCCTTGCCGCCCTTGAAACGCAGCCACACCGGGAAGCAGTGGCCGATGATCGCCGCGCCCGCCGCCAGCGCTTCCAGTCCCGGCCAGTAATGACGGGCGAGCAGCACCGCGACGAGGCCCTTGCCCATGTCGAGCAGCAGGGTTGCCGCCGCGATGCCCTTGCGCCCCGTGCGCAAGACGTTGGTCGCGCCGATGTTGCCCGATCCGATGGCGCGCAGGTCGCCCGCGCCGGTCAGGCGGGTGAGGACAAGTCCGAACGGCACCGAGCCGAGCAGATAGGCGAGCAGCAGGACAGCGATAGCGTTCATCCCCCGTCTTTAGACCTGCGCCAGCACCTTGTTGAAGCCTGCATCTTCGCTTTTTTGTATCCGCTTCGGTATGAAGGCGGCGAATCCGCTTGAGGGACCGCTCCGTGCCGAACACCGCCGATCCCGCCGCGCCCGTCCTGCTGTTCGATTCGGGCGTTGGCGGCCTGTCCGTGCTGGCCGAAGTACGCAAACTCCTGCCGCAAGCCCCGGTGATCTATGCGGCTGACAATGCCGGCCTGCCCTATGGTACCAAGACCGAGGCGCAGATCGCGGCGCGGGTCTGCGGCCTGCTCGGGCGCATGTCGGAGCGGTTCCGCCCACGGCTGATCTGCATTGCCTGCAACACGGCATCGACCATCGCGCTGGGCATGGTTCGCGAGGTACTGCACGTACCGGTGGTCGGAACCGTGCCGGCCATCAAGCCCGCTGCCTCCTTGACCCGCAGCGGCACCATCGGCCTGCTCGGCACAGAGGCGACGATCCGGCAGGCCTATGTCGACCAGCTGGAAGCCGAATTTGCGCAAGGTAAGCGCCTTCTGCGCCATGGCGCGCCGGAGCTCGTCGTCGCCGCCGAAGCCAAACTGCGCGGTGAAGCGGTCGATCCGGCGGTCTATAATCGCGCGGTTGCGGGTCTGCGCGATCAGCTCGGCGGCGAGGTGATCGATACGGTGGTGCTGGCCTGTACCCATTTCCCCCTGGTGCAGGCGGAACTGACCGCCGCCTTCGGCCCCGGCGTGATCTTCGTCGATGGCGCGCAAGGTATCGCCCGCCGGATCGCGCACCTGACCGAAGGCCAGACCTTTACCCGGACCGCCGCCGACCTGGCGCTGTTCACGCGCGATGGTCCGGAATTGGCCTTGCTCCGCCCCGCGCTTGCCCGGTACGGTCTGGACCGGGTCGCGGTCCTCTGATTTTCAGGCAGTTTTCATGCGCAAACGTCTCAGGAATGCTTTCTTGCTGTTCCTGCTCACCGGGCTAGTCGCCTTCTGGTATCTGCTGCGCGAGAACAGCCCCGGCCAGTTCGAGCCGAAGCAACTCGACATCGCCGAGTTGCGCTCGCTAGCCGGCAGCATTCCGGGCCAGGCCCCACAGGGTCTGTCCGCCGGACTGATCGCCATCCACAAGGTTCCGAGCGACCTGATTTCCCCCGGCAGCGGCATGCAGCGGCGGATCTACGGCATCATGCCGTTCCGGCTGGAGGTACCCGGCAAGCCGCCGATCCTGATCGACGGCGGGATTTCGCGACGTCTGGCCAGACAGCTTGGCATGTCGTGGTATGGCGACGCCGGCCAGAAAAAGTTTGTCCAGACCGCACAGCGGGCATCATTGATCCTTGCCACCAACGAGCGGCCCGAGCATCTGCAAGGATTGCTCGAACTTGCGGGCGAACAGTCCGTCATCAAGCAACTTCGCCTCAACCCCGGCCAATTGCCGTCCGCGCGGTTGGCGGCAAAACTGCATTGGCCCACCCAGCCCTTTGTCCCTGCCGAACTCTCCACTGGAAAACCGCAAGCCGTGGCCCCCGGAGTCGTGGTAATCCCCGCGCCCGGGGTGACGCCCGGGTCGCAGATGATTTACGTCCGCGAGGCAGGTGGACGCGAATTGCTGTTTGCCGGAGACATCGCCCAGTTTGCCGACAACGCCATCCATCAGCGCGCGCGCTCGCACCTGCTCGATCTCTATGGCGACGCGGAAAATCGCGCGGAAGTGCAGGCATGGCTGGCCGCTATCGGCCGCCTGACTGCACAGGCGCCGAACCTTGTCGTCGTGCCTGCCCATGACAAGCTCTGGCTGCTTGACAGCGGGGCGCGGCCGAACTTGATCGACTGGCCAGACGACGTGCCGGAATGATTGTCGCGCCCCCGCGAAGTTCTGGTCTTGCTCGTCCGATTGCGGTAAGGGGCCGCGCACAAGGCCCCGCCAGGGGCATCGTGCAACGGGCAATCGGGACGCGAACCCTGTGAACTACGACAAGATTTTCGACGCGGCGATTGACCGGCTGCATTCGGAAGGGCGCTACCGGGTGTTCATCGACATCCTGCGCAACAAGGGGTCTTACCCGAACGCGCGGTGCTTTGCCGGGCACAACGGGCCCAAGGACATCACGGTGTGGTGTTCGAACGACTATCTGGCGATGGGCCAGCACCCCAAGGTGATCGCGGCGATGGAAGAGGCGCTGCACGATGTCGGCGCGGGCTCTGGCGGCACGCGCAACATCGGCGGCAACACCCATTACCATGTCGAGCTGGAGCGCGAGCTGGCCGATCTGCACGGCAAGGACGGGGCGCTGCTGTTCACCTCGGGCTATGTCTCGAACGACGCCACGCTCTCCACCCTCGCCAGGGTGCTGCCGGGCTGCGTGATCTTTTCCGACGAGCTCAACCACGCCAGCATGATTGCTGGCATCCGCAATTCGGGGGCGCAGAAGCAGGTGTTCCGTCACAACGACGTCGAACATCTCGAGCAGCTGCTCGCCGCCACCGATCCTGATCTGCCCAAGCTGATCGCCTTCGAAAGCGTCTATTCGATGGACGGCGATGTCGCGCCGATCCACGCGATCTGCGATCTGGCCGACAAGTACAACGCGCTGACCTATATCGACGAGGTCCATGCGGTGGGGATGTACGGACCGCGCGGCGGCGGCATCACCGACCGTGACGAGGCGGCGCACCGCATCACCATCATCGAGGGCACGCTGGGCAAGGCCTTCGGCGTGATGGGCGGCTACATCGCGGCGGACAACCGGATCATCGACGTGATCCGCTCCTATGCGCCGGGGTTCATCTTCACCACCAGCCTGTCGCCGGTGCTGGTGGCGGGCGTGCTCGCCTCGGTGCGGCACCTCAAGGCCTCCAGCGCCGAGCGCGAAGGCCAGCAGGCCGCCGCCGCGATGCTGAAGGCGAAGCTTGCCGCCGCCGGCCTTCCGGTGATGCCCAGCACCACCCACATCGTGCCGCTGATGGTGGGCGATCCGGTCAAGGCCAAGAAGATCAGCGACGTGCTGCTCGCCGAATATGGCGTCTACGTCCAGCCGATCAACTTCCCCACCGTCCCGCGCGGCACCGAGCGCCTGCGCTTCACCCCCGGCCCGCAGCACAGCGAAGCCATGATGGATGAACTGACCAAGGCGCTGACCGAAATCTGGGAACGGCTGGACATGCGCAAGGCAGCGTGACGGTTTGTGCGGGCCGCGCGTGCCCGCCGTTTGGTAAGTCCTTATCTGCCAGTTTACCGAAGTTTAGTGCTTCCACCCGGCGAACGACTCGCTAGGATGCATCCGCCGACCGGCGATTGGTGCCGGGCGGAGTCGTTTGCCTGTTGCATGAGCGGCGGGGCATGGAGGGTTGCATGGCAGAGAATTGGGCTGACAACGTCAAGAAATACGTCGCCGACGCCGACGATGCGGTGATCGCGGCAATCGTGCGCTACTGCGGCATTGCGCTGCGCAATCGCGATTCGTCGCTCGTTTCGATGTCGGACCCGACCGAAACCGGCCGGGTGCGTGAGAATTTTCTCAAGAAGAAGCTGGGCCTGACCCACACCGACGAGGAACTCGACGCCGGGATCCAGGCTGTCGGTCAGCGGATGAAGGGTGAAAACTTCAAGAACCGCGTCACAGTCTATTACCTGCTGCTCGAACACTTCGGTGAAATGGCCAAGTTCGGTGGTGTCGCCAAGGCGGCGGGCGCGGTTGCAGGCGCTGGGGCTGCTGCTGCCGGGGCCGTTGGCCTCGCCAGTCTCGGCGGTTCGTCTAATGACGCGCCGGCCAAAGCGGATGATGCTGACGCTGCCTCCGCGACCGGATCGGTCAAGGATGCTGCCGCATCGGTAACTGAAAAGGCTGGCGACGCCGCAGGCGCGGTTGCCGGCGCTGCGGGTGCTGCCGTCGCCGGAGTCGCTGGCGCGGCTGCGGCGGCTGGTGGTCTGGCCAAGGATGCGGCTTCTTCTGCAGCCGATGTCGTTGGTGATGCCGCAGGTGCGGTAACCGGCGCAGCGGGTGCCGCTGTTGCAGGCGCTGCCGGTGTGGCAGCGGCGGCTGGCGGACTGGCCAAGGACGCCGCTTCCTCAGCGGTCGGCGATGCCGCCGGTGCGGTGACCGGTGCCGCAGGGGCTGCCCTGGCCGGTGTAACCGGTGCGGCCTCTTCGACTGTCAACGCCCTGACGGGCGGCGGCGGCGATGGCCACAGTGGCTATGCTGCGGATGATGGTGAAGGTGGCGGATCAAAGTGGCTGCTGTGGCTGCTGCTTCTGGCGCTGCTGGCTTTCCTCGCCTGGTGGCTGCTCGCCGGCCCGCATGGCTGCTCGAACCGCGATGCCGGCATGACACCTGCCGAACCCGCTGCTGCGGCAAGCACCGCGGCTGCTCCCGCGCTTCCCGCCGCGCTTGCCTCTGCCCCGGCAGAAGGTCAGGTGACCATTCCTTCGGGAGCCGGCGTGACGACCGAAATGCGCGACGGCAAGCCGGTCGTGAAGGTCTACTTCGCTACTGGCAAGACTGACGTCGTGCCTGACTTCGCCCCCGCCGCTGCGGCGCTGAAGGACTATCTGGCCGCCAATGCGGGTTCGACGCTGCAGGTTTCGGGCTACAACGACCCGACCGGCAATGCCGCGCTCAACGCCGAACTGTCGAAGAAGCGGGCCCAGGCGGTGAAGGCCGATCTGGTCAAGGCCGGCATCGGCGATGAAACCGTGGCGCTGGTCAAGCCGGAAAACACCACCGACGCCACGGTCGACAAGGCCGCCGCGCGCCGCGTGGAAGTGACGGTCAAGTAAGACTGACGATAGCCGGGCGGAGCGAGTGGCTTCGCCCGGCTATTCGATTCCGTACCAGTCGATCCAGGCCCCGTGCGCGTGGGCCTCGCCCAGCAGGACTTCCTCTCCGCCCCCCGGCCAATACCGGCTGCGCAGTTCGTGGCGGAACGTCTGACGGTTGGTTTCCACCGTCACCCAGGCCAGCGGACGCTCAGCCGTCGCCGCCATACCCGCTGCTGCCATCCGCTGCGTGATCGCCGCACGGGTTTCGGGCGGGACATATTGCCAGACCACCGTATGAAACAGCACCCGCGCCACCCCGGCGGGTTGCGGCACAGCGAGCATGCGCGCGACGAAGGCTCCTGCGTCCATGCAATGCTGAACCGGATGACGCTGCCGCGCCATGGCGGTGGCTGCATCGATGCGCGCCAGACGCACCGGGGTGTCCGGCCAGACATAGCTCTTGAGATGCAGCGCCTGCCCAGGATCGGCGAGATCGATCGGCGCGACATCGCAGCCCTCTATGGCAACGATCTCTATCAAGGCAGACGGGGGCTGCGGGCCCTTCCACTCCGGCCGGATCGTGATGGGCGAATCCGCCGGCCCGGCCCGTACCCCGCCCAGATTGAAGGCGAAGCGATCGAGCATGGTGTTGATCCCGGCGCTGCACCCCAGTTCAAACAGTTCGAAGCGCGGACCAATGCGGCGCGCAAGCCACAGCAACTGCGCCATGATCCCGCCCGACCGCCCCGCTTCATTGGTCTGCGGCGGCCCGTCGAACCACGGCAGAAGCCGCCCGTCATGATCGCGCACAACGGCTTCCACCAGCGCGTCCACCGCGCTCTGATCGGTGATCTCGCCAGCATAGACAGGCGCAAGCCGGGTGTCCGCCCCCGTGAGGAGGAGGTTGTGCAAGCCCCCGGTCAGTCGCAACGGCATGGCGTCTTCCAGCGAGAGGCCCGGCCAGTTGCGCATCCGCGCGCCGCAGGCGGTGTCGCCCGCGATCAGGGGCAGGAAGGCGCGGATCACCCTGCCCGTGCCGGGGGCGGAGTTCTTCGCCGCATGATCCGCCTGCCATTCCAGCGCGCGATCAACATCGGCCATATGCATGATCGCGCCAGAATTGCCCTGCATCCGGTTGCCCTTTCGCCCCGCGCGCCCTAATGCGCGCAGCCATGCCTAGACCTTTGACCTTCGCCATTCCCAAGGGCCGCATCCTCGACGAGGCATTGCCGCTGATGGAACGTGCCGGTGTCGTGCCCGAAGCCGAGTTCCACGACAAGAAGTCGCGCGCGCTTTCCTTCGCCTGTGAAGGATCGGACATGCGGATCATCCGCGTGCGCGCCTTCGATGTCGCCACCTTTGTTGCCCATGGCGCGGCGCAGGCCGGTATCGTCGGTTCCGACGTGGTCGAGGAATTCGCCTATTCCGACCTCTACGCCCCGGTGGACCTCGACATCGGCCATTGCCGCCTGTCAGTGGCCGAACCGGTCGGACAGGCTGACGGTCCGCCAGCCAGCCACCTGCGCGTCGCCAGCAAGTATCCCAATCTGACGCGCAAGCATTTCGAGCGGCTGGGAATCCAGGCCGAAGTGGTGAAGCTCAACGGCGCGATGGAGCTGGCTCCCGGGCTTGGCCTCGCCAGCCGGATCGTCGATCTGGTCTCTACCGGGCGCACGCTCAAGGACAACGGGCTGGCGGAAACCAGCGTGATCCTGCCGGTTTCGGCCCGGCTGATCGTCAACCGCGCAGCGCTCAAGACGGATGAGCGCGTCGGCGAACTGGTCGAACGCTTCCGCGCGCTGGTCAGCGCAGCGAAGGCCGCCTGATGCTGCGCCTCAACAGCCGCTCGCCCGATTTCGCCAAGGCTTTCGCCCGTCTGGTGCGGGATCGGCGCGAAAGTTCGGAAGACGTCTCGCGCGACGTCAAGCTGATCCTCGACGACGTCCGCAATCGCGGCGATGTGGCACTGGCCGAACTCACACAGCGTTTCGACGGCCACTCGCTGGCGCAGGATGCGAACTGGTCGTTCAGCGCCCAGCAGTGCCGCGAGGCCTATGATGACCTGCTACCAGACCTGCGCGCCGCGCTTGAACTCGCCGCGCAGCGTATCCGCGCCTATCATGAGGCGCAGCTCCCCGAAAACCGCGACTATACCGACAGCGCCGGCGTACGCCTGGGCGCGGTGTGGCGTGCGGTTGATGCCGCGGGGCTCTATATTCCGGGCGGTCGGGCGGCCTATCCCTCGTCGCTGCTGATGAACGCCATTCCTGCCAAGGTTGCCGGGGTCGAGCGACTGGTGGTGGTGACGCCTACCCCCAAGGGCGTGGTCAATCCGCTGGTTCTCGCCGCCGCGCATATCGCCGGGGTGGACGAAGTGTGGCGCATCGGCGGCGCGCAGGCGGTTGGCGCGCTGGCCTATGGCACGCAGAGAATCCTGCCGGTGGACGTCATCACCGGCCCCGGAAATGCCTGGGTTGCCGAAGCGAAGCGCCGGTTGTTCGGCGTGGTGGGCATCGACATGGTTGCCGGGCCGAGCGAAATCCTCGTCATTGCCGACGGTCGCAACGATCCCGAATGGATCGCCGCCGATCTGATGAGCCAGGCCGAACACGATCCGGTGGCGCAGTCGATCCTGATCACCGACGATCCGCTGTTTGCCGATACGGTGGCGGATCGGATCGGCGTGGAACTGGCCATGCTGCCCACCGCCCGCGTGGCGAACGAGAGCTGGAACACCCACGGCGTGATCATCGAAGTCGCCAGCATGGACGAGGTCCCTGCGCTGGCGAACGCCCTCGCCGCCGAGCATGTGCAGATCGCCACCGACGATCCGGAGCCCCTGTTCCGCGCGATCCGCCACGCCGGCTCGGTGTTTCTTGGCCGGCATACCCCCGAAGCCGTCGGCGACTATGTCGCGGGCCCCAACCACGTGCTGCCCACCGGGCGGCGCGCCCGTTTTTCTTCCGGCCTGTCGGTGCTCGATTTCATGAAGCGCACCAGCTTCATCCAGCTGGACGATGCGGCACTGGCCGCGATCGGCCCGGCCGCCATCGCCCTTGCCGACGCCGAAGGCCTTCCCGCGCATGCGCGCTCGATCGAAGTGAGACTGGGCATATGACCCCGCCGAAGAAATCCTCTGTCAAGCCGCGCGCGGCAGCACGGCTTGCCGCTGTGCAGGCGCTCTACCAGCACGAAATGGAAGCAACCCGCGTCGCCACCCTGCTCGATGAATTCCACCGCCACCGGCTTGGCGCGGAAATCGAGGACATGCAGCTCGCCGAGGCCGAGACCGCTTTCTTCGACGATGTCGTGCAGGGCACCATTGCCCGCCGTGATGAGATCGATGAAGCGATTGCCGCAAAGCTGGCCGAAGGTTGGAAGATCGAACGGCTCGACCGGACCATGCTGCAGATCCTGCGCGCGGGCACCTACGAACTGATCGCCCGCGCCGATGTGCCTACCGGCACGGCGATCAGCGAATACCTCGACGTCGCCCACGCCTTCTTCGACGCGCGCGAGGCGAAGTTCGTCAACGGCGTACTCGACGCCGTGGCGCGGGATGTGCGGTAGGCTCGAAGGAACTCGGCGGGTGAGGACAGGATGACCACCGAACCCGCCTTTATCGCCGCCCTGCGCGCCATTGCCAGCCATCCCGCCGCGCGCGGGCTGGATGATGATTGCGCGGTGCTGGATCTGGGCGATGAGGCGCTGGTGCTGACGCACGACATGATGGTCGAGGGCGTCCATTACCTGTCCGGGCAAGACGCGGCGGACGTGGCGTGGAAGCTGGTCGCCACCAACATGTCGGATCTGGCCGCGAAGGGGGCGGAGCCAGTGGGCGTGCTGCTGGGCTACATGCTCGGCACCGAAGACGCGCGGTTTCTCGCCGGCCTGCGTGAAGCTCTGGACTTCTATGGTGCGCCGCTGCTGGGCGGCGACACGGTGTCCGGCCCTGGGCCGCGTGCGTTGGGGCTGACCGCAGTCGGGCGGGCGACCTGCCGGCCGGTACCGTCGCGCGCCGGCGTGCATGCGGGTGACGGCTTGTGGATCACCGGCGCGGTAGGCGGGGCGATGCTCGGCCTGGAGGCATTGCGCAGCGGTTCGGGCGACAGCCTGGCCTATCGACGCCCGCAAGCCCTCATGGCCGAGGGCCGTAAGCTCGCGCCTCTGGTAACTGCCATGATGGACGTTTCGGATGGCGTGCTGCTCGATGCGCAGCGCATGGCACAGGCCAGCGGAGTGACGTTCGACATTGCCAGCCATGCCGTTCCGCTGGCTTGCCCGGAAAACCGCCGGGCAGAGGCGCTGCGCTGGGGCGATGATTACCAGTTGCTTTTCACCTTGCCCGCCGGTGCGAGTACTCCAGTTCCGGCTACCCGGATCGGCGCGGCTGCCGAGCGCGGCCCCGCACCGCTGCTGGTCGATGGCCTGGCCCTGGATGGGAACGATCGTCTCGGGTATCGCCACGGCTAAGGCCAATCCGCCTGCAATGCGCGGAAAACCTCGCTTCGGGGGGTTGCGCGACCGCTTCCCTTCCCTATACCTGCGCCACCTACAGAGTCCCGCGGGCAAGCGGGCGATCGGGGATAAATAGAGGTAGCAAGGAAGGGGGTACCCTCACGTGAGTCTCGTTGCGATATCAATGGCCTTAGGGGCGCTCGCCGTCGTGTACGGCATCATTACCAGCCAACAGGTGCTGGGTTCATCCGCCGGCAATGCAAAGATGCAGGAAATCGCCGGTGCCATCCAGGAAGGCGCACAGGCCTATCTGAAGCGTCAGTACACCACCATCGCCATTGTCGGCGTGGTCGTCGCGATCATCGTCGCGCTGACGCTGGGCGCTGTTTCCGCCACCGGCTTCGTGCTGGGTGCGGTGCTCTCGGGCGCAGCGGGCTTCATCGGCATGAACGTGTCGGTCCGCTCGAACGTCCGCACGGCAGCAGCCGCGCAGACCGGGCTGCAGCAGGGGCTGACGCTGGCGTTCCGCGCGGGTGCGATCACCGGCATGCTCGTGGCGGGCCTCGCCCTGCTCGCGATTGCCGGCTTCTTCTGGTATCTCACCGGTCCCGCCGGCCACGCGCCGAATGACCGCGTTGTGGTAACCGGGCTGACCGCCCTGGCGCTGGGGGCATCGCTGGTTTCGATCTTCGCCCGTCTCGGCGGCGGTATCTTCACCAAGGCCGCCGACGTCGGTGCCGACCTTGTCGGCAAGGTCGAGGCTGGCATCCCGGAGGACGATCCACGCAACCCGGCGGTCATCGCCGACAACGTGGGTGACAACGTGGGCGACTGCGCCGGCATGGCTGCCGACCTGTTCGAAACCTATGTCGTGACTGTCGGTGCCACCATGGTGCTCACCGCGCTGTTGCTCAAGGGTGCGGGCAACCTGATGGCGCTGATGTCGATGCCGCTGCTGATTGGCGGCGTCTGCATCGTCACCTCGATCATCGGCACCTATTTCGTCAAGCTGGGCAGCGGCAAGAACATCATGGGAGCCATGTACAAGGGCTTTCTGGTCACCGCCGTGCTTTCGGCCATCGTGATCTGGTTCGCGATCCGTTATGCGCTTGGCGGCGACATGGAAGCATCAATCGGCGGTCAGGCCTATACCGGCCGGATCCTCTATTACTGCTGCTTCCTGGGTCTGGTCATCACCGGCCTGATCATCTGGATCACCGAGTACTACACCGGCACCAACTATCGCCCGGTGCGCTCGATCGCCAAGGCTTCGGAAACCGGCCACGGCACCAACGTGATCCAGGGTCTGGCCATCAGCCTTGAATCGACCGCATTGCCAACGCTGGTGATTGTCGGCGGTATCGTCATCGCCTTCAAGCTGGCTGGCCTGATGGGCATTGCCTATGCCGCAACTGCCATGCTGGCGCTGGCGGGCATGGTCGTGGCGCTCGACGCCTACGGTCCGGTGACGGACAACGCCGGCGGCATCGCCGAAATGGCTGGCCTCGACGATTCGGTCCGTGAAAAGACCGACGCGCTCGACGCCGTGGGCAACACCACCAAGGCCGTGACCAAGGGCTATGCCATCGGCTCGGCCGGCCTTGCCGCGCTGGTGCTGTTCGCTGCCTACACGACTGACCTTCGGGAATTCTTCCCGGGGCTGAACGTCAACTTCAGCCTTGAGAACCCCTATGTCATCGTCGGCCTGCTGCTCGGTGCGCTGCTGCCTAACCTGTTCGGCTCCATGGGCATGACCGCCGTGGGCCGCGCGGCGGGTGACGTCGTCATCGACGTGCGCGAACAGTTCCGCAACAACCCCGGCATCATGACCTATGAGTCCAAGCCGGACTATGCGCGCACGGTTGATCTCGTCACCAAGGCGGCGATCAAGGAGATGATCATCCCCTCGCTGCTGCCGGTGCTGGCACCGATCGTGGTCTATTATGTGATCACGGCGGTTGCAGGTCAGGAGAATGGCTTCGCCGCGCTCGGTGCCCTGCTTCTCGGCGTTATCGTCGGCGGCCTGTTCGTCGCCATCTCGATGACTTCGGGCGGCGGTGCCTGGGACAACGCCAAGAAGTTCATCGAAGACGGCAACCACGGCGGCAAGGGCTCTGAAGCCCACAAGGCTGCGGTTACCGGCGATACCGTCGGCGATCCCTACAAGGATACTGCCGGCCCCGCCGTGAACCCGATGATCAAGATCACCAACATCGTCGCGCTGCTGCTGCTCGCGGCGCTCGCGGCCAGCCACGTAGCGGCTTGATCGACGGCCTATGGCCTTCGCCCACGCGAAGGCCCAAGCAAGTAGAAGCCCCGTCCGGAGCGATCCGGGCGGGGTTTCGCTTTGCGGCACCGTTAGCAATTCCTTGCATTTCCCCTGCTATCGCCAGCCACAGCGGCGCTGTTGCCGCCTGTGCAGGAGTCTTGAAGCTTGGCGAGCATTGCCGCTCCGCTGGCCAGTCCGCCGCTGCCCGATGCAGCGGATGCAGCGCCACGTGCGGTGGAAGGGCGGGTGCGTGCGCTGGCCTGGCAGGCATTCGAAGCGCCCAATGCCCGTGCCGCCTGGGATGCCCTTGCAGAGCGCTGCGCCGAGCCCAATCCGTTCTTTGAGAGCTGGTACCTGCTCCCGTCACTCCGCGCGCTCGATCCACGCCACGAAGCGCGGATGTTGCGGTTTCATCGAAACGGCGAACTCGCCGGACTGATGCCGCTGGTGCGCGAACGTCGCTATTACGGCTGGCCCTTCCCCCACCTGCGCAACTGGGTACACGCCAATTGCTTCCTCGGTACGCCGCTGGTGGCGCGTGGTGACGAGGATGCGTTCTGGCGCGCCCTGTTCGCCTGGACCGACGCCAACGCCGGGCTCGGCTTGTTCCTCCACCTAGGGGCCATGCCGCTCGATGGACCGCTCCATGCGGCGCTTGTCCAGGTTCTGGCGGAGCAAGGGCGCGAATCCGGCGTGGTGCTGCGCGAAGAGCGCGCCATGCTCGCCTCGTCGCTGGGTCAGAAGGACTACTTCGAGGCAGCCGTCTCAGCCAAGAAGCGCAAGGAACTGCGCCGTCAGTTTACCCGCCTGTCCGAACTGGGCGAGATCACCGTAACGCGCGAAGACGACGAGGCCGGGCTGAAGCCATGGATCGACGAATTTCTCGCACTCGAATTCTCGGGCTGGAAAGGAGCAGCCGGCTCCGCGCTCGCATCGCATCAGGCTACCAGCGAGCTGTTCCGCGAGGCAATGGCCGGCGCGGCCGCGCGCGGGCGGCTTGAACGGCTGGCCTTGCGGCTGGACGGCGATCCGGTGGCCATGCTCGCCAGCTTCCTGACTCCACCGGGGGCCTATTCGTTCAAGACCGCTTTTGACGAACGTTTCGCCCGCTTTTCGCCCGGCGTGCTTCTCCAGCGCGAAAACCTGGCCGTTCTGGAACGCACCGGCATCGACTGGACCGACAGTTGCGCCGCTGCCGATCACCCGATGATCGAACACCTGTGGCGCGAACGTCGCCCGGTGGGCCGGATTTCCATCGCCATCGGCGGCAACATGCGCCGCCGCCTGTTCCACCAGCTGCTGAAAGCCGAACTGGGCCGAAAGCCCGCAGGAATCGCGTCATGACTGCCTTCACCCCTGAATCGCACCGAACTTTTGCCGCAAGCTACCCGGAAGTGCCACACAAGCTGGCGCACCGCGTGGCAGGCCACCCCCTGCTCGATCTGGAGGCACTGGCCGAGCTGGCAGAGTCGCTGCCGGCGGCGTCAATCGAATACAACTTCGCCGACCTGCCGATCGGCATCACCGAGAAGCCGTATGCGACCGGCATTCCGATTGGTGAAACGATCCGCACCATCGGTAGCTGCGGCAGCTGGGCGGCGCTGAAGAACATCGAACAGAGCCCCGCCTACGCCGCGCTGCTCGAACAATTGCTGACCGAGCTGCGCCCGGAAATCGAGGCCCGAACCGGAAAGATGATGAAGACGCAAGGCTTTATCTTCATAACGTCACCCGGCGGGGTGACTCCCTACCACTTCGATCCCGAACACAACGTGCTGCTGCAGATCCGTGGCAGCAAGGTCATGACCCAGTTCCCGGCGGGTGATCCAATTTACGCGCCCGACGAAACCCACGAAAGCTACCACACCGGCGGCGGCCGCGAACTGCATTGGCGCGAGGAACTGGGCAGCGGCGGCACCGCCTTCCCGCTTTCGCCGGGCGAAGCCCTGTTCGTGCCTGTGATGGCCCCGCACTTCGTCGTCACCGGGCCGGAAGCCTCGGTCTCGTTGTCGATCACCTGGCGCAGCGAATGGAGCTTTGCCGAGGCCGATGCCCGCGCTTTCAACCATGTCTTGCGCCGCATCGGGCTCACTCCCGGCCGCACCGGTCGCTGGCCCGCAAGCAATCGTACCAAAGCGCTCGGCTGGCGACTGCTGCGCAAGCTTGGCGCTGGTTGACCCGCGCCTGCTGGGCAGGCAATTGCCGGGCATGACCGAAAGCCCGAGCCCCGAAGACCTCGTCGCTGCGCTGCTGCGCCTGCTTGATGTCCAGCCCACCGGGCCAGATGCCTTTACCGGGCGGCGCAAGCCGGGCGGGATCGGGAGGGTCTATGGCGGGCAGGTGATCGCCCAGGCCGTGGCTGCCGCTGAACGCACGGTGGCCGAAGCGCGAGAAGTGCATTCGCTCCACGCCTACTTCCTCCGTGGCGGCAGCGAGGATCATGAAATCGATTTTCGGATCGAACGCGATTTCGATGGCGGCTCGTTCTCCAATCGCCGCGTCGTCGCCAGCCAGCAAGGCAGGCCGATCCTCAACCTCACCGCCTCGTTCCAGGCCCGTGAGGAGGGGCTTGGCCACCAACTGCCGATGCCCGATGTGCCGGGCCCGGACGGACTGGAGAACGAGGCGAAACTGCGGCGCGATTACCTCCATCTCGTGCCCGAAGCCTTGCGCACCCTCGCCCTGCAGCCGCGGGCGATCGAGATGCGTCCCACCGAGAAGTTGCACTGGATGGGTATCGAAGCAGCGGAGCCGTCGCTCTGCACATGGTTCCGCGCCGTCGCTGCCCTGCCGGACGATCCCCGCATTCACCGTGCGGTGCTCGCCTATGCCAGCGACTATACCCTGCTTGGCACCTGCGTGCTGCCGCACGGGGTGACCTGGATCGACGGTTCGATCCAAGGGGCCAGCCTCGATCACGCGGTATGGTTCCACGACAGCTTCCGCGCAGACGAATGGCTGCTCTACGCCACCGACAGCCCCTGGGCGGGACGATCACGTGGCTTCAACCGGGGGCGCATCTATACGCAGGACGGCAGGCTGGTCGCCGAAACCGCGCAGGAAGGCCTGATCCGCTTGCGGAATCGTGTTTGATTACTCGCTCGGGGCGACATTCGCCAAGCCGTGATCAGAAACCGCCCAGTTCTGCCGCGTCGGCACTTGGCGGCGAGCATCAACGTCGCGGCACGAGTGAAATATGCTCATTCACTATCAGCCACTGTCCGTCAGTCTGGCGATGATACACATCGCTGAAACGCAATGAAAATCGTTTCTGCGGTCCAGTCTTGCTCGTCGCCTGCCCCGTACCGGAAACTATAAACGTTGAATCGTCCAATAATTGTATCTTGCGGTCAGGCACCGTGAGTCCATCCACCTTTGCTCTGGCGAAGATCACCTGAATTTGGTGAAATCCGCTCCAGTCCGCAACCAGTAGGGGCGAGGTCGGATCGAACGAGACAATGTCTTTCGAATAGGGCGCTTCGAACCTCGCGATATCCATGGATACCCAGGCTGCCTGCGTCGCATCGGCCAATCTTGCAGCATCTGTTTCCGAGAACGTACCGCTCGCGGTTGCCAGTGCCGGACTGGTGGCCACAGAAACGCCCAACAAAGCGAATGAAGCCAGAAAGGAAATCTTCGCCATGGCAATCACTCCAAACGGGAAACCTTAGACGCAACCTAACCGTGATTGCGGCAAAGTGAAGGCGGCTGCGGGCTGTGACCGTAGTACAATCCTTTGCCGCCGCCTCACTCGTTCGGGTGATAGAAGTCATACACCGTCTGCGCCACGGCCGCGCTTACGCCCGGCGCGCGTTGCAGGTCTTCCAGGCTGGCGGCGCGAACCTTGCCCGCCGTGCCGAAATGCAGCAGCAGCGCGCGCTTTCGTGCCGGGCCAATGCCGGGAATCTCGTCGAGCGGGCTGGCAACGATGGCCCGGCTGCGCTTGTCGCGGTGCGCGCCGATGGCGAAACGGTGAACCTCGTCGCGCAGGCGCTGGAGGTGGAACAGCACGGGTGAATTGACCGGCAGCATCTTCTCCCGACCATCAGGAAAATGGAACACCTCGCGCCCTTCGCGCCCGTGGTGCGGGCCCTTGGCGATGGCGATCAGCGGCACGTCCTCTACGCCGAGTTCCTCCAGCGCATCCTTCACCGCGCTCATCTGCCCCTTGCCGCCGTCGATCAGCACCAGATCGGGCCACATGCCCCCGGTGCGCTCAGGGTCTTCCTCGATGGCGCGGGCGAAGCGGCGGGAGAACACTTCGCGCATCATGGCGAAATCATCGTCGGTCTGCGCCGCCTTGATGTTCCATTTGCGGTACTGGCCCTTCAGGAACCCCTCCGGCCCGGCGACGATCATCGCCCCCAGCGCATTCGTGCCCTGGATGTGGCTGTTATCATAGACTTCGATGCGCTGCGGCACGTCGGGAAGCTCGAAGAATTCCGCCATCTCGCGGTTGGTCTTCGCCTTGGTGCCGCTTTCCGCTAGTCGCCGGTCAAGCGCTTCCACGGCATTGCGCTGCGCCTGTTCCATCAGCCGCCGCCGGTCACCGCGCTGGGGAACCGAAATCTCGACCTTGCCCCCTGCACCGGCGCGAAAGGCTTCGGCCAGCAGTTCGGCCTCGGGCAGTTCCCGATCCAGCAGGATCAGGCGAGCGGGCGGCACTTCCTCATAGAACTGGCCAAGGAAGCTGGTGAGCACCTCCTCCTCGTCCAGTCCGTCGGTATGGGTCGGGAAGAAGGCCCGGTGGCCCCAGTTCTGGCCGCCGCGAATGAAGAAGGCCTGGACCGCGACCTGCCCGGCCTTCGTCGCCATGGCAAAGACATCGGCATTGCCAACGCCTTCGGCATTGATAGCCTGCGATCCCTGGATGAAGGTGGCCGCGCGCAACCGATCACGCAGCATCGCCGCCCGCTCGAAGTCGAGCGCCTCGGCGGCCTGGTTCATCTGTGCCTCGATCTTCTGCTGCACGGCGGAGCTCTTGCCGCCGAGGAAGTCCTTCGCCTCGCCGACCAGTTCAGCATAGCCCGCCGCATCGATCCGCCCGACGCAGGGGGCCGAGCAGCGCTTGATCTGATAGAGCAGGCACGGCCGGTCACGCCGCGAAAAGAAGCTGTCGGTGCAACTGCGCAGCAGGAACAGCTTCTGCAGCGCGTTGATCGTGGTGTTGACCGAACCGGCGCTGGCGAATGGTCCGTAATAATCCCCCTTCGCCTTGCGTGCGCCCCGGTGCTTGGTGATGCGCGGGAAATCATGTTCCGCGCGCAGCAGGATGAAGGGGAACGATTTGTCGTCGCGCAGCAGCACGTTGTAGGGCGGGCGGAACCGCTTGATCAGCTGCGCTTCGAGCAGCAGCGCCTCGGCTTCGGAATTGGTCGTGACGATGGTCATCGACCGGCACTGGCTGACCATCCGCCTCAGCCGCTGCGGCAGCCGCTCGACCTGGGTGTAGTTCGCCACCCGGTTGCGCAGCACCCGCGCCTTGCCGACATAAAGCACGTCCCCCCGGGCATCCTGCATCCGGTACACCCCGGGCCGCGCCGGCAAGGTGGCGACCGTCTCGCGCAGCACTGCCACCCCGCGCTCCAGATCGGGCTGGTCGCTGCCTTTCAGCGTGTAGGACGCGCGCTCCTCGTTGAAGCGCTCGGCACTGTCGCGATCAGTGGGAGGATTGGGGCTGCGGGCCATGGTGGGCAGATAGCTGAAGACAGTTGAGACCTACAGACCTTTTCAGAATTTGCATTTTCTAATGTCCGCATTAGCGTTCCCATTTGCCAGACTTTTGATTAACGCTTAATTGGCCAGTTAATAAATGAGCCCGTCTCTTTTTTAAAACAAATATAAACAAATATTTGCATGATATTTGACGCCAGCAAGGTCTCGTGGGAGGGGCTGCACCAGCGGAGGATTTCCGCGAATGGCTTGGGTAGAGAGATTAGCGCCGACAAGTACTGCAGCCTTTGAATTGGGCGGAGCAATTATGTTGCTCGTGCACGACCATTGGATTGTCGCTAGCCTTCTCCTGGTGTTGCTATCTGTCCCACCGATTATCAGGGCTACTGCCGAGCAAACGCGAGCCCTTGGGCAAAAAGCGTACCTGGAGTTTTGTGGCAAAGCACGAT
>JAGWTB010000025.1 GCA_028869175.1 Sphingomonadales bacterium
CCCTCTCCAGCGCCATCACCCAGGGCGTCGGCGTGGCCACCGGCCTGCAGGACAAGTTCGACTGGGCCGGGGTCGCAGCGGCAGGGGTTGCTGCCGGCGTTGGCGTCATCGCAGGGAAGGCCATCGGTGCCACACCGTTCAAGGTTGATGGGAAGTTTGATGCCAAAGCATTCACCGTAAGTAACATTGCCGCCAACGCGTTGACGGGAGTGGCGCGAGCCATTGCAAGTGCGGCCACTCGCAGTCTCATTGAAGGTACAGACTTTGGCGAAAACCTCGGCAATTCATTGCCCGGGGAAATTGGTCAGACACTGGGTGAAGTGCTGGCAGGCGGAATCGCACTTGGAGAGAATGTAAGCCAAGATTCCGCAGAGGTTGGCGATTCGAAAGCCTCCCAGTCACATGCAACAGGGGAAGCAGGCGGAGGTGATGAAGTTCCAATACCTCGCCCAGTTCAAGACGCCATGGATGCTATGTTGAAAAAATATAGCAACGTTAGCCTGGATGATCTTCCGGAAGGTGGATATCAAATTGCGTTTGACATAAAGTATGATCGAAGAGATATAGCAAAGAAGGATGGAACAGTTGTAAATGTTGGTGTCGCCACAAATTGGAACTACATCCATTTTGACCAAAATGGCAGACGCATAGGGTCCGGGATAGGCGCTAACCTTAACGTTGAAGGTGAATTCACCGAGGTTGCGAAGGCTTTACGTGGCGAAAGTTCGTCCGGACCTCGGGCCGATCCCAGTAACCTCCCCGCGCGAACGGTCCTATCACTGTCTGGGGGCACTATTCAGTCAATTGGTTGGCAAAACCCTAAGAATCATGGAGGATCCTTAGCTGCCAAGAGTGCGGGATTGGGGTGGCGAGTTTGGGTTCTTGCACCCGACGGTCGATCAAGAATTGGCTACGGACACCTTGATCCCAATTCGACGTCAAATCTTCGTGTTGGGCAGGCCATTGCGGCGGGAGATGTGATCGGACAATATGGTGATCCAACTACTGGACACTCAAGCGGTCCGCACGTACACGTACAAAGGGAATTGGTATCCCCTAGGCGCACAATAATCGATCCTGGCTCCACATCACCTCTTGCACAGCCATCGCATCACACGTCAGTTTACGGAGCTAGGGATAGCGCCCATCCATATGCTCATCAGGGCACAGATTGGGTTGATAATTAGGTGAGACATGCGGAGACTGTTACTTACATTTCTAATCATCCTCACCGCCTCTGCGGCTCCCGCACGTAAATCGGACGAATCTCAAAAAATAACAAATGCTCAGTGGGTGTTTGTGAATCAAAATATGTATAGTGAATCTGAAATTCTAAGCGGTCACGTTGTTATAAATAGAAATAGTATCTGGGAATTTTTTGACGATAATAATAGATTAGTATTTACGGGTCATTGCGACATTTCGATAAGATTTAATTGCAATATTGATAGGGCTGGATCGGATTACGGGAATTTTTCATTGCGTGGGAAGCCAGGTGAGCAGGTGACTGTCGGGAGGACACAAGGTGGGGATTCCCGTCGCAAATTAATTCAAATAACAATGAAGGATGCGTTTCTAAACACGATTATTATAATTTATAAATCGCAAAATTGAATTTTTCAGAAAATTAATAAAAGTTATTTCAATAATGATATGAAAATTTATTTCAATATCATTTTATCTTTAATCGATGAAAAATGCAACGCCCAAGCCTGGCTCGTCCAATACGCTGCCGATCTTTCCGCCCAGCACAACAAGGCCAAGGCTGAGGCCACATGCCTCGCCGGGGTGCCACCCAGGGCGGACAAGACGCAGCGCGCAGCGCGGGATGGTTCCGCGCTGATCTCGGCGTTGCCAGCCCTGCACTCCTCGCCAACGCCCAGTTAGCTTGCCACCCTGTCCCTCATGCAGGGCGAGGGCATTCACTGGCGCGAAAGGGTCAGCGCCCCGCCGCATGCCTGCACTCGGCGTGCACCGCGTATCGGCAGCGGAGTTCCTCAGGCAGGTACCGTGAATCATCGTGGTCGAACCGTGCCATAACTCATAGTATATGCCATGACATGGCCGAAACGGCAGGCCTGCTGCGGAGAGCAACGATGCAACATACCTCAAAATGGCTGCTGGGTGCGGCGCTGCTGATGCCGGCCCCTGCCCTCGCGGCAACCGCGCAGAGTTCGACATTCGGTGTGCTTCCCGATGGCACCGCCATCGATGCGGTGACCTTGCGGGGTGGCAACGGCGTTTCTGCGCGGATCATCAGCTATGGCGCGACGCTGCAGGCGTTCGATGTGCCCGACCGCGCCGGCAAGGTCGCCGATGTCACGCTGGGTTACGATGACCTGGCCAGTTATGTCGCGCGTCCCAACTATTGGGGCCAGACGATCGGTCGATACGCCAACCGCATCGCGGGTGGTCGCTTCAGCCTTGATGGCAAGGCCTATCAGGTCACGCTCAACGACAAGGCCAACAGCCTGCACGGCGGCACCCGGGGCTTCGACAAGGCGGTGTGGCAGGTCACCAAGGTGACGCAGGGGCCCGTCGCGAGCGTCACCCTGTCGCTGACCAGCCCCGATGGCGATCAGGGCTATCCCGGCAAGCTTGACGTCACCGTGACCTATTCGCTCGACGACAAGGGCGCGCTGACCATCGATTTTGCCGCAACAAGCGACTGGCCGACCGTGGTCAACCTGACCAACCACGCGCTGTTCAACATGGCGGGCGAAGGATCGCCGACCGGCGTTCTCGGCCAGCGCCTGACCATCCCGGCGGGCCGCTATACTCCGGTCAATGCGCAACTCATCCCCACCGGGGACCTGACGCCGGTTGCGGGCACCGTGTTCGATTTCACCCGTGGCCGGATGCTGTCAGATGGCCTGCGTGACGGACGCGACCCGCAGATCGCCGCCGGGCGGGGGTGGGATCACAACTGGGTGCTGGACAAGGGCACGACCCGCACGCCCGAGCTTGCCGCACGGCTGGAAGACCCGGCATCCGGGCGCGTGCTGGAAGTCCTGTCGACCGAGCCGGGCCTGCAATTCTACTCGGGCAATTTCCTCGACGGCACGCTGATCGGCAAGCAGGGCCACATCTACCGGATGGGCGACGGCATCGCGCTGGAACCGCAGAAATTCCCCGACACGCCCAACCAGACGGCATTCGGTTCAGCCCGGGTCGATCCGGGCAAGCCCTATCATCATCGCATGATCTACCGCGTTTCGGTGTCGCCCTGACATACGCAGCCCGGGAATACCTGTCGCAGGCGCAAATGGGTCAGGCTATGCGCATTATGCCCTGCCGTTGCAGGTCGTCAGTCAGGCCCGAACGAGGGGCAGGCAATGCCGGTCATGAACCCGTGCTTCCCATCCATAACCAATGCGCCAGGGGGCCTGTAAGCCGGGTTCTGTAGCGCGGACGGTATCCCATGAGAGACCGTATCCGCACTGGCAGCCATTCCTCTTGGCGACATGTTGCCATGCCGCTCCAGCAACCAACCCGGGCGATCGGTGCGAAACACACCAGCCTTGGCCGAAGCCTTGGCGCGCCGCCCCTATTCGGTCTTGCTCCGGGTGGGGTTTGCCTTGCCGCCACCGTTACCGGCGGCGCGGTGCGCTCTTACCGCACCCTTTCACCCTTGCCTTGGGACCGAAGCCCCGCTGGCGGTCTGCTCTCTGTGGCACTTTCCCTGGAGTTGCCTCCGGCGGGCGTTACCCGCCACCCTTGTTTCGTGGAGCCCGGACTTTCCTCGGCCTTCTTGCGAAAGACGCGGCTGCCCGGCCCCCTGGCGGCTGGCTACCTAACACGTCCGAGATCGCGTTCCAACAGCAGCTCGAACAGAAGTGCGCCGATCTCGCCATCGAACTCGCCATCGATGCGGCGGGGACGCCAGCGGCGCTGGAATGCGGCGATGGCGGCGCGGCCATCGGTGATGTCATAGCCATAGCGCTCCAGCGCCAGCAGGAAGGCCCCCGGATCGTCGTAGATCAGCTTCATGCGCGGGCGCGGCGTCGGCAGCGCGAGGTGATAGTCGGCGAGCATGTCCCAATCGAACAGTTCACCCGGATCCTGCTTGCGCGCCGGGGCAATGTCAGAATGGCCGACGACGTTGGCGCGCGGAATATCATGGCGGTGCATGATGTCCG
This sequence comes from Sphingomonadales bacterium, assembly GCA_028869175.1. Taxonomy (GTDB): domain Bacteria; phylum Pseudomonadota; class Alphaproteobacteria; order Sphingomonadales; family Sphingomonadaceae; genus Novosphingobium. The sequence continues at coordinate 4,140 of JAGWTB010000025.1, forward strand.
CCAGCAGCGGCAGCAGCGCCTCCATCTGGGCGTCTGGAAATGGACGATAGCCGAATTCGTGCCCCGGATTGACCAGCTCGATGCCGATCGAGGCGGAGTTCACATCGGTCACCCCGCGCCAGAAGGATCGGCCCGCGTGCCAGGCGCGGTGGCGTTCTTCCACCAGGCGGGTAACCGTGCCGTCCTCGTCAATCATGTAGTGCGCGGATACTTCCGCTGCCGGATCGCACATCCGCGCCAGGGCCGCGTCGGCGCTTTCCATGCCGGTGTAATGCAGCACCACCATCGACACCGGCAGCTTGCGCGCATTCCGGTTGGGCGATTCCACCTGCCTGTGCACCAGTTCCGACAAGCATCAGCCTCCGTTTGCCTGCCGGGCACTTTCGACCAGTGCCGCGCCGCTGGCAAGCCCGTCAGCCCGTTGGCAGCACCGCACCCATGACCAGCGCATCGTCCGAGCGAGCAAACTGCAGCCCGCCACCCAGGCTCTGCGCCAGTTGGAACAGCATGGCGGCGGGGGCAGTGCGGCTGGAAAGCTCGCCCAGCGCCAGCTTGCCCTCCAGCGCCTTGCCCACGGCGGGGTCGAAGGCGATCTTCGGCCCGGCAGCGCGCACGACGATCTCGCTCGCCCCGCCAATGTCCTTGTTGGCGCGCAGTTCCGCGCCGATGTCCAGCGTGCCGCCGCGCACCAGCGCCTCGATCCCGATCAGCGCCAGGTTGAGCAGCGTCTTGACCGCCGGCTTGGGCAGGGCATCGCCAGTCAGCGCCCAGTTCACCGTGATGCGATCATTGTTGGCCACCAGGGCATCGATGACGCTGCGCGATTCGGCGACCGGCACCATCTCGCCGAAGCCGCCCGCCGCGCCGAAGGCGAGCCGGAAGAACTTGAGCTTGTCCGCCGATATCCGCGCCGACTGTTCGAGCAGCTCGAAGCAGCGCTTGCGCATTTCCGGGTCCTTCTCCTCCGAGAGGAGCTCCAGCCCGTTCGACAGCGCCCCTACCGGGCTCAGCATGTCATGGCACAGGCGCGAGCAGAGCAGGCTGGCGAGTTCAAGCGAATCGGTGGTCATGGTTATCTCCAGTTCCTCCCCGGCACGGGGAGGGGGACCGTCCCGAAGGGATGGCGGAGGGGGATTGCAGGCACGCGCAACGTCGCGTCCGGTGGCCAGCCCCTTCCACCACGCCGCCATGCGGCGCGATCCCCCTCCCCGGTCCGGGGAGGATTTCGCAACCCCTTATCCTTCTATCAGACGATAGGAAAGCGGTTCAAAACCGCTTTTGTCGTCGCGCCAGAAGCTGACTACCCCTGCGGCAACAATCGCCCAGACGGCCCCGTCACCGCCCGCGTGTTCACAGTCGGTTGCCGAAGGGCGCGGGTGGCCGTTGGGGTGGGAGTGGTAATAGCCCAGCAGGCGCGGCCCACCTGCCCGCGCGGCGCGGTGCGCGGCGATGAGTGCGGCGGGGTCTATCTCGAAATGGGTGAGCGGATCGGGGTGAACGTTGGCGGCGGCCTGCGCCTGCCCGACCGCCCCATCCGCGCCGCCCAGCAGCAAGCCGCAACATTCCGCCGGGTGGGCGCGCGCTGCTTCTTCGATCAGTGTGGCCAGAACGCCACTTGTCACGCCAAGCTCCATCCCCATGTCTGTAGCATGGATGGGGGGGAACGCATCATTTCCGGCGTGATCGCCGACAGCGGCCAGCGGCTTGACAAGGCTCTGGCCGACGCGAGCGGGCTGTCGCGTGAGCGGGTGAAGGCGCTGCTCGGCGAAGGCCTGGTGGCTTTGGGGGGCGTTCCGGTTGCGCAAGCCTCGCTCAAGCCTGCGGCCGGCACGTCGTTCCGCATCACCGTTCCTGAAGCCGCCCCGGCGGAAGCGCTGGCGCAGGACATCCCGCTGACCATCGCCCATGAGGACGAGCACCTGATCGTGGTGGACAAGCCCGCCGGACTGGTCGTCCACCCTGCCGCCGGCAATCTTGACGGCACTCTGGTCAATGCCTTGCTGCATCACTGCCGGGGGCAGCTTTCCGGCATCGGCGGGGTCGCGCGGCCCGGCATCGTTCACCGGATCGACAAGGATACCTCAGGCCTGCTGGTGGTCGCCAAGACAGATGCAGCGCACGAAGGGCTGGCAAAGCAGTTCGCCGACCACTCGATCGAGCGCGCCTATCTCGCGGTGGTCGGCGGCCTGCCCAATCCGCTGGCGGGCACGGTACGCGGGGCGATTGCCCGTTCCAGCCATGATCGCAAGAAGATGGCGCTGGTGGCAGACGGGCGCGGCAAGCACGCCGTCACCCACTACCGCACCTTGCAGGCGCTGGACGCCGCCGCACTGGTCGAATGCCGGCTGGAAACCGGGCGAACCCACCAGGTGCGCGTTCACATGTCGTCAATCGGCCATGCCCTATTGGGTGATCCTGTCTATGGACGCGTTCCCCCACGGCTGCGGCCGATCCTCACCCAGCTTCACTTCCGCCGGCAGGCGCTGCACGCCGCCGTGCTGGGCTTCATCCATCCGGTCAGCGGGGAGGCGCTGCGCTGCGAAAGCGCTCTGCCCGCCGATATGAGAGCGCTGTTGGTCGAATTGGGGAACTGAAACAGCCGATTTGTGTTATCGGAATTACCACGTGGCGGTCATCGGGGGATGCCTCTAAAGGGTCACCAAACGGCCAGCCGACAAGAAAGGTCTGGGTTAAGTCAGATGTCGAATACCAAGCGCAACCTGCCCGTGATGCCGACCCTTGGCGGTGAGCAGAGCCTCAACCGCTATCTGTCGGAGATCAAGAAGTTCCCGCTGCTGACGGCCGAGCAGGAATACATGCTCGCCAAGCGCTTTCAGGAACATCAGGACCCCGAAGCAGCGGCCCAGCTGGTCACCAGCCACCTGCGCCTCGTCGCCAAGATCGCCATGGGCTATCGCGGCTACGGCCTGCCGGTCAGCGAACTGATCAGCGAAGGCAACATCGGCCTGATGCAGGGCGTCAAGAAGTTCGAGCCTGATCGCGGCTTCCGCCTCGCGACTTACGCGATGTGGTGGATCAAGGCCTCGATGCAGGAATTCATCCTGCGGTCGTGGAGCCTGGTCAAGATGGGCACCACCGCCGCGCAGAAGAAGCTGTTCTTCAACCTGCGCCGGATGAAGAAGAACCTCGATGCCTATGAGGATTCCGATCTCCACCCCGATCAGGTGAAGAAGATCGCCACCGATCTTGGCGTGTCCGAGACGGAAGTGGTCAACATGAACCGGCGGATGATGATGGGCGGCGATGCCAGCCTCAACGTCTCGCTGCGCGAGGACGGCGAAGGCCAGTGGATGGACATCCTGCAGGATGATCGCCCGCTGCAGGACGAAACCGTCGCCGACGCCGAAGAGGCCGGCATGCGCCACGCCCTGCTGGGCGAAGCGATGGAAGCGCTCAACGAGCGCGAGCGCGACATCCTCACCCAGCGCCGTCTGATTGAGGACCCCAAGACGCTGGAGGAACTCTCGCAAAGCTACAACGTCAGCCGCGAGCGCGTCCGCCAGATCGAAGTGCGCGCCTTCGAAAAGCTGCAGAAGGCAATGCTCCGCATCGCCGGCGACCGCAAGTTGCTGGCGGCCTGACGAACACGGGGGAAGGCCCCAACCGCCTGCCCGGCGGTACGGCCCGACCCCATCCCAATCGGTTGCAATCGGTAATTGTTTCGCGCGCGCGGGTGCCGTAAGGAAGCCTCCGGAAATGCTGCGCTTTTGCAGCCTGACGGGACAAGTAGGCCTTGCTGGATCGCTCGATAGCGCCCGAAAGCACCGTTGCCCGGCCCAGGAAGCCGGCCACGCGCGCTGCGCGCATGCCTTCGCTGCGGCTCGCCGGGCTGGACGGCATCGTCGGCCTGCACCTCGGCATTGGCCATTCGCTGCTGGTGCTCAAACTGGAGCCGCAGCTCAAGCCGCTGGGCCTCACGGCCAAGCAGGTGACGATCCTGTGGCTGGCCGAAGCCAATCCCGAAATCACCCAGATCGAAATCTCGCGCTTTCTTGGCATTGAGCGAGCGACGATCCACCAGTTCACCAAGAGCCTGGTTCGCAATGGCATGATCGCCATCGAACCTAGCCGCAGCGATCGCCGGGCTACCCGCATCCATATCACCGACAAGGGCCTGTCCGCGCTCGATCAGGCGCGCGCAATCATTGCACGGCACGAGACCGAAGCCACCGCCATGCTCAGCCCGATCGAACGACGCCTGCTGCTGGACCTGCTGACGAAGATCCACGCCGGCGCGTGATCGCGCTCAGCGCAAGCGCCAGCACATCACCACATGCGTTCTCGGGCATAGTCGCCATAGCCCCGGTCATAGCCGGAGGCATCGAACCCCGCCTGGATTTCCGCGATGAATTCCCCGGCTGTCGGCACGCTGGCCGCGAGATTCTCACCAGACCACAGGCGCGAACGCATCAGGGCCTTGGCGCACTGGAAATAGACTTCCTCCACCGCCAGCACGATCACGCTGCGCGGCATCTTGCCGTCGCGTTCGAACGATGCGGTCAATTCGCGGTCGGCGGTGATCCTGGCCTTGCCGTTGACCCGGACGACGTTGTTGCAGCCGGGCACCATGAACAGCAGGCTGGTCCGCCCGTCGGCCACGATGTTCCGCAGCGAATCCAGCCGGTTGTTGCCGCGCCAGTCGGGGAGCAGGATGGTGTGGTCATCGGCCACCCGCGCGACCGGATCGATGTCACCACGCGGGCTGGCGTCCGTGCCTTCCGGCCCCACCGTCGAAAGAATGACAAACCGCGCCGCGCCGATCCACTGCCGGTAGCGCGGCGTCAACCGGTTGACGACCTTGGTGACGGCTCCCGGAACGACGGTATCGTACAGCGCTTCCAGTTCCGCCACTGTCGTGATTGCCTGCATCATGAACCTCCATTCCGCGCTGATCCTGTCCCCGCCACGCGGGCACCTCCACCCGCCGCCGGGCCGCACAGGGTCGCCAGTTCACAGATTGCCGCGTGCAGCGCGGGGTGGACGCGGTCAAAGTCGCCATCGTTCGTCGCCGCCGCCGCGACGTAGCGCGGGGCGACAAGCACGTCGGCATTCCACAACGTGTTGGAACCCGAATGAGTCAGCCCCTCCGCTGCCAGCCACCAGCCCAGCGCATAATCGCCGCCGAACGGCGCGGTATGCAATCGTTGCCAGCTGGCCGCCGACAGCAGTGCCGTCCGGTCACGGTGCGCGGCGAGAAAGCGCAGCATGTCGGCCAGGTTCATGTGCACCCGCGCGGCGGGGCTGAAGGCCACCGGATTGTCGGCAATGGGCGATTCCGGCGGACGCGGCGTCAGGGTGCGCTTGCCGCCGACCGACACGTGGCCAACCGGCTGGTCGAGCCGGCCCGGTGTACCCGGAGGGCCGAAACCAGCACTGGCGAGGCCAAGCGCGGCGAACAGGCGCTGCGTCATCAGCGCCTCGAACGGCACACCCACGGCCTTTTCCAGCATGGCCGCAGCGATCATGTAGCCGCGATTGCCATAGGCATATTGCGTCCCGGGACGGCTCGCGGGCGGGCGGGCGAAGCTCTGCCGTGCGGCGATCAGCCGGGAGGCGCGGGCATCGTCCTCGGTGCGCGGCAGGAACAGCAGTTCGACGTCGCTCGCCATCGGAGCAAGCCCGGCGCGGTGCGACAGCAGGTGCAGGAGGGTAACCCCGGCATAGCCCTGATGGGCGTCGGGCAGGTCATCGCGCAGCAGGACCAGCGGCCGGTCATCCCAGCGTAGTTCACCCGCCTCCACCGCCTGCGCGATCAGCGTCGCGGTGACCGGCTTGGAGATCGAACCCCAGTGCCAGACATCGTCCGCCAGCGCGCGCTCCACTCGCCCGCGCATCCGCCAGCCGCTGACCGTGAGCGAAACCGCCCCTGCCGCATCGCGGGCAAACCCCAGTGCGGGCGATCCCAGCGAGCCGCGCAGGGCATCGCAGGCGGCATCGTCACACGGCCATGTTGCCGTCCCGCCATGCGCCTCCGCCGCCCGCGTACCGCGCGGCAGCAGCCCCAGCGCCATACTGCCAGCCAGCAGGCCGCGCCGGGTCAATGATGCAAGGTGGTTCGTCATGCCATCACCCTGCCCGCGCCGGACGGCGATGACAATTGTCAGAACCGCCGCGCAAAGCCGACCAGCAACGCACGGCGCGGCGCACCGTTCGCCAGACCGGCATCGGCTTCGAGATCGAACTGGACGTTGCGGCCCGCCTGCCACGCGAGCGACAGCGCGGCGCGCGCGTCGGTGCTGGCTCCATCCGGATCCTGATCGCGGAATGCCGCAAGCTCTCCGGTCAGCGAGACGGACTGGCCGAGCGGATGAGACAGCCCCAGCACGCCGCCCCAGGCAAGATGCCGGCCTTTGCCGCTGCCGTTGACCGCCGCATCGATTTCAGGGGTCACGTCAATTTCGAACCCGCCCGGCAGATTCTTTCCAGCGGACAACAACAGTCCCGCACCCCAGTCTCCCGCCGTGGCAGTGCCGGTGCCGGTGGGCAAGGTAATGAAGCCCTGCACCGCCACCGGCCCGTTCGGCCCGGCCAGCCCGTGGCGGAAGCCCAGCAAGATGTCACCGATGCCGTGGCCGCTGCTCACCCCGGTGCTGTCATGCACGCGCTGGTGCTGCCACCCGCCAAAACCAAGTTGCAGTTCGGTGCGGTCGCTCACGCCCAGGCGCAGCAGGAAATCCCCGAGCGTGACGTTGTCTTCAGCGCTGCTTGAATCGCGGGTGTGTTCCCAGCCAGCGATGCCGGTCTCCACCATCAGCGTCCCGGGTGCCATGGTGCAGGCCGGCGTGCCGAGGCCCGGGCGGCTGGCGCAGAAATCGCGCTCCTGCGCACAGGCTGGATGGGGCAGTGCCAGCGTTATCGCGGCGATCAGCAGGCGAAGCTTCATGCGGCGCAAGGTAAGGCCAAATCCCGGCCATGCACACGTTAAACATCGGCAACCTTGCCAGCAGCCGCGTGGTGGCTAGATAGGGCGGCGATGCTGCGCTTCCTCTCCCCCTCGCGTCCCGCGTCCGGGCATGGCCTTGCCTATAACCTCGGCTGGTGGATCGGGCGGCTGATCATCTGGTTCGTCGTCGGCAGTTTTGCCTTCACCGTACTTTACAAATTCGTGCCAGTGCCGGTGACGCTGACCATGATCACCGACGCCAACGGCATCACCAAGGACTGGACCCCGCTTTCGCGGATCGACCGCAACATGGTCGCCGCCGTGATCGCGGGTGAAGACGCCAAGTTCTGCGATCACAACGGCTTCGATACCAATGCGATCGAAAAGGCGATGGAGCGCAACGCCGATGGCGGGCGCCTGCGCGGCGGATCGACCATCAGCCAGCAGACCGCGAAGAACGTGTTCCTCTGGCAGGGCAGCGGCTTCACCCGCTACCTGCGCAAGGGGCTGGAAGTGTGGTTCACCTTCCTGATCGAGAACATCTGGGGCAAGCGGCGGATCATGGAGGTCTACCTCAACGTCGCCGAAACCGGGATCGGCACCTATGGCGTCGAAGCGGCGGCGCAGCGCTATTACCGCCATTCCGCCGCGCGGCTGAGCCGGGTGGAAGCCGCGCGCATCGCCGCTGCCCTGCCCAGCCCCAAGAAGCGCTCGGTCGTTGCCGCCACCGGCTTCACCCGCCGTCACGGCAATGCGATTGCCGCTCGCAGCACCGTGGTGCGCAGCAGCGAACTGGACGGCTGCGTCTACGATTGAGAGTTTAGGGTCAGGACCTATTAACCGCGCCTTCGAGGCGCTGGAATGGCGAACATATCGGGCGGATATTCGCGCGGGGAAGGCTGGTTGCTCCTTCGACAATGCTCAGGACATGCTTTCCAAGCGGATGTCTGGCCGAGATGGAAGCCATTCCAGCGTCCCGCAGGGATTTGACCAAAAAGGCCCATCGCAGCGTTGGACAGGCTGGAAATAGAACCACTATTCCTGCGCCCGTCCGCCTCGCGCTGGGCCTTTTTGCCTCAAACCTCGAAGGCGCGGTTAATAGGTCCTGACCCTAGACTACCCCTGCCCCCTCCCGAACGCGGGAGGGGGATGCGCACGGGGTATCTGTCAGCCGCCCAGATCGGTGGCGACCAGCTTGTAACTGCCGTCGGTGTCACCAATCCCGAAGCTCTTGACCAGCACCAGCAGCTGGCCGGTGCTGCGCGCGGTGAAGTTCAGGCGTTCGGTGCCGGTGGTGCCGGAATCCTGCGACTTCACTTCGGAGAAGCCAGCCGCCGCGCCTTCCTTGCCGTCATCGGATTCGACCGGGTTGGGCAAACCGATGGCCACGACGCCGTCATAGGCAGCGGTCAGTTCCAGCCGGTAGGAATGGCCGGCGGTCACCGGCAAGGCATAGAGCCTGGCATCGTCTTCACCCGAGAGCTTGGCATCGATCTGCGCACCGGGGCGCAGCGCGACCGGCGGCGCAGGCGGCGGCGGTGCCTGGGTGGGGGAGACGTTGAGGGTGTAACTGTCCGAATTGTCAGCCAGCGAATCGATCTGCACGTAATAGGTGCCCGTCACCGGCAGGCGGCGGCGGATCAGCGGGTTGAGTCCGTCGCTGTCATCATTGCTGGCGATTTCCGAATAGGCACCCGAGCGGTCCGGGCCAGCAAGGTGCAGCACCGTATCGCTTTCGGACTTGGCCTTGATCTCAACCCACTGTCCGGCGGTGCCGGCGAAGGTGAAGGTCACCGGCGCGGCGGACGAGACATTGCCCGTTTCCTCACCGCCGAGCTTGATCGTGCGCAGCGCGCCGCCCTTGCCGAGATCGCGGTTGCGGGCGATCACTTCGCGCGCATCGCCCGAATCCGCCACCCACACGGTGTAGCGACCTGCTGCGGGAGCGACGAAACGCAGGCGCTGGCCTTCGGCCGTGGTGGTGACGCTGCCGCCCTTTTCGAACACTTCGCCCGGCTGCGGCGCGAGCAAGACCCCGCTGGCATTGCACAGCTTGACCGTCTGCGGCGCGGCCTTGGGCTTGTCACCCTCACCGTCATGCTCGTCGCCATCCGCCGCCTTGGGCGCGGGCGCGGCGAGGCTGGAGAGATCGACGATCACCCCCTGCCCGGCGGCAAGATCGAGTGTGTAAGTGCGGGCCGGGCCGGGCTCTACCCGCTGGGCCTGCCCGACGGTGAGCGCTCCGCCCGAGCCGCCGGCGCAATCAGCCGCCTGGGCGGCAGCGAGTGGCGCGCTGGCGGCGGCCAGCAGGAAAGGCAGCGCAAAATGGCGGCGACGAAGCACAGACATCGGAAATCCCCCGGAATTCGAGAACGGGCCAAGATCGGTCCCGCGCCGATACAATAGCGCCAAACTTGTTGAACCGCGCATGAAAAAAGGGGGAGCGGTTGCCCGCTCCCCCCGATTTTCGATGACAATTACTGTCAGGTATTTGCCAGGATCAGAACTTGACCCGAACGCCCACGCGAATGCCGTAGAGCGACTGGCGCGTCTGCAGCACTTCCGTCGGCGAAGCGACGTTGCTGTAGCGGTACTGCGCGCAGGTCTGGGTGGAGGCCGAGTTCACCTGCGCCGCCGTCGGCGCGGTGCCGGTAGCGACTGGCGCGCTGAGGCACGCCACGCGAACCACGGCCGCATTGTAGGGGAACTGGACCTGGCGCAGCGCGCCCCAGTTGCGATTGAGCAGGTTCAGCACGTTCTCGATATCGGCGAACAGTTCAACCTTGCCGCCATTGACCACCGGCAGCGGAAGCTCCTGGCCAAAGTGGAAGTCCACCTTCCAGTTGCGCGGCGACGTCTGGCTGTTCTTCGGCACGATGGTACCGCGATACTTGCCCAGCCCCAGGCTATCGACCAGCGCGTTGAATGCGGTCTCGCTGGCAGCAGTATCGAAGCTGACCTTGCTGTCACCAGCGGTCGGCACGTAGAGCAGCATGTTGCCCAGGTTGCCCACGGTGCCGAACACGGTGCCGCGCGTGCCGGTGTTGTCCAGCATGGTCACGCTGTACGGACGGCCCGAGCGCATTTCACTGAACAGGCTGAGGTTGGTCTTGTAGTCACCGAAGAAGGCATGGCGATAGGAAATGCCGGCCTTCCACTGGTTGGTATACTCGTAGATCGAACGGCCATAGGCGGGCCAGTTCGGATCGACGAAAGCGTTGTTGCTGTAGTTCGACGACGAGGTCGATGAAGTGATGCTCGACCGGTCCTTCACGTTGGAGCGGGTGTAGCTGCCTTCGATGCCGAGGCCGTTGCTCCAGTTCTTTTCCATGCGGAAGGTAGCAAACCAGGCGCGGCCATCGTCGGTGTTGGTCATCTGGATATCGCGGTTGGTACCCGCAATGCCGCCCAGCGGAGCGTAACGCGGGCGGCCATCCGGCAGGGTGCCGATCTGGACCGAACGCAGATCCGCCCAGACGTAACCGTCAATGGTCTTGTCATAGAGGAACTGCACCCCGAACATCCAGTCATCACCCAGCGGGCCGAGGTTGGCCTTGTAATCCGCCTGCAACGACAGCTTGAGCTTGCGGGCAATCCGCAGGTTCGGGTCAATCGAATCGGTCGGCGCGGCGGCCAGCGATCCGGTGTTGGTGGTCATGAAATTGATCACGCTGGCAGGGATAGTGCCGCCAGTGATACCGTTCAGCGCACCACAGGTGCCCGAAGCGGCGCAGTTGGCGCGGGTGATCGTCACCGAGTTGGTCAGCTGGCCAGTGTTCGAAAACACGTTCGACAGGAACACGTCAGGCGTACCGCCGGCGAAGATGCCGAGGCCAGCACGGAAGATCAGCCGGTCCGTGGCGTTCCAGTTGAGCGCCATGCGCGGCTGCAGCACGCCGCGACCCTTGAAGGTCGAGCGGTTCGAATAACCATAGCGCGACAGGAAGTTCGCGTTGAGCGGCGGCGCGACGTTGTTGTCGAACAGGTCATAACGCAGGCCGACAGTGTAGCTGAGCTTGTCGTTGATCTGCCAGTCATCCTGGGCCGAGAAGGTCCAGTTGGTGGTGTTGAAGCTGGCGGCAGCATCCACCGGATTGTTCGACGGAACCGCGTTGGCATAGATCAGCTGGTTGGCGTTGCCAGCGGCGAAATCGGCCAGCGAGTCAAAGTACAGGTCACCCAGCGCGCGCTGCACGAACAGGTTGTAGACGTCGGTCTTGGTGTAGCCGGCGGCCAGACGCACCGAATGGTCGCCCATTTCGATCCGCGCGGTCAGATCGATGTTGAGGTTGTCGGTGTTGAGCACGTTGGCCTGGCGCGAGATGTCCGGACCGAAGAACAGGCGGGTGCCGGCGCACGTCGTCGCCGAGCCGTTAGACAGCGCATCGGTGCAGACGCCGACCTGCGGGAACGGCGCGCCGATGAAGTTCTGGCCGCGATTGTAGTCGCGGTAGGATACGCGCAGGTTGGTCGAGAACGCGTCAGTCCACGACGAGTTCAGCTCCAGCGTCCCCGAATTGATTTCCTCGGCCAGCTGATAGGCGTCAGACTGGTAGCCAAGCGCGAAGGGCGAGGTCAGGAAGGTGTTCTGCTGGAACTGGTTGGTGCCCTTGTTGCGGATATAGGTCACCGAGGCGCGCTGGGTGTCGGAAATGTTCCAGTCCAGCTTGGCGGCGATCTTCTCGTCACCTTCGGTGGTGGTGGCGATCAGCCCCATGGTGTCATAACCGTAACGGCTCTTGGCCGTGGCGGTCACCTGGTCGATCACCGCCTGGGTCAGCCCGGGCACCTGGTTGGCGAAGCCCGAACCGAAGCCGGCGTCGAGCGGCTGGCCTTCCTTGGTGTGCTCGTAGGCGACCATGAAGAACAGCTTGTCGCGGATCAGCGGGCCGGCGAACCAGCCGCCGTACTGCTTCGACGAGAAGTCCAGCTTGACCGTGGACGCGCGCGAGCGGCTGCTGGTCAGGCCATCGCCGGTGTAGCTGTAGAATGCGCCGCCGTGGAACTTGTTGGTGCCCGACTTGAGCACGACATTGACCGCGCCGCCCTGCATGTCACCCTCGGCCACGTCGAACGGGGCCACCTTGACGGTGAACTGCTCGATAGCGTCGAAAGGAACCGGACCACGGTTGGTCGGCAGGCCACCGTTGTTGAGGCCGAAGTCGTCCGACATCTGCATGCCGTCCACCGAGAAGCGGTTGAGACGGCCGTTGTTGCCGGCGATCTCGATGGTGCGACCGTTGGTCAGATCGATGGTGACCAGCGGATCGCGGCGGGCAAGGTCGCGGATGTCGCGGTTGATCGAGGCGGCGCTTTCGATCTCGGCGCGGCCGAGCGCGGTGGTCGGTCCGTCGGTCAGGCCGACAGTCGGTTGGATCGAGGCGGCGGTGACGACGATTTCCTGCTGCGCTTCCAACGCGATCGGCAGGCGGGCGGGCTGGCCAGCCTGAAGGAACAGGTCGCTCACCTTGCCGGCCTGATAGCCATCGGCCTCAACCGTCACGGTGAACGGGCCGCCGATGCGCAGGCCGTTGGCGGCGAAGCTGCCATTGGCATCGGTGGTGGTCGACAGCGTCGTGCCCGAAGGTTCATGCACCACGGTGACGGTGGCACCGGCAACCGGGGCACCATTCGACACGACCGTGCCGCGCACTGCCGAGGAGGTTTCCTGGGCGAAGGCCGGGGTTGCGATGCCACAGGCAAGCGAAACGCTGGCGGCGCTGGCGGCGAGGAAATACTTGAGCTGCATGTCGTGGACCCCCTTGGACCCCGCCGAGGCGTGGATCGGTCATTTATTCCAGATCGAATGCGCAACCCCTGCGAATCGCGGGGAATCGCGCCTGCCGGCGGTCATACATGGGCCGGCGGCGCTACTGAACACGGCTATGTGACGGCTTGTTGACAGTTTCGGCAGCCCGCCCCTGCCCGCTCGACGACTTGCGCAATCTTGTTACGTCGCTCCTTACAGTGGTGTAAGGATCGAACCGAACTGCGTCCGATTCCGCGCAGCGAAGGGAATTATGCGCCCCGGCGAGGGAGTCGATTGTTGCTGCACTGCGGCAATTGTGCAACGGTGCCCCGCATGAGCGAAGGACATCACCACGATCACGGGCACAGCCATGGCCATCACCATGGCGCGGGGCACGGCCACCTGCCCACCTCGCACGGCCCGGCCTTTGCCCTGGCGGTGACGCTCAACCTGTTGTTTGTGGCGGTGGAAGTGGCGGCGGGCCTCTATGGCGGGTCGATGGCGCTGCTCGCCGATGCGGGGCACAATTTCTCCGACGTACTGTCGCTGCTGCTTGCCTGGGGGGCCAGCGTACTCGCCGCCCGCCCGCCAAGCGAGCGCTTTACCTATGGCCTCAAAAGCTCGTCGATCCTCGCTGCGCTGGCCAATGCGGCGCTGCTGTGGGTGGCGCTGGGGGCGATCCTGATCGAGACGATCCGCCGGCTGAACGATCCCGCGCCGGTCGAAGGCGGGCTGATGATGGCGGTTGCCGCAGCGGGTATCGCGGTCAACGGCATATCGGCCATCTTCTTCGCGAAGGGCAGCAAGCACGACCTCAACCTGCGCGCCGCCTTCCAGCACTTGCTGGCCGATGCGGCGGTATCAGCCGGGGTGGTACTCGCCGGTGCGGCGGTGATGTTCACCGGGCGGCAGTGGATCGATCCGGTGACCAGTCTGGTCATCACCGGCGTGATCGCGGCCGGTTCGTGGGGCCTGCTGCGCGATTCGGTGAAGCTGGGCCTGCTGGGCGTGCCTGACGGCATCGAAGTGGGCGCAGTGCGGACCTTCCTCGCCGGCCTGCCCGGTGTAACGGCGGTGCACGATCTGCACGTCTGGCCAATGAGCACCACCGAAACCGCGCTGACTGCGCACATCGTCATGCCGGGCGGTCACCCCGGCGACGCCTTCCTGCACGAGATCGCGCACGAGTTGGAACATGACTTCGGTATCGGCCACGCCACGATGCAGGTGGAAATCGCCTGCAGCAACGGCTGCGCGCTCGAAGCCGACGAGGTGGTTTAGCCTTATTCCGATTGACATCGGTCCGGCACCAGCCCGCTCCCCCGCCCGGCCACCCAAGCCATTGTATGATATGGGTGGCCGGGCGGGGGAGCGGGCTGGCGCAGCAAACCTCTAGCCGACGAAGCACCAGTCCAGCGTTTCGCCGGCGTGGAACGGAACCAGCGAAATGTCGGCATGGGCATAGCGCTCGGGCACCTGCACCGCGTTGCGTTCCAGCGTGATCGTGCCCTCGTTGAGCGGCAGACCATAGAAGCGCGGGCCGTTTTCCGAGGCAAAGGCCTCGAAGCGATCCAGCGCGCCTTCCTGATCGAACACCGTGACGTAGCTTTCCAGCGCGAAAGGCGCGTTGAAGATACCCGCGCAGCCGCAGGCACTTTCCTTGGTTTCCACCCGGTGCGGCGCGGTGTCGGTGCCGAGGAAGAACTTCGCCGAACCCGAAGTTGCCGCCTTGCGGAGCGCCAGCCTGTGTTTCTCGCGCTTGGCGACGGGCAGGCAATAGGCGTGCGGGCGAATGCCACCGACCAGCATGGCGTTGCGGTTGATGTGGAGGTGCTGCGGGGTAATCGTCGCCGCGACATTGTTCCCCTGCGCTGCGACGAACTGCGCCGCTTCCTCGGTGGTGATATGTTCGAACACCACTTTCAGCCCCGGAAAATCGCGCACCAGCGCGGCCAGGGTCCGGCCGATGAACACCGCCTCACGGTCGAACACGTCAACGTCCGGATCGGTCACCTCGCCGTGGACCAGCAGCGGCATACCCGCCCGCTGCATGGCTTCCAGCGCAGCGCGGATATGGGCCACGTCGGTAACGCCGTGCGCCGATCCGGTGGTAGCGTGCGCGGGGTAGAGCTTGGCGGCGGTGAACACACCCGCCGCGTGCCCCTCTGCCAACATGGCCCCGTCGATCCAGTCGGTGAGGTAGGCGACCATCAGCGGCGTGAAACCGGGGCCTGTCGCTGCGACGATCCGCTCGCGATAGGCGCGCGCGGCGTCGATCGAGGTCACCGGCGGCGAAAGATTGGGCATGACGATGGCCCGGGCGAACTGGCGGGCGGTGTAAGGTGCCACCGCTTGCAGCATCGCGCCGTCGCGCAAGTGAACGTGCCAGTCGTCAGGGCGGCGGATTGTCAGCTTGGTATTGGCCATGGCGCGCCTATATGCTCAAGCGATGGCTGCTTCCACCCTTAACAACCGCGCGCTCGTGCGCCTCTCTCCGCTCGATCCCGGCGAGGACGTCGCCGAATTCCTGCAAGGCCTCGTCACCAACGACGTGACCGGCGCGCTACCGGTCTGGGCGGCACTGCTGACCCCGCAGGGCAAGGTGCTGTTCGATTTTCTCGTCTGGCGGGATGGTGCGGACCTACTGCTCGATTGCGAGGAAGACTGCGCCGACGCACTGATCAAGCGCCTGTCGCTCTACCGGCTGCGCCGCAAGATCACGATTGCGCGCGACCCGGCGCTGGCGGTGCATTGGCGCGTGGACGCGGCCGGCAACGATCCGCGACTTGGCGCGCTCGGCACGCGCTGGCTGGGCCCGGCAGAAGCCGGCAGCGCCGACACCGCGTGGCTCTCCCACCGCCTGTCGCTCGGCGTCTGCGAAGGCGCGGCGGAGCTTGCTGACTTGCTGTGGCTGGAATGTAACGCGGCGGAGCTGAACGGAGTGAGCTTCACCAAGGGCTGCTATGTCGGGCAGGAGAATACGGCGCGGATGAACTGGCGGCAGAAGGTGAACCGGCGGCTGGTGGTGGTGCCGCAGGGCCGCTCCGACCCGGCGCGCCAACGCGCGGTTTATCCGGCGCTGGGACTGGCGGTGGACCATTTGCGGGTGGAGGACATCGCGCCCGAATGGCGTCCGGAGTGGATGGATTTGGGCTAGGGCGACGCGGGGCAAGCTCTTTCGCCCCACTTCGAAACACACACCTATGTCCGAACGCTTATGCCCGTTCGTGTCGAGCGAAGTCGAGACAGCTGCGCACGGTGTATCGACTTCGCTCGACACGAACGGAGGTGGCGGGAATCCATTCGAAACAGAGCGACACTAGCACCCCGGCAGCGGAATCCCTGCCTGCACCGCGCCGGCGCGCAACATCGCCTCCGCCGTATCGCGCGCCGAAGTGCGCGGCAGGGCGAGCGAGGCGGAGAGCGGGCCGCCCATCAGCGCGTCGCCCAGTGCCATCAGCACCAGCGCCAGGGTAACCTCGCGCATCGAGCCGGGGCGGAACTCATCGAGCTCATCGACCAGATCGTGAATCGCGCCGACAATCGGATCCAGCGCATCCTCATTGCCCGACAGGAGCATCCACGAAGCCAGCGCGCCCCCACCTTCGCGGTCAAAAGCGTCAAAGGTCAGGTCAACCACCTCGCGGGGGCTGCCTATGCCCTGACGGGTGGCGATCACCGCCGCCGCAATCGTCGCGCAGATCGCCTTGGCGAGATGTTCGGCCAGCGCCTTCTGCAGGCCCAGCGCCGAGCCGAAGTGATGCAGCAGGTTGGCATGGGTGCGCCCGACCCGCGCCGCCACTGCCTTCAGCGTCACCCCCTGCGGCCCCGACTCGATCAGCAGCGCGCGCGCCGCGTCCAGCGCGGCGGTGCGGCTTTCTTCCTGACTGAGACGCTTCCTTATTGACATTGGTGTAAGTTAAACTACCTTGCAGGCCATGAACGCTCCGACCCGATTTCCGCCCGACCTAGAGGGCAGCGCCGCCGCAGGCAAGGTTGCGTCGCCCACTCCCGCCGATCTGAACCTTGTTGTCCGCGACCTGCGCTTTGGCCGCGAGGCCCGGCCGCGCCACTGGTGGCTGGCCGACGACCCCATCGGCAGCGCCTGGTTCAACGCGCTGTCTGCCTGCTTTCCGCGCGGCGAGGCGTTCTTCATCGAAGCGGTAAAGGCCCACCGCGCGGGCGTTCCTGCGCAACTGGACGAAGACATCCGTGCCTTCATCACCCAGGAAATCAATCACACCCGCGAACATGTCGCCTTCAACCGTGCCGCCACCGATTCGGGCTATGACCTGACGCGGGTGGACCGGCGGCTCGCGGAATTCCTCGAAATGACCAAAGGCCGCCCGGCCATCGTCAATCTGGCCGCAACCATGGCGCTGGAACACTACACCGCGATGATGGCCAAGGAGTTCCTCCGGAACCCGCAGCATTTCGCGGGTGCCGATCCCGAGGCCGCCGACCTGTGGCGCTGGCACGCGATCGAGGAGATCGAGCACAAGGCCGTCGCCTATGACATCTACCTTCACGCCACCCGCGACTGGAGCCGGTGGCAGCGGTGGAAGCTGAAATCGCTGATGATGCTGATCGTCTCGCAGAATTTCATCGCCCACCGCATCGGCGACACGCTGGACCTGCTGGCGCAGGACGGGCTGCGCGGCTGGAAGGTCAAGGCCAAGCTGTTCGCCTTCCTGCTGTGGAAGCCGGGCGTGCTGCGCCGCATATTCCCCGCCTGGGTGGCCTATTTCCTCCCGGGCTTCCACCCCTGGAACCACGACGACCGCGCGTTGATCGAAGCGGCCGGGCGGGAACTGGCGACAAGGTAGGCAGCAGTCAGGTCAGGCCCCGCGCACATCCTTTCCCCGCAGATCGCGCGGCGGGGCACCGAACCAGCGCAGGCACGACCGCGACAGCACCGAGGTTTCGGCATAGCCCAACCGTTCGGCGATTCGGGTTACCGGCAGGCGGGTCCGCTCAAGGTAATACCGCGCGAGGTCGCGGCGCACCTCGTCCTTGATCGCCTCGAAGGCGGTGCCTTCACGCTCCAGCCGCCGGTGCAGCGTGCGGGGGTGAATGCACAGCGCCTCGGCAATGTGATCGATCCGGCAATCGCCGTGGCCGATCTGCCGCCTGACCAGCCCGCGCACTCGCGCGTGCATCGGGCGGGGACGAACGGGGAAATGGGCATCGATGAACAGCGCTGCCAGCTCGCGATAATCGCTGACCGGGTCGACGATGGGCGTGGCTAAGTCTGCGTCGGAGAAATAAAGCCCGTCCGCCCGCTGATCGAAGCGAACCTCGCAGGCGAAATGTTCGCGGTAGGTCCTCAGCGGCGACAGCGGCTGATGGCGGAACCACACTTCGCGGGCACGAGCGCGGCCGCCGGTGCTTTCCAGCGCGTTGAGATGGGCCAGCAGCACCGCCTGCTCCACCAGTTGCGCACCCGAAGCCAGCCCGCTGAGCAGGATATCATAGCCGACGAACATGCGCGCACCCGCCCGATCATGCTCCAGCGGGATCGCAGTGGCCATCGAATAGGCCTGGTTGTGCGCCGCGACGAAGCGCAGCGCCTCGCCGAATGTCGCCGAATTGCGCATGACCACACCGATGGGCCCAAACACCTTGCCGCTGCCCTGACGGGCGGCCAGCCGCAGGCCGAAATCGGGGCAAGCGAGCGCGGTGGCGGTGCTTTCCAGCAAGGCCACGATGGCCCGCAGGCTGGCGCGCGGGGCAGGACGGGCGATCAGTCCAGGCTCGATCCCGACCGCCATCAGCAAGGCATCGGCATCGCCGCCAAGTTCGCGCACCAGTTCGGGAAACAGCGCCAGCGTGCCGGCGTGGACCTGCTCGAAAGCGGCCTCTGCGGCACTCTGCGCGCGTGTCGTGGCGCTGGTCATTCCTGCCGTGGCGCTGCCCACCTGCGTTCTCCCGCTGTTCGGCAATCCGGCAGGAAAGCTAGCCCTCGCCCGCACCGGCGGCAAGCCCGCGCTGTCCGCTGCTGTCAAGACCGCCCCGGCGGCAGCGCGATAGGCATGGCCGCAATCCTTGGGAGACAGGTATGACCGGCAAGCTGACCTTCGGCTACCTCTACGATTTCCGCAATCCGGCCCAATGGCGGCGCGATCCGACCGTGCTCTATGGCGAAATCATCGATTTCGCTGCCGCCAGTGAAAGCATGGGTTTCGCCGGGGCCTGGGTGCCCGAGCACCACGGCGCGGCGGACGGTTACATGCCGGCACCCAACATCGCGCTTGCCGCGCTGGCAGCGCGGACAAAAACTTTGCGGCTGGGTTCCGCAGTCGGCCTGGCTCCGCTCTACCACCCGGTGCGCTTTGCCGAGGAATGCGCGGTGCTGGACATCCTCTCGGGCGGACGACTGGAGATGGCGCTGGCCATCGGCTATCGTCGGCGCGAGGCAGAGGCGTTCGGTGTCGACTTCACCCGGCGTGGCGCGCGGTTCGACGAGTTTCTCGAAATCGTCCGCCGGTTGTGGGCGGGCGAGCGGGTGACCTTCGCCGGCAAGCATTACACCGTGACCGATGCCGCCATCGTACCCGCCAGCCCGCGCGGCCAGATCCCGCTCTACATCGGCGGATTCGCGGAAAAGGCGCTGGCACGAGTGGCGAAATATGCCGATGGCTATTTCGGCAACGAGGAAGTCTGCGGGCTTTATGCCGACAAGCTGCGCGAACAGGGCAAGGACCCGTCGCAGGCGAAAATCCGTATCCAGGGGCTGTTCACCCTCGTCGCCGAGAACAAGGCCAAGGCAATGGACGACCTGGCGCCCTACTTCCACCACGTCAACAACACCTATGGCGAATGGCTGGCGGAAGACCGCGCCATCGGCCTCGACAACACCGCGCTGGAGCCGATGAGCCTCGACAAGTTCAGGGCCAGTGGAATCCTGCAGATCTGGACGCCGGACGAGGCCGTGGCCAGGTTCCGCGCGATGCAGGAACGCATCCCGGTGGAGCATTACATGCTGATGCTTCCCCTCGGCCTACCGCCCGAGACTTTCCTGCCCTATGCCGAGCTGTTTGCCCGCGAGGTGATCCCCGCCTTTGCGTGATGGCGCGCCGGCCTGCTATTGCCCATGCCATGACGCCCAGCCTCACCCTGCCGCCCCTGCTCGACCTTGCCGGAATCGCCGTCTTCGCGCTGACCGGAGCGCTGCTTGCGGCGCGGCTGCGGCAGACCTTCGTGACGCTGGCCTTTTTCGCGCTGGTGACCGGGGTTGGCGGCGGATCGGTGCGCGACTTGCTGATCGGTGCGCCGGTGTTCTGGGTGCGCGATCCGCTGGTGGCGCCGGTGTGCCTGGGCGTGGCGCTGGTCGCATGGTTCACCCCGCACCGGTGGTGGGAGGGCAAACTGCTCGACTGGGCCGATGCGGCGGGGCTGGCGGTCTATGCCGTGCTGGGCACGGCCAAGGCGCTGGCCTACGGCGTTGCGCCCGTCCCTGCAGTGCTGATGGGAATCATCACCGGCTGCGTCGGCGGCATCATCCGCGATGTGCTTGCCGGTAGGCCCTCGATCCTGATGCGACCCGAGCTTTACGTCACCGCCGCTGCGCTGGCATCGGCGCTGGTGCCGCTCGGCATGGCGATGGGCCTTGCAGCGCCGCTGACATGGACAATCGCCGCGCTGGCAGGGTTCATCCTGCGCGGCGCGGCGATCCATCTGGGCATTGCCCTGCCGGCATACCGCCGGACGTGAGCTGGCCGACGTAAGCTGGTTGGTCCCTCCTCTCGCAAGGAGAGGGAGCAGGTCACCCGGCGATCTTCTGCACCACCGGTTCGCTGACGAAGTTCGGCGCGCCGTCGCCGGCATAGGCGGCGTGGCCATCGACGGTGACGCTGCGCACCCGGCCATCGTTGCCGATCGAGCAGGCGAAGCTGCGACCGCCGGTAACCCGGCCATCAATCCGCCAGCCCTGGCCATCGCGATTGACCGCATCGACCGTATCGACCCGGCTGCTGCCGCGTTCAACTTCGCTGACGCAGGTGTTCACCGCATTGTCGATACCGCGGCCTTCCTGCCAGGTCGGGCGATTGTCGCTCTGGCCATAGCGCGGGGCGGGATCGCGATAGCTGCGATCATCGCGCGAATCGCGTTCGGGATAGCGGTCGTCAGTGCGGGCCCGGCTGTCCTTGTTGGCCTTGCTCGCCGCCGAGGCAATCGCGGCGATGCCGCCGATGATCAGTATCCCGGCGAAGATGTCGCCCGCGTCGATGCCGTCATCGTGATGGCCCCAGCCACCACCCCAGCCGCCGCCCCAACCGCCACCCCAACCACGGGCATTAGCTGCTGCCGGCGCGAGCGCCATCGAAAACGCCGCTGCCACCGCAAGAACGGAAGCGCCGCGCGAAACTGTCTTGGTCATAGGTGCGAACCCCTTGAAAACGGCATGCACAGCCAGACGAATCGACTGGCTTCATACCCCCTTGCATAACTGCCTAGGCGGCCCAGGCTTTCGCAAGCCTGAACCGCCCGGGGTCATGCATTCACGCCGTCAGAGGCCGCGAATGCCGCTGTAGTCGAGGTCGACGATCCGCCCGCGCTCCACCTTGCAGGTGAACGAGCCACTGTCGTAACCGCGCATGCTGCTGTTCCAGCCGCGATAGTCGCCGCCCCAGCCGCGTCCGTAGTCGCCGTCACCCCGGCGCCAGTCGTGCCCCATCGCGTTGACCGCGATGCGGCCGCGCACTTCGTAACCCCAGCGGGTCGAGCGGACGTCGCGGACGTCGGTGACATCGGCGCGGCCGTTGGAGTACCGCGAGGCTCCCCGCTCGGCGGCATTGACGCACTGCGCAATCGCCTGGCGCGGGTTGCCGCTGTCGAAGCCATAGCCGCGACCGTAGTCGCCACGGCCCCAGCGTCCGTCGTCGTGGTCATAGCCGTATCCGCTGCGATCATTGTGCGAGGCCGAGGCGGCGACTGCGGCAATCCCGCCGATCACCAGCGCACCGGCAATCATGTCCCCGGCGCTGACGCCACCTTCGTTGTGGCCATCGCGAGCGAAGGCGGGGGCAGCCGAAGAAACCGCCATCGCACCGGCGGCGACAGTGGCGACCAGGGTCTTGGTGAGGGTCATCATGGCTATCATCCTCAATTCTGCCGGGCGGAATATCCCGGCGTCGAGGATGGGTTTAGGCGATTCGCTCTGAGACAAGGCTGAACTGGCTTGACAGTTTTCATTCAGCTTTGTGGCCAGTTTTATGAATGACGACAGCCACGCCCTTCTTCATGCGCCGGCGTCCGGAGCCCACGCGCTGAGTGTGAACCGTGCCGCTACTCCCCGCCTATCCTGAGCTTGTCGAAGGATCGCTTTTCTTCAGGCCCTTGTCCGTGAGGCCCGAAAAGCAAGGAGGCGCTTCGCCAAGCTCGCCGCGGTTGGCGTTCGGGGCGGGTCATGCTCCTGCCGCCAGTTCTTCAGCGCACAGTCGCACGCCAATCACCGCACCTGCAGTCCCGTCCATTGCGCGAGAAAAGCCAGGATGTCGGCATTCTCGCCGATCACCTTGTCGGTCGGCTTGCCCGAGCCATGGCCCGCGCGGGTCTCAACCCGGATCAGGTGCGGTCGCGGCCCGGTCTGGGCGGCTTGCAGGGCGGCGGTATATTTGAAGCTGTGCCCCGGCACCACGCGGTCGTCCGTCTCGGCGGTGGTCACCAGCACTGCCGGATAAACCGTGCCGCTGCGGATGTTGTGATAGGGCGAATAGGCACGCAGCAGGCGGAAGTCCGCCTCAACCTCCGGCCTGCCGTAATCGTCCACCCAGGTTCGCCCTTCGGTAAAGCGATCGAAGCGCAGCATGTCCATCACGCCAACCTGGGGATTGGCGGCGGCGAACAGATCTGGCCGCTGGTTGACCGCCGCGCCGATCAGCAGCCCGCCATTCGATCCGCCCTGCACCGCCAGCCCGCCCTTGGGCGCGATGCCCTGCGCGATGAGATATTCGCCCGCAGCCACGAAATCGTCGAACACGTTCTGCTTGTTCGCCCCGCGCCCGGCGTCGTGCCACGCCTTGCCATACTCGCCGCCGCCGCGCAGATTGGCGAGCGCAAAGGCACCGCCCGCCTCCAGCCAGGCCATGCGCGCTGCCGAAAAACCAGGCGTCAGCGCTATGTTGAAACCGCCATAGCCATAGAGCAGCGTCGGCACCGCCTTGCCTGCATTGGCCAGGCTGCGCTTGCGCACCACGAAGATTGGCACGCGGGTGCCATCCTTCGAGGCATAGAAGCGCTGCTCGACCAAGTAGTCCTCGGGCTTGAAGGTGAGCCGCGGTGCGGCGAAGACCGAGGTTTCGCCGCTGGCCAGGTTCATGCGGAAAATCGTTGCGGGGCGGTTGAAGCTGGAAAGCTGATAGAAGGTTTCGGGGTCGCCCGGCCGGCCATGGAAGCCGCTGGCGGTGCCGATGTCGTTCAGCGAGATGACATGGGCACCGCCGCCGCCCAGATCATAAAGCACCGCCCGGCTCGCCGCGTCCTTGAGGTACGACACCACCAGCGTCCGCCCGACGATCGTGCCCTCACGCAGTGTCTCGTCCTGCTGCGGGATCACGTCGAGCCACTGCGGCTCGGCCTTGGCCAGATCGACCGCGACCATGCGGTAGCGCGGCGCATCCTTGTTGGTCACCAGCCACAGCCGGTTGCCCACGGCATCGACCAGCTTCCAGTCGTGATCGAATCCGCGCACCAGCACACGCGGCTGCCAGCGAGCCTCACCGCGCCGGGAAAAATCGAGCAGGCGCAGCTCGTAACGCTCGTCGGTGCCATTGTAGCTGCGGATCAGGCCATAGCGGCCGTTCGAGGACATGAAGACCTCGTGATAGAGCTCGGGGTGGTCTGGCGTGGCCAGCACCAGCCGGTCCTGCGCCTGCGACGTGCCGACGGCGTGATACCAGATGGCCGAATTACCGGCCTTGGCGGTAAATTCCTCACCCGGCTTCGGCTCGGGCATCCGCGAATAGAGGAAGCCCTTGCTGCCCACCCAGGATAGCTGGGTGAACTTG
This sequence comes from Sphingomonadales bacterium, assembly GCA_028869175.1. Taxonomy (GTDB): domain Bacteria; phylum Pseudomonadota; class Alphaproteobacteria; order Sphingomonadales; family Sphingomonadaceae; genus Novosphingobium. The sequence goes on from JAGWTB010000025.1 coordinate 27,802, forward strand.
GCCCAGCGGATCTCGTCCGCCAGCACCGTGCCGTGAGCCACATCCAGCAGCTTCAGCGTGCGCCAGTCACTGCCGCCGTCCTGCACCGAATAGAGCAGCAACCGGCCATCGTCCGACGGTTTCCATTCATCAAGCGCGGTCGCCCCGTCCTTCGCCCAGCTGTTCGGATCGAGCAGCAGGCGCGGCGTGCCGCCCAGCCCTTGCCGCACGAACAGCTGCGACTGGTTCTGCAGCCCCGAATTGCGCATGTAGAAATAGCGGGTGCCCGCCTTCACTGGCAGGCCGAAGCGCTCGAACGACAGCAGATCACGCATCCGGCGGGCGAACCAGTCGCGCTGTGGCAGGGTGGCGAGATAGTTCTGGGTTACCGCGTTCTCGCGCTTCACCCAGTCGGAAACCTCCGGATCGGTGAGCACGCTGTTTTCCAGCCAGCGGTAGGGATCGGCCACCCGCTCGCCGAACAGCACGTCCACAACATCACTGCGCCGGGTTTCCGGATAGGTGATTGGCGCAGTAGCTGGAGTCGGGACGGGTTGGGACATGGCGGGCGATGGCGCGAGCGCGAGGGTCAGAAGGCTTGCGGCGGCGAGCGCCCGCGCGGTCAGGGACATCCGGTACTCCGGGAAAAGCAAAAGGCGGCCCCGATGCTATCCATCGGGTGCCGCCTTTGCAAATCGTTCGCGGCAGCCGGGGCTGCGCGCGGCGATCTTATTCGCCGTCGTCGTCGGTCATCACCGGGCCGCTGTCCTGGCCCTTGGCCGAGGTGTCACGGTCAACCAGCTCGATCACGGCGAGCGGAGCCGCGTCCGAAGCGCGGACACCGGCCTTGATGATGCGCGTGTAGCCGCCCGGACGACCGGCGTAACGCTCGGCCAGAACCTCGAACAGCTTCTTTTCCTGCGCTTCGTCCAGCAGACGGGCGTGGGCCAGACGGCGGTTCGACAGGCCGCCATGCTTGGCCAGCGTGATCAGCTTTTCAAGGTAAGGACGCAGTTCGCGCGCCTTGGGCAGGGTTGTGGTGATCTGCTCATGCTTGATCAGCGCCGCCGACATGTTGCGCAGCAGCGCCTTGCGGTGGCTGGAAGTGCGGTTGAGCTTACGCCCGCCGAGTTTGTGACGCATGGGTCTTTCCTTCGTTCGTTAGGGGCCCGTACCAGGTAGCCCGTAGCTGGCAGCGCTTGCGGCGGCTGCCTGTTGCCGTACGTCGCCCCGGACTCGATCCGGGACCGCTGGCCGGATAACCCGGCGCAGCATCGATGAGGCCGGCGGCCCCCGCTTTCGCGGGGACAACCAGATCAGCCCAGCAGCTCCTGTTCGAGCTTCTTGGCCATTTCCTCGATGTTCTCGGGCGGCCAGCCGGGGATGTCCATGCCGAGGCGCAGACCCATCGAGCTCAGGACTTCCTTGATCTCGTTGAGCGACTTGCGGCCGAAGTTCGGCGTACGGAGCATCTCGGCCTCGGTCTTCTGGACCAGGTCGCCGATGTAGATAATGTTGTCGTTCTTGAGGCAGTTGGCCGAACGCACCGACAGTTCCAGTTCGTCCACCTTCTTGAGCAGGTAGCGGTTGAGCTGGTTGGTATCGCCTTCTTCCGAAGCCGGAGCGGCCATGCCGATCATCGGCGACGAACCGGCAGGGGCCACGTCCTCGAAGTGGACGAACAGGGCAAGCTGGTCCTGCAGGATGCGCGCAGCGTAGGCCACGGCATCTTCCGGGGTGACCGTACCATCGGTTTCGACGGTGAGGTTCAGCTTGTCGAAGTCCAGCTCCTGACCAATGCGGGCATTGTCCACCTTGTAGGACACCTGGCGCACGGGCGAGTAGAGCGAATCGACCGGGATCAGGCCGATCGGCGCATCGACCGGACGGTTCGAAACGGCGGGGACATAGCCCTTGCCGGTATCGGCCGTCAGTTCCATGTTCAGCGTCGCACCTTCATCGAGGTGGCAGATCACGAGGTCCTTGTTCATCACCTCGATGTCGCCAGTCACGGCGATGTCACCGGCGGTGACTTCGGCGGGGCCAGTAGCCGATAGCTGGAGACGCTTGGGGCCTTCGCCCTGCATCCGCAGCGCGATCTGCTTGACGTTGAGGACGATGTCGGTGACGTCCTCGCGCACGCCGGCGAGCGACGAGAACTCATGCAGCACGTTCTCGATCTTGATCGAGGTGATCGCGGCACCCTGCAGCGACGAGAGCAGCACGCGGCGCAGCGCGTTGCCCAGCGTCAGGCCGAAACCGCGTTCCAGCGGTTCGGCGACGAAGGTGGCGCGGCGCTTGGGGTCGTTGCCGGGCTTCACCTCGAGGCTGTTGGGCTTCTTGAGTTCCTGCCAGTTCTTGATGTTGACAGTCATGGACTTCCCCTGGGGTTATTCTGGCGGGAAAGGCCGCAGACCCGACATGGGGCCACGGCCGTTCCGGAACGGCGACGGCAGGACTGCCGCCACCGGGACTCGATCAGACGCGGCGACGCTTCGACGGGCGCACGCCATTGTGCGGGATCGGCGTGACGTCACGGATCGAGGTGATGGTGAAACCCACCGCCTGCAGCGCGCGCAGAGCGCTTTCGCGGCCCGAACCGGGGCCCTTGACCTCGACCTCGAGCGTGCGGACGCCGTGTTCGGCAGCCTTCTTGCCGGCATCGTCGGCGGCGACCTGGGCGGCATAGGGAGTCGACTTGCGGCTGCCCTTGAAGCCCATCATGCCAGCCGAAGACCACGCAATCGCGTTGCCCTGGGCGTCGGTGATGGTGACCATCGTGTTGTTGAAGCTTGCATTCACGTGGGCGATGCCGCTCGTGATGTTCTTGCGTTCCCGCCTCTTCAGGCGCTGGGGTTCGCGTGCCATGTCTTACGTTCCTGTCGTGTCTCGGTGAAGGAAAAGCGCTGGACCTGAGGTCTCGTGCTTACTTCTTCTTGCCGGCGATGGGCTTGGCCTTGCCCTTGCGGGTGCGGGCGTTGGTGTGGGTGCGCTGGCCGCG
>JAGWTB010000026.1 GCA_028869175.1 Sphingomonadales bacterium
ATGGGGCGACCTTCTATGTAAGCGTCAATGTGTGGTTTCGGGGTTTACAGCCGCGCTACTGTAATTCAGGCGCGCCACGCCGACATTTCGTTAGATATGTGAATGGCCCCCCAGTGCATGGAAATTTGTTATGCGCGAAGGCATTGATGCTTTGACTGCCAAGGAGAGAGAAACGTTGCTTCTTCTCTTGGCCGGGCACGACGTTAAGTCCATTGCCCGCGATCTTGGGTTGTCGGTCCATACCGTCAATGACCGTCTGCGCGACGCGCGCCGAAAACTTGGGGTCTCAAGCAGTCGTGAGGCCGCAAGAATTTTGGGGCAGGCGGAAGGGCATGGCCCCAAATTACATGCGGGCAGAAAAATCGGGGTGGCTGACAGTGCCGCCATTGACCAATTGGACGCGCAGCCTGAACCGCAGAAAGGCAGGGCATTTCGGTTTGTCTGGTTCGGAGGAGGGTTACTCGTCATGACATTGATTATCGCGGTTGCCATGTTCGTATCGGCACCTTCTGGTGGGGATATTGCGCAAACCTCGCAAATTACTGCAAGCAGTGCAGCAAGCCTCAGCGCGGCCCGATCGTGGGCGGTTCTTCTGGACAACCAGAACTGGTCGGAATCCTGGGTCCAGTCGGGAATGTATTTCCGATCGCATATCTCTCAGGAGGGTTGGACGGCCTCCATCCGCCCAGTTCGCATGCCACTGGGAGCCGTTACTTCTCGCACCTTTGCCAAAGTTACGAAGGCAACGTCACTTCCCGGTGCCCCGGCCGGAGAATACGAGATCTTGGAGTTCAATGCCAATTTTGCGAACAGGCGCGGAGCAGTCGAGACCGTCGTCATGGCGCATGAGAAATCGGGCTGGAAAGTTGTCGGCTATTTCATTCGCTGACCGCATCGAACTCGAGAGCTATTCCGCAAGTGTGCTCCTGCCTCAAGCCAGCCGCATGCCGTAGCTGGGCAGCAGCATGTCGGTCACGAAATGGCGGTGTTGCTTGATGGCATCGTGCACCTTGCGATAGTCCGAGGTCTCGAATTCCGCTGACCAATCGGGCCTGAGTTGCAGGCCGGGCATGGCGTCGCCGGTGTGCGCGTGGATGCCGGTGGCGGCGTGCTTCCACGAGCCTTCGCCCTTGCCGACATAGCGCGGCATGTCCTCATGCAGGCCGGCGACGCCGTGGTCCTGCAATTGCTGATGAATGGCTTCGAGCCGGACGGTGCCGTCCACCTCTGTGTTGCTGCCCAACAGCAGCCGAATGTCGGCACGACCCGCTTCGCCAAGCCCCGGCTGTCCGGTAAAATCTTCGCTGCTGGCCACGAAGGCCTGTACCGCCTTGCAGGCCATATCGGCCGCTTCGACAAATTGCGGAAGATTGTCGCGCTGGTGCAGTTTGCCGCGGTGATCCTCATAGCTCCACTCGGCCCACGGCAGGTCAGGATAGTACAGCGCCAGCCCGTGGCCGACGCGCGAGAATTCGCTGAGCACGGACGTTCCCATCAGTGTCGCGGCCCGCCTGATCGCCTGGCTGAAATGTTCCTTCGCATGCTCGATTTCCGCCTGCAGACTGTCCTGCCACTGCTTGTGCGACGTGTGCTGCGGTCCATGCAGCCGCTTCACCAGATTGCGGTCGGAATGGATGCCGCTGAAGCCCTGATGCGCCCAGGTATCGACATAGGTGTGCAGGCACACCCCCAGCCGGTGCAGGATGTTGTCCGCCTTGGCCGGATCGCGGCGCGCGTGCAGGATATGGCGAACAAGATCGCGGGCCGGCTCGCTGTTTGGCCGGCAGACCGCGCGCTCGTCAAAGTCGGTGCCCGCACAGGCTGGCAGGAAATGGAACGGGGCCCAGACCCGCTCGACCGACTGCTGCAGCAGGTTGTGGAAATCGGCCATCTCATGCGCGCTGGCGAAGCGGTCAAAGGTCTGGAGGCCATTGAAGCGCAGAATGCCGTGGGTGGTCGCATCATCGACATACTGGCACGCATAGGCCACTCTATAGGCGTCATCGCGCGAAAGTCCGCCGATCCGCGCAACGATGTAGACGACGCCGTAATGGAAATCGATGTTCATGCCAGATTCGCCTCGGTTACGTGGGCGAAACTATGCTGATCGATGGCTTGTAGGAAAATACTTTCTGGCACCTTCTGGCATCATACCGGAAATGCAGGATTTTCTTCAACAGAGTTTGCTTCGAAATTCACGAAAGGGCGAATTTCGGTTCGGCACCGGCCCGCTCCCCCATCCGAAACGACAGTTTCGGATCAGACACTCAGTCCATGTGCTTGAGGCCGACGCGCAGGTAGTCCCAGCCGGTCACCACCGTCAGCGCGGCAGCCGCCCATAGGGTGACGAAACCGACGCTCGCCGGGTTCACCCAGCCGCCGGTGAACGGTATCGCGAATTGCGGCGCACCGCCCATCAGCGTCAGCGAACCGAGCGAAACCATCTGGAACGTGGTCTTCCACTTGGCAAGCTGCGACACCGGCACCGACACTTTGAGGCCGGCGAGAAATTCGCGCAGACCCGATACCGCAATCTCGCGCAGCAGGATCACCAGCGCGGCCACCACATGGACGCCTGCGATCATGCCCTTGGCCACCAGCACCAAAATCACCGCAGCAACCATGATCTTGTCGGCAATCGGATCGAGAAACTGGCCAAGCTTTGAAACGGTGCCATAGGACCGCGCCAGATAACCGTCGAAGTAGTCGGTAATGCCCATCAGGCAGTAAACCGCGAAAGCCAGCAGGTAGCCCAGCTTCCATTCGGGCCACCACATCAGCGCCAGAAGCACGGGAACCGTAACGATACGCGACAGGGTGAGGATGTTGGGCAGGTTCAGCATAGGAGGCAGGGCATAGCCGGTAACCTGCCGGTAAAAAAGAGCACATACGGGCTTGTGCCAAGCCGGCCTGCCGCTAGGGTCCGCGCCAGCAGAGGTTGCCACAAGCGAGAACATGACAACATCAACGCACCTTGTGGCGTCGCGCCGCTTCCTGCCGCTGTTCGTCACGCAATTGCTGGGGGCGTTCAACGACAACCTCTTCAAGAACGCCATGGTGCTTTTCGTGGTGTACAACGTCTACAATTCCGAAGCGGCAGAGGCGCGGTTCAGTTCGGTCGCCTCGGGCATCTTCATCATCCCGTTCGTCGTCCTCTCGTCGCTGGCCGGCCAGCTTGCCGACATGCGCGACAAGGCGCAGATCATCCGCATCGTCAAGTTCTGCGAAATCCTGATCATGCTGATCGGTGGCGCGGGGCTGGTGCTCGCCTGGATGGGGGTGCAGCCGCAGAACCTGTCGATCGGCCTGATGCTGCTGGCGCTGTTCTTCATGGGGGTGCACTCCACCTTCTTCGGCCCGATCAAGTACGCGATCCTGCCGCAGCACCTGCATGACAACGAAGTGCTGGCCGGTACCGGACTGGTGGAAGCGGGCACCTATATCGCCATCCTGGCGGGCACGATCCTGGCAGGCTGGATCCCGGTCGAATGGGCCGCTGTCGGCGTGGTGCTGACCGCGATGATCGGTTACGCCACCGGTCGCCACGTTCCGCCTGCCCCGCCGATGATCGAGGCCCAGCCGCTCGACTGGAACCCGTTGACCTCCTCCTACCGGCTGGTCCGTCACACCCTGCATGATCGGCGGGTGTTCGAGGCGATCATGGCTATCAGCTTCTTCTGGGCGGTGGGCACGATCCTGTTCATCCAGTTCCCTCCGCTCGCCAAGAACGTGCTCAATGCCAGCAAGGAAGTCACCAGCCTGATGATGGTGGTGTTCTCGGTCGGCGTGGCGCTGGGCTCGATCTCGGTCAACGCCCTGCTGCGCGGCGCGGTTTCGGCGCGCTATTCGATGCCATCGGCGCTCGCCATGGGCGTCTTCGTGGTGCTGTTCTACCTCGTCTGCCATCGCTGGACGGCCGGAGCGGGCGAAGGGCTGCTCGATGTCCCGCACTTCATCGCCCATCCCGGAGCCATATCGCTGATGCTGGCGCTGCTGGGCATCGCGGTGACCGGCGGCATGTTCGTCGTCCCGCTCTACGCCTTCCTCACCACGTTCGTCGCCAAATCAGAGGCGGCACGGACCATCGCGGCGAACAACATCGTCAATTCGGGCGCCATGGTGGTGGGGGCGCTGATCGCCGGCAGCCTGACGGCGCTGCATGTGCCGCTGACCGAACAGGTCCTGCTCAGCGCGGTGCTGTGCCTGTTTTCCGGCTGGCTGGGCCGGCTGCTCTACCGCAGCGAACGCGCGGCGGCGGCGCTCACCAGATAAACACGCTGACTGCGATGAAGCAGGCGCAGTAGGCGAGCAGGAAGTCCTTCACATCCTGCAACGAGAGGTGCCAGGTCGGCGCGACCTTGCCCTGCACGGGCTCGCGCAGGAACGGCGGCAGGGTGGCCCGGAACGGGTGACGGGCAGATTCATCGGTAACGACCAGGGCGCGACGCATGGGGAAGTGTTCTCCTCTCGGTGCGGCTCGATTAGGAATTCATTCACCATCGCACCAGCCGGAAAATCGTGGTTAATCCGCAGCTTCCCATCTTGGGACAGCTTGATCACGTTTCTCTCTGCGCAGGCTGCGATTGCCGCCGACAGGCAGCTTCGCTAGGTTGACACCATGAGCGAACCAACCGAAGTCACCGGCGGCAGGCTGCTGGTCGATTGCCTGCTCGCACAAGGCTGCGAGCGCGTGTTCACCGTGCCGGGCGAGAGCTTTCTGGCCGTGCTGGACGCACTGCATGACTCGCCCCAAGTGCAGACCGTGGTCTGCCGGCAGGAAGGCGGCGCGGCCTTCATGGCCTGTGCCCACGGCTCGCTGACCGGCCAGCCCGGCGTCTGTTTCGTCACCCGCGGCCCCGGCGCGACCAATGCCAGCATCGGCGTCCACGTCGCCATGCAGGATTCGTTGCCGATGATCCTGTTCATCGGCGATGTCGATCGCGGCATGAAGGACCGCGAAGGGTTTCAGGAAGTGGACTTCACCGCCATGTTTTCCCCGCTCGCCAAATGGGCAGCGCGGATCGACGATGCGGCGCGCATCCCGGAATATGTCGCCCGCGCCTGGTCCACCGCCATCGCCGGGCGGCCCGGTCCGGTGGTGCTGGCCCTGCCCGAGGACATGCTGCTAGATCGCGTGTCCGGCGTCGCGCCCCGCCCCGCTGTCGTTCGCCCGGCGCAGGCCCCCTGCCCCGATGCGATCGAGGCGATGTTCGGCCTGATCGGCGATGCCTGCGCGCCGCTTGCCATTGTCGGCGGTGCCGGCTGGAACGCCAAGGCACGCCACTACTTCACCGCGTTCGCCGAAAGCATCGGCCTGCCGGTTGCCGCCGCATTCCGCCGGCAGGACGCGGTGCCCAATTCCAGCCCGGTCTGGGCCGGCAACCTGGGCTATGGTCCGAACCCGAAGCTGGTCGAGCGAATCAAGGCCGCCGACCTGTTGCTGGTGGTCGGCGCAAGGCTGGGCGAGGCGACGACGGATGGCTATGCCCTTATCACCCCCGATCACCCCGGGCAGACACTGATCCACATCCACCCTGATCCCGAGGAACTCGGCCGCGTCTATCGCCCCGATCTGGCGATCTGCGCCGACATGGCCGAATTCGCCGAGAGCGCGGCGCTGATCGGCAATGACATCCTGCCCTTTGATGCCGGCAAGCAGGCCCACGCCGAATGGCTGGAGTGGACCCGGCCAGTGGCCAACGGCGCAAGGCTTGACCTTGCCCAATGCGTCATGGCGATGCGCCAGCAGCTTCCCGCCGATACGGTGATCTGCAACGGGGCCGGCAATTTCTCCAGCTGGTGGCATCGCTACTGGCCGTACGAGGCTTTCCCCTCGCAGCTTGCCCCCACTGCCGGGGCCATGGGCTATGGCCTCCCCGCCGCGATTGCCGCCGCGCTGCACGAGCCGGGCCGCTCGGTGGTGGCGCTGGCGGGCGACGGGGACTTCCTGATGAACGGTCAGGAACTGGCCACTGCCGCGCAATATGGCTGCGACCTGACCGTGCTGGTGATCGACAATGGCTGGTACGGCACGATCCGCATGCACCAGGAGCGCAACTATCCCGGCCGCGTTTCGGGCACCGGCCTCACCAACCCCGATTTCGCCGCGCTCGCCCGCGCATACGGAGCCTGGGCGGCGCGGGTCGAGGAAACCGCGGAGTTCGCCCCGGCACTGGCCGAATCACGGCGGCACAAGGGGGTGAAGCTGATCCACCTCCTCACCGACATCGAGCAGCTTGCCGCTGGCGGGCTGACCGTGTCGATGCTGCGCGGGCAGTAGCGGCGCGGAAAAAGGGCCGCCCGTCGCCAGGCGGCCCTTCCTTGCAATCGGCGAAAGCGGCGGCGCGTCAGACCTTGTCGCCCATCGCGCCCTTCACCTTGCCGATGGCCTGCTGGGCTTCGCCCTTGCGTTCCTGCTTGATGCCCTTGGCGAGCAGTTCCTCGTTGTCGGCCGCCTTGCCCAGGGCCTGCTTGGTGTTGCCGATCGCTTCGTTGGTCAGGCCCTTGGCCCGGTCGACGAGTTCACCCATGATCATTCTCCTTGCGGCAAACGGCAGGAAATCCGCCGTTTCGGATGCAGGGAGAACCGCCCGCCAGCACAATGGTTCCGTGCCGGCGGCGAAACGTGTCACCCTTCCGACAGGGCGAGGATGTGGTTCCACTCCGCCTCGGTCACCGCGCAGACCGAGAGGCGGAACATGGTGATCAGTTCGGTCCCGGCGAGGAAGGCGTCGGCCTTGATCTGCTTGAGCGTCACCGGACGCTTCAGCTTGCGGACCGGCTTCAGCTTCACCGCCGACCAGCGCCCGGTATCATCGCCGGGGTCGGGCAGGCCGGACTGGGTGATTTCCGCGATGCCGACGATCTCCAGCCCGATGTTCGAGTGGTAGAAGAACGCCAGATCGCCCGGCTGCATCGCGCGCAGGTTGTTGCGCGCGCGGTAGTTGCGTACCCCGTCCCAGGTCCCCTCGCCCTCGGCGACGAGGTCGTCCCAGCTATAGGCGTCGGGCTCGGACTTCATCAGCCAGTAGCTTTTGACTTGGGTCATGCGCACACTCCGAAAACCGGGTAACACTCCGATTCGAAATTCGCGGATGGGCGAATTCCGGTCCGGCACCAACGCGCCCATAACGCCATCTAGCGAGACAGACCACCCATGCCCCTCACCTCTCTCCCCATCCTCAGCCTGGCCGACGACCGGGCGGCGTTCAGCCAGTCCATCGGCGATTCGTTCAAGACCTTCGGCTTCGCCATGGTGAAGGACTTCGGCATCGACCCCGCGCTGATCGCCCAAGGCTGGGAACTGACCGAGGCGTTCTTTGCCCTGCCGGTCGAGGAAAAGCGCCGCTACCATATCGAAGGCATCGCCGGCGCGCGCGGCTATACCCCGTTCGGGACCGAGATCGCCAAGGACGCCAAGGCCCACGATCTCAAGGAATTCTGGCACGTCGGCCGCGATCTGGAGCCGGGCAATCCGCTGGAGGATTCGATGCCGCCCAACGTCTGGCCAGACCGCCCGGCGGAGTTCCGCAGCGTCTTCAGCCATCTCTACGCCGAGTTTGACCGGGTGGGCGGCATCATCCTTTCGCGCATCGCGCTTTACCTCGGGCTTGACGAGCACTGGTTCGATCCGGCGATCCACGAAGGCAATTCGGTGATGCGCCTGCTGCACTATCCGCCGATCGCCAACGCCACCGGCGAGGCGATCCGCGCCGGGGCGCATGGCGACATCAACCTCATCACCCTGCTGCTGGGGGCCGAAGAGGCCGGGCTGGAACTGCTCACCAAGGAAGGTCACTGGATCAGCGCCTCACCGCCCAAGGGGGCCATGGTGATCAACGTGGGCGACATGCTGGAGCGGCTGACCAACAACGTGCTTCCCTCCACCATCCACCGCGTGCGCAATCCCGATGCGGAAAGGGCGCGGTTCAGCCGCTATTCGATGCCCTTCTTCCTCCACCTGCGCAGCGATTTCCCCTTCGTCACCCTGCCGCAATGCATCTCGGCCAACAATCCGAACCGCTACCCGGTTTCGATCACCGCCGACCAGTTCCTGCAGCAAAGACTGGTGGAAATCGGATTGAAGAAATGAGGTTAACCAGCTGATATATAGATGTTAGTTGCCGCAAATTCACAAACTTCGCACATATCACGCATGAAAAGTCTGCGCGCGTGAACCGGGCGTGGCTGCCGGACCGACGATGTCAAGGAACGCGCGGAGGATGACAGACCGGGCGGATGTAGGAAAGGGTGGGGTGGGGTGGCTGATCCGGGTGGCGAGTTTCAGATTTTTTCTTGAACGTCGAGCATGGAAACGAGTTCCAGGAATGGCGAGGATTGGGACAAAACCGGCGTTCCCAAGCAACACGGCGAACGGCGAACCTCTCCTAGCCCTGCCATTCGGGTCACCCTTTGCCTTCTGCATCTGAGAGATGATGCCGAGCTCAGTGGCGACAACCATCGTGTCATCGGCAATGGTCGTGGGATACTCATAGACCCGTCCGGTCCCTGAAAGCGGTCAACCCTTCGCCTCATTACGACAGCGAATTTGCCCAGCAGGTCCTCTGCTCTGCACATTTTCTGATGAAACATTGCACGCATCTCGACGCCGCAGGTGACGGGCTCTAAATGGCATCCATGACCGACCTCTATCGTGGATCCCTCAAGCACAAGAGCAGGCCAGCTAAAGGGCGGAAAGGAACTCTGTGTCCCGAGTGGACGCACACGCGGGAAGATACGGGTGAGAAGTTGGGCCTAGATCCGGCAGACGAAACATTCAAATGGGAACTCACCCCGGCAGGACAGCTTTTCAAGGATGCCATGATCGAGAAAGGAACGGGACGAAGGTTCGCTACGGAACGAGGCATCGCGTTTGAGGCGAAACCGACTAACGACGGGACTTGGCACGGCTACCCCATCCCATGGGACGATGTGCCAGCAGCGTTAAAAGACGAGCTGGTGAAAAAGAGGAAGGTCAAGGCAAAACAACTTCGGAGCTATGCCTCGTTTTCAGAATCGGATATCAATTGGGCGCTAGAAATCGATGAACACTGATTTTGCCTCTTTCGGTGACCCAAACCGCTTCGAAATCGCTCTGCGTTGGCGGAGCGATGCGGAACCACGTCATAGAAGGCCTGCCAAATATGGCTGGTCGATAGGAGATTTGCGCCTCACCGTTGGCGGAACAGTTCTCACGGGCAATGCGAGCGGCCAGCAGGCCCAAGCGTTTGTAAGCTGGTATCTTCTGCCAATTACGCAGTGGTTTGCCGACAACTGGGCGAATCTGCTGCATCAGGCCGACTTCCCTTGGTTTGAGTCCAGTTCCGCTCCCGCAGTGACTGCTGTCGGAAGGAAGCTGCGTAATCTGATCGATGCCCGCGACGATCAGGGATGCAAAGAGTATCGAGAAGCCCAGGCTTGGCGCAATGCCCATGCCATGAACTCAGCCTCGAACGGTGGTTTGCTTCCGGACCTCTACCTTCGTCGCTATCTGGATACGATCGAGATGTCCTGGACGGGGAGCCCGCCGCGGTTTGCGCCCGACCAATTTCGTTTCACTAGTGGCAAGGGTCTCGCTTATCTCGCCATCAAGGATGTCGCCGTGCCGCTCTGGCAGGCTCTTGAATGGGTGGTCACGAGCGGCGAGGAATTTGCGAGCGAGCCTGCCGACCGCTTAGCGCTGGGCAAGCTAGCGGAACGCCTCGATGCTCTGAGACATGAGACGGTGACTGATCTGATGGCCCATCGCATCGGGTCGCGAGTGTTGGATACAGCGATCTCCGCCCTAGAAAAGCATGGACTTGAGAGTAAGTTCGTAAATGACAACGAGAAAGTCGACGGAGTTCCTGCCATTGCCCGCTTCTCGTCGGCAGTTGCGATGTATGGCGGCCTGTCCCCGAAGCTGACCACCGCAGACGTTTTCACTTTGAGCGGCGTGATTGCCCAGGCGCTTAGCCTTGCCGATGAAGCACCCGCGCTAACTGAACTCGTTTCTGCGCACAGCGGGCCACCGGTCGGTGTCCCCTACGCCGAGGGGTACGAATGGGCCAATGACCTGCTCGAAGAAGACGTGCTCGAAGGTGTTGTCTCCAGCTTTGTCGATGTCGAGGCACTGCTTGAACGCTTGGGCATCGCGGTACACGACATTACTCTCGAGACAGAGTCGATACGCGGCGTCGCGTTGGCCGGGGATGGACTTGCACCGAGCATCGTGGTGAACAAGACTAGCCTGTTCAACGTCACGCCGTTCGGACGCCGCTTTACTTTGGCTCATGAGCTGGGTCATTTGCTCTATGACCGTACGCTGGCAAAGAGTGTCGGGATTTCCAGCGGACCTTGGGCTCCTGCCGGTGTGGAAAAGCGCGCCAACGCTTTCGCTGCCATGTTCCTGATGCCTCGTCGTCTGGTTATCGAGGCGTTCGGCGACGAGCGGCGTTTCAATGAGTTTGAGCACATCGCGACCGCCGCCAAGCAGCTTCATGTCCGGCCTACAGCACTTATCGAGCATCTCTTCAATCTGAGCCTGATCGATGAGTATGATCGGGACCGATTGCGGGGCGGCATGAACGCGGTTTGAATAGCCCCTCGTTTTCTAGACGCCTTCCGCTTGCGCAAACTTCTTTCGTTCGAACTCGACGTGTGACAGCATCCCGTTCCTGACCTGCTTACGCACCGGGTTATAGAACATCTCTATGTAATCGAACACGTCCTGCCGGGCTTCCTCGCGTGTTTCGTAGGTTCGGTACCGGATGCGCTCGCGCTTGAGCGACGAGAAGAAACTCCCCCATCTGCCAAGCCTACGAATGGCGGATCTCGGCGAACGGAGCCGTTCGGGCACCAGTCGGGGAATGGCTTGGATTGGTCAAAATGCGCCAACAGCCCCCCCCCTCACCCACCCCGCAACAACTGTACCCCGTAATCCCGCTCGAACAGATACAGCAGCAGCCGTGCCGCCTCGCCCCGTTCTCCCGTCAGGCCGCCCCCATCTTTTTCAGCGCGCTCGATCAGCAGGCGGGCGTCGTCGTGGGCTATCGGCAGCAGGCGCTGGATCTGTTCCAGGGTGGCGACGCGGAAGGGGGTGTCGCCGGATTGGCGGGTGCCGAGCAGTTCGCCGCCGCCGCGCAGTTCGAGGTCTTCCTCGGCGATGCGGAAGCCGTCCTGGGTTTCGCGCATCAGCGCCAGCCGCCGCCGCGCGGTTTCGGACAGGGCTTCGCCGCGCAGCAGCAGGCAGGTCGATTTCTCCGCGCCGCGCCCCACCCGGCCGCGCAGCTGGTGGAGCTGGGCAAGGCCGAAGCGTTCGGCCTGCTCGATCACCATCAGCGTGGCATTGGGCACGTCGACGCCGACCTCGATCACCGTGGTCGCCACCAGTATCTGCGCCTGCCCGGCGGCGAACCGCTCCATCGCGGCGTCCTTCGCCTCTGGCCGGAGCTGGCCGTGGACCAGCACCACCTGCTCGCCGAAACGCAGCCTGAGCGCTTCGTAGCGCGCCTCGGCGGCGGCGAGGTCGTCCACTTCGCTTTCGCGCACCATCGGGCAGACCCAATAGGCCTGCTGCCCGCTTTCCAGATGCCGCGCCAGCGCGCCGACGACGTCATCCATGCGCTCCACCGCGACGACGCGCGTGTCGATGGCCTGCCGCCCGGGGGGCAGTTCGTCCAGCCGGCTGACGTCCATCTCGCCATATTGCGCCAGCGTCAGCGTGCGCGGGATCGGCGTGGCGGTCATGGCGAGGCAGTGGGGCGTGCGGCGGCCGTTCTGCGCGGTCTGCCCCTTCTGCGACAGCATCAGCCGCTGGCCGACGCCGAAGCGGTGCTGCTCGTCGATCACCACCAGCGCCAGGTTGCGGTAGGCCACCGCATCCTGGAAGATCGCATGGGTGCCGACGACGAGCTGGATCGACCCATCGAGCAGCCCCATCAGGATCGCCTCGCGCGCGCGGCCCTTGTCGCGCCCCGTGAGCAGCGCGATGGAGACGCCGGTGGCGGAGGCCATGCGGCGCAGGGTATCGTAGTGCTGGCGGGCGAGGATTTCGGTGGGGGCCAGCAAGGCCGCCTGCGCCCCCGCCTCCACCGCCACCAGCATCGCCTCCAGCGCCACCACCGTCTTGCCCGAGCCGACATCGCCCTGCAGCAGCCGCAGCATGGGCGATGCCTGCGCGATATCCGCCTCGATCTCGGCAATCGAGCGGCGCTGCGCCCCGGTGAGCGCGAAGGGCAGGTTGAGTTTGGTGCGCAGGTGGCCGTCGCCGTGCAGCGGGGTGCCGGTTTTCGCCCGGTTGGCATTGCGCACCAGCATCAGCGCCAGGCTGTTGGCGAGCAGTTCGTCATAGGCCAGCCGCTCGCGCGCGGGGGCGTGCTCGCCCTTGTGCGCCTCGGCCAAAGCCTCACGCCATGCGGGCCATTGCATCTTGCCGAGCAGCCCCGGCTCGATCCATTCGGGCAGTTCGGGCATCAGCCCCAGCGCCTGCTGCACCAGCGCGGCGATGCGGCCCTGGGTCAGCCCTTCGGACAGCGGATAGACCGGCTCGCACAGCGTCCCCAGCGCCGCGCCGCCCTCCTCCGCGACATGATCGGGGTGGACGATCTGGAGCATCTGGCCGAACTGGTCGAGCCGCCCGGCGATCCACCGGGTCTCGCCCAGCGGCAATTGCTTGCGCGCGGTGTAGGATGCCCGGCCGAACCAGGCGAGGGTGCAGACATTGCCCGCCGCGTCGCTCGCCAGCACCCGGAACGGCCCGCGCCCGGACGAGGCGCGATGTTCGATGGGGGTGAGCGCGACAACGATATTCTCGCCGACGCTGGCCTCATCCAGATTCGTCACGGCGCGGCGCTGCACGAAGCGGTCTGGCAGGTGGTAGGCGAAGTCCTTCACCCGCGTCAGCCCCAGCCGCTCCAGCGGGCGCGCCAGATTCGGCCCGACGCCTTTCAGCGCCGAGGCTTCGATGAACAGCGGATTGAGGCGATCGGGGCGCATGGTGCCTCATAGCCAGCGAATCGCCTTGCCTCAAAGGCCCTTGCCTTAACTTCGTGCGTAAATTAGCGCCGCGGCCATGGACACCGCCCGCCTCAAACGCCTGCATTTCCGCGCCTGGCACCGCGGCACGCGCGAGGCGGACTACATGATCGGCTGCTATTTCGACCGCTTCCACGCCGAATGGGGCGAAGCCGAGGTGGTCTGGTTCGAGACGCTGATCGAGGAAGACGACGTCGACATCATGGCCTGGGCGCTGCGCACCCAGTCGGTGCCGCCCGAATATGCCGGGCCGCTGATGGCGCGGATGCAGGCGCTGGACTACGTCGACATCCCGCGCTGAGGCAGCCCCCTCCCGCCGCGTGCAGGGGAAATGCGCGGGGCTTTCACCGCGCCGCGTTCACGGCTAGGGCCAGCCGTTCCCATGCCCGATTTCAACCGCATCCTCTCCGCCACCACCCCGCTGACGCTTGCCTCGGTCGCGCGGGGGAGCCAGCCGCTGGTCATGGCCGACCTCGCGCGGGCGGCGCAGGCGCAGGGGCGCGCGGTGTTCATCGCGCCAGACGATTCCGCGATGCGCAGCGTTGCCGACGCCGCCGCCTTCTTCGCGCCCGAGCTGGACGTGATCGAATTCCCCGCGTGGGACTGCCTGCCCTATGACCGCTCGAGCCCCGCCCTGTCGATCAGCGCGCGGCGGCTGGCGGCGCTGCACCGCCTGCAGGCGGCGCGGCGCGGGCCGCAATTGCTGGTCACCACGATCAACGCGGTGATCCAGCGCGTGATCACCCCGTTCCGCACCCGCGAATCGGTGCGGCTGCTCAAGCCCGGCATGGAGATCAACCGCGAAAGCCTGATCGGCCTGCTGCAGCGGCAGGGCTATTCGCGCACCGATACGGTGGTCGATGCCGGCGAATATGCCGTGCGCGGTTCGATCTTCGACATCTTCCCCTCCGGGCTGGAAGCCGGCCTGCGGCTCGATTTCTTCGGCGACGAGCTGGAAACGCTGCGGCTGTTCGATCCCAACACCCAGCGCTCGACCGGGCCGGTGGCCGAGCACTTGCTGCTCCCCGCCAGCGAGGCCCTGCTCGACGAGGACAGCGTCAAGCGCTTCCGTGGCCGCTACCGCGAGATGTTCGGGGCCAACGCCACGGCAGACCCGCTCTACCAGGCGGTGAGCGACGGGCGGCGGCTGGCGGGCATGGAGCACTGGCTGCCGCTGTTCGAAGACCGCATGGTCACGCTGTTCGATCACCTCTCTGACAGCGACGTCATGGTGATCGACAACGGCGCGCTGGGCGCGGCGGAGGAGCGGCTGGGCGACGTCGCTGACTATTTCGCCGCGCGCACCGATACCTCGGGCAAGGCCCCCGGCTCCTACCGGCCGCTCGAACCTTCGGCGCTGTACCTGGCGCGCGAGGAACTTGACGCTGCGCTCGCCGCGCAGCCGGTCCACCGGTCGGACATCTTCGCCCAGCCCGAAAGCGCGCGGGTGATCGACTTCGGCATGACCGGCAGCCGCGACTTCGCGCCCGAGCGCGCGCGCGGAGACAACGTCTATGAAGCCGCCGCCAAGCACCTGAATTCGCTGGCAGCGCGCAAGAAGCGGGCGCTGGTCGCCGCGTATACCGAGGGCAGCCGTGCGCGCATCGCCGCGATCCTGGCCGAGGCCGGGGCCAAGGCGCTGGTCATGGCGGAGGGCTGGCAGGAAGCACTGGGGCTGGCCGCGAAAGGCGCGCCGGTGGCGCTGGTGCTGCCGCTGGAAACCGGCTTCGCCAACGACGATGTGGAACTGCTGACCGAGCAGGACATCCTCGGCGACCGGCTGGTGCGCCGCAAGAAGCGCCGCAAGAGCGCCGATGCCTTCCTGGCCGAACTGTCGGCGCTGACCCCCGGCGATCTCGTCGTCCACATGGACCACGGCATCGGCCGCTACGAAGGGCTGCAATCGATCCCGGTGGGCGACAGCCCGCACGACTGCGTGATGTTGACCTATGCCGGCGGCGACAAGCTTTACATCCCGGTCGAGAACATCGACGTGCTCAGCCGCTACGGCAGCGAGAGCGAAGGCGTCGGGCTGGACCGGCTGGGCGGCGAGGCATGGCAGCGGCGCAAGTCGCGGCTCAAGGAACGCATCCGCGCCATCGCCCACGAATTGCTGCTCACCGCCGCCAAGCGCGCGCTGCGGCAGGCCCCGGCGCTGCTGCCCGATACGGCAAGTTATGACCAGTTCGCCGAGAAGTTCCCCTGGCAGGAAACCGAGGATCAGGAACGCGCCATCGACGATGTGCTGGGCGATCTGGCCGAGGGCAAGCCGATGGACCGGCTGGTCTGCGGCGATGTCGGCTTCGGCAAGACCGAGGTGGCGCTGCGCGCCGCCTTCGTCGCCGCCATGGCCGGCCAGCAAGTCGCGGTGGTCGCGCCGACCACGCTGCTCGCCCGCCAGCACTACACCGGCTTCCGCGAGCGGTTCGCCGGTTTCCCGCTGGAAGTCGGGCGGCTGTCACGACTGGTCACCGAAAAGGAAGCCACCCGCACCCGCGCCGGGCTGACCGACGGCACGGTGGACGTGGTGATCGGCACCCACGCGATCCTCTCCAAGAGCGTGAAGTTCAAGCGGCTTGGCCTGGTTATCGTTGATGAAGAACAGCGCTTCGGGGTCAACCACAAGGAGGCGCTCAAGCAGCTGCGCGCCGACGTTCACGTCCTCACCCTCACCGCCACGCCGATCCCGCGCACCTTGCAGATGGCGATGTCGGGCCTGCGCGAACTCTCCACCATCCAGACCCCGCCGGTCGACCGCCTCGCGGTGCGCACCTATGTGATGGAATGGGACGACATGGTGATGCGCGAGGCGCTGCTGCGCGAACACCATCGCGGCGGGCAGAGCTTCATCGTCGTGCCGCGCATCGCCGACATGCCCGATGTCGAGGAATGGCTGCGCAACACCGTGCCCGAAGTGCGCTTCATCGCCGCGCACGGCCAGATGTCACCCGGCGAGGTGGAAGAGCGGATGAGCGCCTTCTACGAGAAGAAGTACGAGGTACTGCTCTCCACCACCATCGTCGAAAGCGGGCTGGACATCCCCAGCGCCAACACGATCATCATCCACCGGGCGGATCGCTTCGGGCTGGCCCAGCTCTACCAGCTGCGTGGCCGCGTCGGCCGGGCCAAGCTGCGCGCCTATGCCTACCTGACCACACCCGCCGGACAGCAAATGTCCGAAGTGGCCGAGAAGCGCCTGAAAGTGCTGGGCGATCTGGATTCGCTCGGTGCCGGCTTCCAGCTCGCCAGCCACGATCTCGACATCCGCGGCGCGGGCAACCTTCTGGGCGATGAGCAATCAGGCCATATCCGCGAAGTGGGCTTCGAACTCTACCAGTCGATGCTGGAGGACGCGATCCTGGCCGCCAAGGCCGGCGAGATCGGGCTGGCGCGCGAGCGGTCGGCGCTCAGTCCGCAGATCACGGTAGATGCGCCGATCATGATCCCCGAAACCTATGTGCCCGATCTTGCCGTGCGCATGGCGCTCTACCGGCGGCTCAACGACGCCGCCGATCAGGACGAGATCGAATCGCTCTCCGCCGAAATGATCGACCGCTTCGGCCCGCTGCCCGGCCCCACCGCCAACCTGATCAAGCTGATCCGCATCAAGCGGCAGGCCATCGAGGCACAGATCGCCAAGATCGATGTCGGCGCGAAGGGCACGCTGGTCAGCTTCCACAATGACAGCTTCCCCGATCCGATGGGGCTGGTCGCCTATGCCCAGCGGCTTGAAGGCACGGTCAAGCTGCGGCCCGACAGCAAGCTGGTCGTCACCCGCGCCTGGGGCAGCGCCGAAGCGCGGTTGAACGGGCTGCTGCAACTGACCAAGGGGCTGAGCGCGATCGCGCGCAAGGCGGCGGGCTGACGGAAAAAGGGAGCAGACCATGTTCAAGCGAGTGGCCTTGTACGGTGCCGGCGTGATTGTTCTGCTGGCCTTGACCTTGCTGCTGGTGCTGGTCTGGCAAGGGCGGAAGAAGCCTGACACCTCTGGCCAATACGTCGCACTGGGCAGTTCGTTCGCCGCCGGGCTGGGTTTGGGTCCACGCATGCCGGGAAGCCCGCTGGTGTGCATGCGCTCTACCCATGGCTATCCGCATCTGCTGGCCGCCATGACCGGTCTGTCGCTGGTCGACATGAGCTGTTCAGGCTCAACCACCGATCACATCCTGCACGGCGGGCAGGTTTTCCTTGGCCCGCAACTCGATGCCATCGGCCCTGAGACCCGGCTGGTGACGATCACTTCGGGTGGCAATGACGTCGGCTACATCGGCGACCTCACCCTCGCCTCCGGCCGTGGCGGCATGATCGGCAAGCTGTTGTGGAAAGGCCCCAAGCCGGTTGCCGAGCGCGACTTTGGCAAAGTGACCGAGAACGTCGTGCGCATCGTGCAGGAAATCCGGCGGCGTGCGCCCAGGGCCGTGGTGGTGGTGGTCAGCTACCCTGCAGTGTTGCCGGAACAGGGCAGCTGCGCCGCGCTGGGCATCGATGCGGCCATGGCCGACACGGGACGCCAGATCGCCGCCCGGCTGCATGACGCCACGCAGGCCGCCGCCAGGCGTGCAGGCGCGGTGTTCGTCGACATGGCCGCCGCCGGTGCCGGTCATGATGCCTGCGCGCCGGAACCTTGGGTCAACGGAGCCGCGCCCGCCAGCGGCGCGCCGTTCCACCCCAGTCAGGCCGGTGCCAGGGCTACCGCTGCGGAAGTGTTCAAGGCGATTGCCGGCAAGTTCGTGGCGGGATGAAGTAATGCGCGCGGCTGGCTATGGCGTTGTGTGGCTAATCCGAATCACCGACCCCAAACCCGTCCGTCCTGAGCCTGTCGAAGGGCTGCTTCGTCTTTCACGCCGTTACGAGAGAGGCAAAACGAAAAGGACACTGCTTCGACAAGCTCAGCACAGACGGGGGATGGTCCGAGATGTCGTGCAACTTGCTCTACCCCGCCAGCACGCCGAAATCCGCCGCGCTCATCGGCTGGGCGCGCAGGAAGCCCTGATAGAAGGCGCAGCCTTCGGCGGCGATGGCAGCGCGCTGCGCTTCCGTCTCGATCCCTTCGGCGATCACCTTGAGGCCCAGCGAACCGGCCATGGCGATGATCGCCCGCAGCACCGCCAGATCGCGCGCGTCCGAGGTGACGCCATCGACCATCGAGCGGTCGAGCTTGAGGTAATGCAGCGGCAGCACTTTCAGGTAGCGGAAGTTGCAGAACCCCGCACCGAAATCGTCGAGCGCAAGGCGGACGCCCTGCCCGGCCAGCTCGGCCAGCGCCGTCTGCGCAAGCGTGAGATCGGCCAGCAGCACCTGTTCGGTCACTTCCAGCGTCAGCCGTTCGGGCGCGAAGCGGCTGGCCCGCACGGTCTCCATCAGGCCCTGGGCAAAGCTGCCAGCGGCAAGGTCTGCCGGGGTGACATTGAGCGACAGCCGCATGTCCGCGCGCCAGCCATGCGCGCCTTCAAGCGCGAGCCGGGCGATATGGCGGGACAGCGGCGCGACGTGGTCCGCCCGCTCGGCAATGGCGAACAGAGCGCCGGCACCGATGCGGCCCAGCTGCGGGTGGTTCCACCGCGCCAGCGCCTCGGCCCCGGTCAACCGGTCATCCGCCGCCGCGAACTGCGGCTGGTAGACGATCTCGATCTCGTCGCGGTCTATCGCGTCAAGCAGGTCGGCTTCGAGCTGCGCGGCGGTGCGCCCGGCGCGCGTTGTCACGCCATCGGCCCAGGCCACCCGCCGGCCCTGCCGGTGTTGCGCCTGGTCAAGCGTCTGCCCCAGCCGGTCGAGCGCCGATTCAGCCCCCTCCCCCGCCAGGCCGCGCAGCAACGCGATACGCGGGCTGAGCCGCAGGCTGCCGCCGCCGTTGCGGGCAATCGGCCGGGCAACCCGGTCGGCCAGCTGTTCGGCGAACAGTTGCCAGCGCTCTCGGCTGCAGGCTTCATTGGCGACCAGCAGGAAAGATCCGCCGCCACCGCGCGCCGCCAGCCAGGGCCCGTCGAGCTCGTCGGCGGCGAAATGGGTGATCCGCGCGGCCACTTCGGCCAGCGCCGAATCTCCGGCGGCGGCACCATAGGCCAGGTTGATCGTATCGAACCGGCGCAGGCCCAGCAGCAGGGCATGGAACGAGGGCGCGCCATCGTCCGCCGGGGTGCTCCACTGCTCCAGCCGCAGGCGCGCGGCTTCCAGCCCCGGCAGCCCGGTCAGGGCATCGCGATCGCGGTCATTTGGCGCGGGGCGCGGGGTCTCCATGGCCCCGCCTATAGCGCCAAGCTCTTGCCAAAGCGTTCCGAAAAAGCGCGCCGCGTTGCCAAAGCCCGCCCGCCGCCATATCAAGCGCGGCGAGAGGCGACGGACTGGACATGACCGCGAAGACCAAACTGCAACGGCTCGCGCTGGTCGCGTCCGACGGCGAACGCGCGCAGGACGCCGCGCGCGCGCTTGCCACGGCGCATGACTGGGTTTCGCCCGATGAGGCAGAGGCGCTGGTCGTGCTGGGCGGCGACGGCTTCATGCTCCACGTGCTGCACCGGATGATCGATCTGGACCGGGTGATCCCCGCCTATGGCCTCAACCATGGCACCGTTGGCTTCCTGATGAACAAGACCAAGAGCAGCCGCACCGTTGCCGAGCGAGTGGGCCGCGCGCGCAAAGTTACCGTATCGCCGCTGGAAATGATCGCGCGGACCCGATCCGGCGAGGAAGTGCGTTCCTTCGCGATCAACGAAGTGTCGCTGCTGCGCGAAACCCGGCAGACCGCCAAGCTGGAAGTGCGGATCAATGGCCGGGTGCGGATGGCCGAACTGGCCTGCGACGGAGTGCTGGTGGCCACGCCCGCCGGCTCCACCGCCTACAACCTCTCCGCCAATGGTCCGATCCTGCCGCTGGGCAGCCACATGCTGGCGCTGACCCCGATCAGCCCCTTCCGCCCGCGTCGCTGGAAGGGCGCGATCCTGCCCGAAAGCGCGGCGGTGACCTTCCGCGTGCTCGAACCGGAAAAGCGCCCGGTCGCCGTGGTTGCCGACCAGAAGGAAGTGCGCGACATCGCCGAAGTCCACATCGCCGCCGCGCGCCAGCACCAGCTGACCCTGCTGTTCGATCCTGGCAGCAGCCTGGAGGAACGCATCTTCGCCGAACAGTTCCAGGTGTGATTTTTCCCACGGCAGATGCTTGCAAATGCCGCCGGCACTGCTATAGGCGCACCCCTGTCCGGGCAACCGGACTGCTCCCTGATAGCTCAGCGGTAGAGTAGGTGACTGTTAATCACTTGGTCGTAGGTTCGAATCCTACTCAGGGAGCCATTTTTTCCGACTGTTGATTTTCCAGCAACAACGGGCGGTGCCTGCACAATGGCCTTGACTGTCTGCCCGGCTTGCGGAGGTACCGAATTTCGCGAGAATTCGGTGCTCTGGCCCGAACTTGTCGCCGAATGGCAAATCACCAGCGCAGAGACTGCCTATATCGACAAGCAACAGGGGTTTGCCTGTACCGCCTGCGGCACCAACCTGCGTGCCATGGCCCTGGCCGATGCCTTGCGCAGCTTTGCGCAAACCACCGCCGATCTGGGCACCGCGATTGCCGCCGGCGCTCTGGGCGCGTGCCGGGTGCTGGATATCAACGGCATTCCCGGCCTGTCCGGCGTGCTGGCCCGGCTGCCGGGCTATGAATACCGGCAATATCCCGACGTGGATCTTCACCAGCTGCCCTATGAAGCAGGCCAGTTCGACATCGTGATCCATTCGGATACCATCGAGCATGTCGAATACCCGGTGCGTGCGCTCGAGGAGTGCCGGCGCGTACTGAGGCCCGGTGGCCGTCTGTTTTTCACCGCGCCGATCATCGTCGCGCGCATGTCTCGCAGCCGTGCGGGCCTGCCTCCAAGTTATCACGGCGATCCAACCACGGATTCGGGCGACTTGCTGGTGCGCAGCGAATTTGGCGCGGATATCTGGACCCAGGTCATGCAGGCCGGTTTCGGCATGGTGGCGCTGAACCAGTTGCACTACCCTGCCGGAATCGCGATCAGCGCATGGGACCCGCCGGCCGCACCCGCGCCGGTTGCGCCGCCGCAAGCGGCCGTTGAAGAAGTGCAAGCCACCCCTGTGCCGGAGGCGATTGCCGTGTCCAGTGAAGCCGATCCGTTCGTCCCGGAAGTCTATGACCAGGACGGGCTGCGCAGCGTCCACAATCACGAATTCATGGGCGATCCCTTCTTCCGCGCCGCCTACGGGCGCGGGGTTGTTGCGGCGGGCGCGGACTACAACTGGCACTGGCGCGTCCATGTCGGCCTGTGGGCAGCGCAAATCGCGATCCGCCTGCCGGGCGATTTCGTCGAATGCGGGGTCAACCGGGGCTTCCTGAGCTCGGCGATCATGCAGGCGCTGGACTGGAACGCGACCGGGCGGACGTTCTACCTGCTCGACACCTTTACCGGTATCGATCCGCGCTTCGTTTCAAGCGACGACATCGAAATCGGCGTCATGGAACGCAATGATCGCGAAATCGCGAGCGGGTTCTACACGCAGGATATTTCACCGATCATAGCCAATTTCGCGGAATGGCCGACGGCGCGGATCATTGCCGGCGCGGTTCCGGAAACGCTGGACCAGATCGACGCCGAGCGGATCGCCTTCCTCCACCTCGACATGAATTGCTCGCCGCCGGAAGTGGCCGCGATCGAAGCGCTGTGGGACCGGTTGGTGCCCGGCGCGCCGATCCTGCTCGATGACTATGCCTATTGGGGCTATCGCTCGCAAAAGCTCGCCATGGACGCCTTCGCCGCGCCCCGCGGAGTAGCGGTTCTGTCGCTGCCGACGGGACAGGGACTGATAATCAAGCCTGCCCAGGGCTAGGGTCAGGACCAAAACACCACTACCCCTTCCGCCCGCTGACCAGCGAATAGTATCCCCCGCCGGTCCGCTGCGCCTGTACATCGACGAAGCCTGCGCCTTCCAGGCAGTACCGCAGTTCGGCAAAGGTATATTGCCGCCCGCGCGTGCCGAGCAGCATCAGCACCGAGAAGGCGGCGGTCGTCATTGGTCCGCAGGCGTCATCATCGAGCAGCATCTCATGCAGCAGGATGCGCCCGCCCGGCGCGAGCGCGGCGTGGGCCTTGCCTGCCAGCAGGCGGTTGGTCTTTTCCGACCAGTCGTGGAACACGTTGGAAAAGAACAGCGCGTCGTGGCCCTGCGGCCATTCCTCGGTGAACATGTTGACCGCGGCGGTGCCTACCCGGTCCGCCACCCCGGCAGCGGCGATGTAGCGTGCCGCCTGCTGCCCCACCACGTCGATCTCCATCACCGTCGCGCGCAGACCGGGCCATGCCCTGGCGAGTTCGATGCAGAAAATGCCCGAACCGCCGCCGACGTCCATCAGCGAGGTGACTTCGGTGAACAGCCCCTGCTGCGCCACCGCCTTGGCCGCCGCGCGGCTATGGGCGTTCATCAGCGCGGTGACTCGCTCGGCCAGTTCCGCCGGCATCGCACCGCGTTCCCACTCCTCGACCGAGGACGAGTGCCCTTCCGCCTTGTCACCAGTGCGCAGGGTGGCGAGCAACTGGTCGTGCAGCGCATTGGTCTGGCGATAGCCGGCGAGCAGCGGGCCGAAATAGCCTTCCGCCTCCGGGTGCAGCCAGCGCCGCGTTTCCGCCGTCGCCGCCCAGCGGCCTTCGCGGCGCTCGGCAAAGCCCATGGCGGCGATCAGCGAGAGATGGATACCCAGCGCGCGGGCATCGACACCCAGCCCGGCCGCGAGCTGCTCCGTCGTCCCCAGCGCTTCGGCCAGCGCGCGGAAGGTGCCCACCTCGTCGGCCACGGTGAGCACCGGCAGCCGGTAGGCAGACAGCCATGCATCCCATAGGGCGCTGTCGTCGGTGCTGGCGGGCAATGCGTTCATGGGAGTCCTCTCCGGTTTTGTCAGCAATGCTAACAATTACCGGGGGCCGACACCAAGCGGAAAATCCTTCCCGCAAGCGGAGATGGAACCATGCGTAACATGGTGGGGAGCTATCGGCCTTGTGCGCCACTGAGAGGATGCGCCATCCGGCCCGCCCCCTCCGTCAGCGCTGCGCGCTGCCACCTCCCCGCTCGCGGGGAGGACTGGCGGGGCGCTGCCGCCTTGAAGCGCGCTCTTTCGCGAATTTCAATTCAGACAGTCACGCCGCCGCCCCGTGGCAGTGCTTGTACTTCTCGCCCGAACCGCAAGGGCAGGCCGCGTTGCGTGACAGGCCCATGTCGGCATAGGGGTCCGCCCCGCCGGGAACGGCACCGGCCATCCGGCTGACCATGCCCGCGCCGCCCGGCACCTGCGGGAACGCGTCGTTCTCGCCGGTGAAGGGATCGATGTGGGTGGTGAGGAAATCGGGCAGATCGGGCAGCGTGGCCGGTTCGGGCATGCGCAGTTCGCTGGTGGAGAGGATGCGGGTCACGTCCTCGCGGATCGTTTCCAGCATCTTCTCGAACAGGCCGAAGGCTTCCTGCTTGTATTCGTTGATCGGCGTCTTCTGCGCATAGGCACGCAGGAACACCACCTGCCGCAGCGCGTCGAGCGTGGCGAGATGCTCCTTCCAGAAATGGTCGAGCCGTTCGAGCAGCACCGACTTTTCCACCTGCCGCCAGATCGACGCGTCGTTCTGCGCCACCTTGGCTTCCATGTGGGCATCGGCCAGGGTGCGGACGCGCTCCTCGATCATGTCGGGCTCGATGCCATCATCGTGCAGCCATGTTTCGACCGGCACGTCGATGCCCAGCGTTTCGAGCACGCGGGCCTTGAGGCCTTCGACGTCCCACTGTTCGGGGTAGGAGCCCGGCGGGCAGGCGGTGCCGACCAGCGCGTTGACCGTATCGTGGCGCATGTCGAGCACCACATCGTCCACCGCATCGGCGTCCATGATGTCGGCGCGCTGTTCGTAGATCACCTTGCGCTGATCGTTCATCACGTCATCGTATTCGACGACCTGCTTGCGGATATCGTAGTTGCGCGCTTCGACCTTCTTCTGCGCGGTCTCGATCGCCTTCGACAGCCACTTGGAACCGATCGCCTCGCCATCGGCAAGGTTGGAATTCATCATGCGGCTGAACAGCGTGTCCGGACCGAAGATGCGCAGCAGGTCATCCTCCAGGCAGAGGTAGAACTTGCTCATGCCCGGATCGCCCTGACGGCCCGAGCGGCCGCGCAGCTGGTTGTCGATGCGGCGGCTTTCGTGGCGTTCGGTGCCGATCACGCAGAGCCCGCCGGCGGCGAGCACCAGTGCCTTCTGTTCGGCGACTTCGGCCTTGATCTTCGCAATGGCGGCATCGCGTTCCGGCCCTTCGGGCAGGTCCTTGAGCTCGTCCTCCACCCGGAACTCGACGTTGCCGCCCAGCTGGATGTCAGTACCGCGACCGGCCATGTTGGTGGCGATGGTCACTGCCCCCAGCCCGCCGGCCTGCGCGACGATGTGGGCTTCCATCTCATGGAAGCGGGCGTTGAGCACGTTGTGCTTCACGCCTTCCTGCCGCAGGAATTCCGACAGCAGTTCCGACTTTTCGATCGAAACCGTGCCCACCAGCACCGGCTGGCCGGATTCGCTCTTGATTCGGATCAGCTTGGCGATGGCCTGGAACTTGTCGTTGGTGTTCTTGTAGAACTCGTCCTCGTCATCAACGCGCTGCACCGTGACGTTGGTGGGGATGGTGACAACGTTCATCTTGTAGATGTCGTAGAATTCCGCCGCCTCGGTCGCTGCCGTGCCGGTCATGCCGCCCAGCTTCGGGTACATGCGGAAATAGTTCTGGAAGGTGATCGAGGCCATGGTCTGGTTCTCGGGCTCGATCCGCACGCCTTCCTTGGCCTCGACCGCCTGGTGCAGCCCGTTCGACCAGCGCCGCCCGTCCATCATGCGCCCGGTGAACTCGTCGATGATGACGATCTTGTCGTCCTTGACGATGTAGTCGATGTCACGCTTGAACATGACATTGGCCTTCAGCGCCTGGTCAAGGTGGTGGACCACCTGGGTATTCTCGACGTCGTAGAGGTTGGAGCCGACCAGCAGCCCGGCATCCTCCAGCTGGCGCTCAGACCATTCGACGCCCTCTTCGGTGAGGGTGATGTTCTTGGTCTTCTCGTCCGCCTCATAGAGCTCGGCGGGCAGGCGCTTCACGATGGTATCGACCGCGACGTAGAGCTCGCTCTTGTCGTCGGTCGGGCCGGAGATGATCAGCGGGGTGCGCGCTTCGTCGATCAGGATCGAGTCCACTTCGTCGATCAGCGCATAGTTGAACGGCCGGTGGACCATCTGGCTGCGCTCATGCTTCATGTTGTCGCGCAGGTAATCGAAGCCCAGCTCGTTGTTGGTGGCATAGGTGATGTCGCAGCCATAGGCCTCGCGCCGTTCCTCTTCGGAGAGGTTGGGCACGATCACGCCCACGGTCAGGCCGAGGAAACGGTAGATCTGCCCCATCCATTCCGCGTCGCGGCGGGCCAGGTAATCGTTCACCGTGACGACGTGGACGCCCTTGCCTTCCAGCGCGTTGAGATAGCAGGCCAGCGTTGCCACCAGCGTCTTGCCCTCGCCCGTGCGCATTTCGGCGATCTCGCCGCGATGGAGCACGATGCCGCCGATCATCTGCACGTCGAAATGGCGCATGCCCATCTGGCGCTTGCCTGCCTCGCGCACGGTGGCGAAGGCTTCGGGAAGCAGGTCGTCCAGCGTCGATCCGTCGGCCAGCATGCCGCGGAACTTCTGGGTCTGCGAGGTCAGCTCCTCGTCGCTGTAGGTGGCAAGCTCTTCCTCGAATGAGGCGATCTTCTTGACGATCTTGTCGAGCGACTTGACGTAACGGTCATTGGACGAGCCAAAGATGGCCTTGGCGAGTGCGCCGATCATATGCGGGATTCCTGGTGCTGAAATGGAGTCAATGCCGGACGCACCCTGCCCTGGCGGCGGCGCGACCGGCTAAAAGCTGGGAAATGCTTGAGCCGCGCTATTCGAGCGCGCGGTCTACCCCGAACTGAACCGACGGGATGAAGACCTTGGGCCGCACCGGGCGCGGGCGGAAAACATCCCTCTCGCGCGGCAGGGGTATGGCGGCGGAGCCTTCGACGGCGGAGCTTTGCCCCGCCGAACCGCGCGAAATGCCGCGCGCCTCTTCAACCGCCCCGATCTCCGTGGTGCTGAGCCCCGACATCCGCGCCTCTGCCGGCGCAATCTGCGCGGCAAGGCCCGTCAACAGGGCAAGCAGGGTGAGGATGAAGCGGTTCATTCTGCTGCCAATATAGGAGGAGTGGTTAAGGTCGTCCATAGACAATCACAACAACCCACAGTCACGGCGCGGGCACAGGTTCCACGCTGATCGACTGGCGCACCGTGATCTTGCGCGCCACCGGCACGCCGTGCTCGTCGAGATAGGGGGTGGTCTTCTGGCCCTGATCGCAGGGGGTTGGCATGCGCGCCATGGCAGCCGCCGCGCCAGAGATCTGATCGAGCTTGCAATCGCCAAACATCCCGTCGGGGCGAACCACGAAAGACATGGTCATGCCGCCCGATTGCGGCTGCGGGCTGGTCTTGGGAATCTCCCAGCGCACCCGGCTGGCAAACTGGCCGACCACCGGCTTGCCGGTGGCATCAGAAGCGGCGCGGAACCGTGCGCGTTCGCGGGTGAGCACGCAGGTTGCCTCGTCCAGCGCGGGCAAACCGCTCGACTGGGTGATCCGGCAGGCGACAGGCACGCCATCGGTGCCAATATCGAGCGCGAAGCCGACCACCCCTTCGCGGCCTTCGCGCAAGGCATCGGCCGGGTAGTCGGCGGTGGTCACCCATGTTCCCGGATTGCCCAGCGGCATCGGAGCGCTGGCAGCGGCGGCGGCGAGAACAAACAGCGCGGTCATCGGCATCGGCAGGCTCCCCCCAAGGCTTTGACCTTTCGTAGCAAAATCCCTGTCCGCGACAAGCGCTTGCGATGGCAGGCCGCTCGCCATAGAGCGAAGCCATGTCCGAAGCCGTCTCCCCGCTCGCCTCGCCCTTCCCCCCCCTGCCCGCCATCGCCGGAGCGACGCCGCACATCGTGCGCGCCGGGTACAAGGACTGGGGCCGCTGCGACCTGACCTATGTCGAACTGGCCGAAGGCACGGCGGTGGCGGGGGTGTTCACCCGCAACGTCTGCTGCTCGTCCGAAGTCGAGCTGGGGCGCGACAGTGTGAAGCAGGGCCGCGCGCGGGCGCTGGTGGTCAATGCCGGCAATTCCAACGCCTTCACCGGCTACCGTGGCCGCGAGGCGGTGGAGCAGATCATGGGCCAGGTCGCCGATCACCTCGGCTGCCCGCGCGAGCAGGTGTTCGTTTCGTCCACCGGCGTGATCGGCGTACCGCTGCCCAAGGACAAGGCGCGCGCCGGAGTGGCCGCCGCGCTCGCCGCCGCGCCATGCTCATGGGAAGACGCCGCGCGCACCATCGGCACCACCGATACCTTCGCCAAGGGCGCGCTGGCGACAGCCGTGGTCGATGGCCGCACGGTAACGCTCGCCGCGATCATCAAGGGTTCGGGCATGATCGCGCCCGACATGGCGACCATGCTCGGCTACGTCTTCACCGACGTCGCCATCGCGCCCGGCTATCTGCAGGAGCTGCTCTCCGCCGCCGCCGACCGCACGTTCAACTGCATCACCGTGGACAGCGACACCTCCACCAGCGACACCGTCCTCGCTTTCGCCACCGGCAAGGCGGGCAACCAGCAGATCAACTGCTCCGGCTGCCCTGGTGCCGATGCCTTTGCCGCCGCGCTGGAAGACGTCTGCCGCCAGCTCGCCCATCTGGTGGTGCGCGATGGCGAAGGTGCGCAGAAGTTCATCGCGGTCAGCGTCACCGGCGCGGTGAGCGACGAGAGCGCCCGGCGCGTCGGCCTCGCTGTCGCCAATTCGCCGCTGGTCAAGACCGCCATCGCCGGAGAAGACGCCAACTGGGGCCGCGTGGTCATGGCGGTGGGCAAGGCGGGCGAACCGGCGGACCGCGACAGGCTGTCGATCGGCTTCGGCGGCATCTGGGCAGCCAGGGAAGGCCAGCCGCTCGCCGACTATGACGAGGCTCCGGTCGCGGCCCACCTCAAGGGGCAGGACATCGACATTGCCATCGACCTCGGCCTAGGCGAAGGCCGCGCGACGGTCTGGACCTGCGACCTGACCCACGGCTACATCTCGATCAACGCGGATTACCGTTCGTGACCCCGCTGTCCTGCGCCGTCGAACAGATCATGCTGGAGGCAGCAAACCGCGCCATCCTGCCGCACTACCAGACGCTCACCAGCGCACAGATCATCGCCAAGGCGGCGGATGATGCCGTCACCGTGGCAGATCACGAGAGCGAGGCGATCCTTGCGGACCTGCTCGGCAAATTGCTGCCCGAAGCCGCCGTGGTGGGCGAGGAAGCGGCGCACGCCGATCCGGCGGTGCTGGATCGGCTGGGCGATGCGCTGTGCTGGATCATCGATCCGCTCGACGGCACCAACAATTTCGCTGCCGGCAAACCTCCCTTCGGCATCCTCGTCGCGCTGGCGGAAAAGGGCGAGACCATCGGCGGCTGGATCTACGATCCGCTGCGCCAGCGGTTCTGCCATGCCGAAAAGGGCAAGGGCGCGTGGATCGGCGATGAACGCGTCCAGGCCCGACACAGCGGCGCGCAGCCGCCAATTGCCGCGATCTCGCTGGTCTTCGCCGATCTCGCCAAGCGCGAGAAGCTGAAACGCCACATCGCCCCGCACTATACGCTGGTCGACATCCCGCGCTGCGCCGCCGAGCAATACCCGCGCATCGTGCTGGGCGAGAATGACATCACCGTGTTCGAACGCACGCTGGCCTGGGACCATGCGGCGGGGGTGCTGTTCCTCAACGAAGCCGGCGGCAAGGTCTGCCGTCCGGATGGCCGGCCCTACCGGGTCGATGAACACCTGCAACCCGGCATGATCGGCGCGGCCAGCCCCGCCCTTTGGGACGTGCTGGCAGAGCGGATGGCGGGCATGTGATGGCGTTTCTCCCCATCGACTTGCGATGGGGAGGTGGATTGCCCGCAGGGCAGGACGGAGGGGTACGCCGCGCGAGCGGCGCTTGCAGCGCCGGCCCCTCCACCATTCGCTTCGCGAACGGTCCCCCTCCCCAAAGCAGGTCTTTGGGGAGGATCTGGAGAGGTTTTATTACAGCACGCTTTCCAGCCAGCTCTTGAGCTGGCTCTTCGGCGCGGCACCCAGCTTCTGGGCGACGGCCTTGCCATCCTTGAACAGGACCATCAGCGGGATCGACTGGACGCCGATTTCGCCGGGAACGGCGGTGTTTTCCATGATGTCCATCTTGGCAATGGTCACCTGATCGGCCAGTTCCTCGCTGATTTCCTCCAGCGCGGGGCCGATCATCTTGCACGGGCCGCACCAGTCGGCCCAGAAATCGACGAGCACAGGCTTGGACGATTCGAGTACGTCGGCCTTGAAGCTGGCATCGGTGACGGCGATGGTGGACATGAGGCAAACTCCTGTGTGATTTGTCGCTAATATATGCCGCGCTCCGGCCATGACAACCGGGCGGGCAAAAAGGATTATTCGTCCCCGGCGAAGTCCGGCTTGTGGGCCGCCAGCACCTCCGCCGGCACTTCGATCAGGCGCGGGGTCTGGGTGTAGAGCAAGGCCGCTTCCACCCTGCGCCCCGGATAGGCGGCAGACAGCGCGGCGGCATAGGCCGCCATCTGGCGCAGCGTCGCCAGCGGCACGTCCTCCAGCCGCGCGGGCGGACGGCGGGCGGTCTTGAAATCGACCAGACGCAGCGCGTCGCCGCGGATCACCAGCCGGTCGATGGTCCCCGCCACCACGCGTCCGCCGACCAGCGCCGCCACCGGCACTTCGGCAAGGGCATCGGCGGCGAACAGGTCTGCCCAGCGTGGATCGCCGACCACGGCCAGCGCGGACTGGGCAATCTCGGCGCGCGCCGCTTCGGTCAGGTCCGCAGCATTGCGCGCCAGCCAGCGCCGCGCCGCATCCGCGCGCGCGTCCCCGGCCACGGCGGGCAGGCGTTCGAGCAGGCGGTGGACCAGCGTGCCGCGCCTTGCCGCCTCGATCAGCGCACCGGGCGGGAACGGCGGATCGGCGGAGGCATCCTCGCCCAGCGACGACGGCGCGAGCGGGCGCGCCGGGCGCGGTTCGGCGGCTGGTGCACGGGTGAGCCAGGTCGGGAGCGGCGCGGCGGCCCCGCCCGGT